>JADQCD010000026.1 GCA_016278285.1 Actibacterium sp.
CTTGTCATGGCCGCCGCCGACATGGACATTCTTCGCCTTCTGTTCGCCCACCGTGGATTCCCAGGCATAATCCTCGCGCCCGGGCGCCTTGTAATCGTGACCCACGAAGATCCGCGTCTTTTCTGGCAACGCCAGGATCTTCTGCACCGAGTCATACATCGTCTCTGCCGATCCGCCGGGGAAATCGCACCGCGCCGTACCGAAATCGGGCATGAACAGCGTGTCCCCGACAAAAGCCGCGTCGCCGATCACATAAGTGAGGCAGGCCGGTGTGTGGCCCGGCGTGTGCAGCACGTCGCCGCGCAATTGCCCGATATGAAAACTGTCGCCCTCGGCGAACAATTCGTCGAACTGGCTGCCGTCGCGCTGGAATTCTGTTCCTTCGTTGAACACTTTTCCGAAGGTGTCCTGCACCACGCGGATCTTTTCGCCGATACCGATCTTTCCGCCCAGTTGCTGCTGGATATAGGGCGCGGCGGACAGGTGGTCGGCATGAACATGGGTTTCGAGAATCCATTCGACCTCGAATCCCTGATCCTTGACCCAGGCGATTACCGCGTCGGCCGAGGCGGTGTCCGTGTGGCCCGACGCATAATCGAAATCCAGCACGCTGTCGACGATCGCAACCTTCGCGGACATCGGGTCGCGCACGACATAGGAAACGGTGTTCGTCGCCTCGTCGAAAAAGGCTTTCACTTCGGGTGACATTCCAGGCGCTCCTTTGCTTGCTCATAAGTCATATGCGATTCCTTATATGTGTTTCAATGGCCATCGATAACAGTGGCGTCATGGGAATTGACGTGTATCAAGGCAGCTGTTTCGCTGCACTGTAACATCCTTGCGAATATCCGAAGGGAAATGATCCGATGGCGACGGTTGAAGAGCGCGAAAAAACGTTGAGAAACAGACTTCAGGAGCTGGAAGGCCGGCTGCATGGCATCGAGGACGAGCTTGAGAGCCATGAGGCGAAGGACTGGGAGGAACTTGCCGTCGAGCGCGAGGAGGATGAGGTTCTTGAGGGGATCGGAACGTCCGGCGTGTCCGAAATCGCGCGTATTCGTGCGGCGCTCGACCGGATCGAGAACGGAACTTACGGTATCTGCGTGAAATGCGGCGACACGATCTCGCAAGAACGTCTGGACGTTCTTCCTGCGACACCGTTCTGTCGCCGTTGCGCGGCGTGACCGGCGCAAGAGCCATACAGGGAGGAGCCGGACCATGGCATTCGAACAGCTGAAGGCGGGGATCTATCTGATCCTGGAAGAAATCGAGAAACGCCCCGAGGATCGGCATATCCTGCAAGAGGAATTGCGTGAGAAGATCTCCGAACTTCGCGCGCAGGGTTTGCCGGTGCCCGACGATATCCTGCGCCTGGAGCAGGAGCTGGAGGATGACGATTCCGACGATCTGTATAACGATATGCCCGTCTGACGGCACCTGCGCCCCTGTTACACCATCAATCTGTTGCGATTCGCGGCGGCAGGGATACTAATGCTGCCGAGGGCCATGGGCTTTGCCGGACGACGGCCCGTTGATGGTGCAGGGGCGATGCGGTGATGGGCGAACTGGTGCATGTGCAAAAGGGGCAGGGCGGCATTGCCCGGATCGTTCTGGACCAGCCGCCGATCAATGCGCTCGGGGCGGCCCTGCGGGATGCCTTGATGCGCGCCCTGGATGATGTGGTGGCCGATCCGGAGGTGCGCGCCGTCGTGATCGGCGCTGTCGGGCCGAACTTTTCTTCCGGCGCCGAAAGAACCGAGCTCGGCGCCAAGGAGGCTTCGCCGACCCTGGGCGAGCTGTGCCGCCGGATCGAGCTTTGCCCGAAGCCGGTAATCGCCGCGGTGCATGGCAGCACGCTGGGTGGCGGCTGCGAGCTGGCGATGGCGGCACATTACCGGATCGCGGCTGAACGCAGCCGCCTGGGACTGCCAGAGGTCAATCTGGGGCTGGTGCCCGGCGCGGGTGGAACGCAGCGTCTGCCGCGTTTGATCGGGGCCGAGGCGGCGCTGGAGATGATGCTGACCGGCCGCGCCGTCCCGGCCGCAGAGGCCGCCCGGCTCGGGCTGGTCGATCGCGTGGCGCAGGGCGATCTGGCCGAGGCCGCGCAAAGCTATGCGGTCGCGTTGGTCGCCGCCGGTTCCGGGCCGCGCCCGACGGTCGAATTGCGCAGGGGTTTTTCCGATCCGCGGGCCTATCAGCAGGCGGTGGACCGCTTCCGCGGCAAGGTTGCGGACAGTCCGTTGATGGCGCCGGGAAAGATCGTCGATGCGGTCGAGGCGGCGCAGCTTCTGCCGGTCGACGCGGCGCTGGAACTGGAGGCCGCCGCACTTGACGATTGCCGCGCGACCCCGGCAGCGCGGGCGCTGCCCCATGCCTTCGCGGCCGAGGCTCTTGCCGGGCGGCGACCGGAATTCGCCGGACGCAGCGCGCGCGATCTTCATCGGGTCGCGATCATTGCCGAGGGCAGGATGGCGCCGGGCTGGGCCGTGCTTTTTCTGGATGCGGGCCGGCCCGTCACATTGCATGGCGGCAATGCACAGGGCGTCGCCGCACAGGTCGAACGGACCTATTCCGCGGCCGTCGGGAAAGGCCGGATTTCCGACGGGGTGCGGGCCGAACGTTTGGCTCGGCTATCCGTTGAACCGGATAGGTCGGCGCTGGCAGAGGCCGACCTGGTGGTGGCGGATGACGCCGCCGGGTTGGAGCCGCAGATGCGCGCCGACGCGGTTCTTGCGATTGTGACAGCACCGGGTCGGTCCCCCGATTTCACCGGTCTGGCACGTCCCGGCGATGCGCTGGCGTTGATGACTTCCGGACCGGCCCATGCGGGACGGTTGGTCGAGGTCCTGACCAGCGATGCCACCGCGCCCGAGGCGGTCATGGGGCTGGTCGATCTGCTGCGGAGTGGTCGGAAGATTGCAGTTGTCAGCCCGGCCGCCGAGGGGGGCATCGGCCCGGCGGTCTGGGGGGCCTGTCGTTGGGTGGCCGAGGATGCCGTGCGTCGCGGCACCGATCCGGCTGCGGTAGAGGCGGCGCTCAAGGGCCATGGGCTGGAACGCCCGCCTTTCGCCGGACGGACCCCGCCGGAACCGCCCGCGGGCGGTCGCGGGCGTGCGATGTCCGCGGACGAGATCGTACAGCGCGCCCTGGCCGCGATGGCCAATACCGGCGCGCTGCTGGTCGAGGCCGGCGTGGCGCAGCGCCCGGCGGATGTCGACCTGGTCATGATCCACGGTTATGGATTTCCCGCCTGGCGCGGCGGCCCAATGCAGACAGCCGACCTGACCGGGCTGCTGTCGGTGCAGAATACATTGAAAGCGCTCGCAGAAGAGGACGCGTCGTTCTGGGCCCCGTCGGGGCTGTTTTCCGACCTGATCAAGAACGGTCGGACATTCGCCGACCTGAACCGGCTTTGACAGGGTGTGTTGGGCCTCAGCCCAGAAAGATTCCCAGGATGACCATCATCAGACCGATGACTGATACGAACAGCGCGGCCATGTTCAGCGCGACAACCTTCTGAATCGCGCTGCGCAGGTCGTCGTCGGACAGGCCGGACCGCCGGGCGCGGGCCACCTTGATGATGCACCAGACGAGCCCGGCAAGCCCTGCCAGCGAGACCGTCGCCCCCGACCAGATCAGAATTTCCATCGCCCGCGCTCCCATCGTGCATCGCCGGCCTGCGCTAGCCCAGGGCGGCCATTCGCGCAACCCCCGGGGCTTGCGGCGGCGCAAGGCCGGCGGTATCGGAGGGTTCCGGCAACCCGATCAATCAAGAGGCAGCGATGACCGACACGACCACCGACACGACCTACCGCGTGACTGCCGATGAGCTGCGCCAGTTCATAGAACGTTATGAGCGCCTGGAGGCCGAGAAGAAGGACATCGCCGACCAGCAGAAAGAGGTGATGGCCGAGGCCAAGGGCCGGGGGTATGACACCAAGGTGATGCGCAAGGTCATCGCCCTGCGCAAGCGTGACAGCGACGACATCGCCGAAGAAGAGGCGGTTCTGGAGATGTACAAGGAAGCGCTTGGTATGAGCTAGGTTGCCGCCGACCCGCCCGGCCGGCACGGCAGTCCGGTCTGTTGCCCGTCCCGGGTTTCTGTGGCAAGAGAAAGCTGGAAACCAACAGACCGAAGAGTCTCGCCCCATGACAGATTTTGCCGCACGCCGCCGGATTATGGTCGACACTCAGGTGCGGCCGTCGGACGTCACGAAATTTCCCGTTATCGACGCAATGCTCACGGTTCCGCGCCAGGCTTTCGTGCCAGTCAATCTGCGCGAAGCGGCCTATATCGGCGATAACCTGGATCTGGGTGGCGGTCGCGTGATGCTGGCACCGCGCATATTGGCCAAGATGCTGGACGGGCTGGATATTCGGGGCGATGACCTGGTTCTGGATCTGGGCTGCGGGCTGGGTTATTCCAGCGCGGTAATCGCCCGGATGGCCGAGGCCGTAGTCGCCGTCGAAGAGGACGCCACCATGGCCGCAGAGGCGCAGACGGCCCTGGCAGAGAATGCCGCCGACAACGTGGCCGTGATCGCGGGCGCGCTGGTCGAAGGTGCGCCGCAACACGGCCCCTACGACGCGATCATTCTTGAAGGCGCCATCGAACGACTGCCTGATACAATAGAGCAACAGTTGCGCGAAGGCGGAAGAATCGCGGCGATCTTCATGGACGGGGCCTTGGGCGTTTGCCGTATCGGGTATAAGATTGACGGAGCTTTGAACTGGCGGTTCGCCTTCAACGCGACGGCCCCGGTGCTTGCCGGATTCGAGAACCGGGCCGCTTTCGTGCTGTAACGCGCGCGCCCGCGCGTCGGACAGGCAGACGACCGCGACAGGCACGGGTGCGGAACGTATTTAACGAGGCGAGGGCAGAATGGCAGTTTTCTTTCGGAACGCGGCGGTCGGTGTGTTGGCGTTGCTTGCGGCGGCTGCTCCGGCGAGGGCGGAAAATCTGGCCGATGCGATGGCCATGGCGTATCGCAACAGCAACCTTCTGGAACAGAACCGGGCCTTGCTGCGTGCAACTGATGAAACGGTGGCCCAGGCGGTTGCGGCGCTGCGGCCCGTTCTGGCTTTCATCGCCAGTGCGAATTATTCGGATTCCAACGCGCCACTGGCTTCGTCCAACACAAGCGCATCGGTGACATTGAACGCAAGTCTGGACATCTATGATGGGGGCGATGGACGTCTTGCTGTCGAAGCGGCCAAGGAAAACGTTCTGGCCGCCCGGTCCAACCTGGTGTCTCTGGAGCAACAGGTACTGCTGTCGACCGTCCAGGCGTTCATGAGCGTGCGAAGTGCCGTGCAAACCGTCGAACTGCGCCGAAACAATCTGCGGCTGGTCACCGAACAGCTGCGTGCCGCACAGGACCGGTTTGACGTGGGTGAGGTGACGCGCACCGACGTCTCGCTGGCGCAATCGCGCCTGGCGCTGTCACAGAGCAACCTGGTTGCGGCGCAGGGACAGCTCAACACCGCGCGCGAGGCTTACAAGCTGGCCGTCGGGCAGTATCCGGGAAATCTGGGCAGCGTTTCCAACATGCCCGACCTGCCGGATACGCTGGACGCGGCGCGGGCGATCGCCATGCGCAACCATCCCGACATCGAGGCCGCGCAGCACAACGTGACCGTTTCCGAATTGTCGCTTCTGCGCGCGCGCGCAGCGCGCCGTCCCTCGTTGCAGGCCGAGGTCAATCTCAGCCGGGCCGACGGTGGCATCAACAACAGCAGCGTCGGGCTTCAACTGAACCAGACCCTTTATTCCGGTGGCGCGCTGATATCGGCCGAGCGGCAGGCATTGGCCAACCGCGAGGCAAACCTTGCCGCGCTGCATCGCACCGTGCGCACGATCGAACAGGGCGTGGCAAATGCCTGGGGCGATCTGGCGGTGGCCCGCGCACAGCTTCAGGCCAGCGACCAGCGGATCCAGGCGGCGCGGCTCGCGTTCGAGGGTGTCAAGGAAGAGGCGCGCCTCGGGGCGCGCACGACGCTCGACGTGCTGGACGCCGAACAGGAATTGCTGGATGCTCTGACCGCCCGGGTCACGGCCGGCGCCAATCGGAACGTCGCTGTCTACCGGGTTCTGGCATCGATGGGCATGTTGACGGTGAAACACCTGGACCTGGGCGTTCCGACCTATGATGCTGCCGCGTATTACAACGCGGTCAAGAACGCGCCGATCCGGTCGGTGCAGGGCGTTCAGCTCGACCGGGTGCTCAAAAGCATCGGGAAAGAATGATACATACTATTTGTTGTGTGGGGCGGCGGCGCGCGCTACCATAACTTCGGGCATTGCGAGAGGGCATACCATGTCGGACCCGGTCTCCCGAACGGATATAGAGGACGTATTGTCATCCATTCGCCGGCTGGTGGCGGATGAACCGGCCGCGGCGGCACATTCCACATCTGCGAAGCCGGGCAAGCTTGTGCTGACACCTGCGTTGCGGGTTGCCGCCTCGGGGGATGACGCGGATTCCGGTTTCGACGAAGCGGCTGGACAAGATGCCGAGGCATCGGCCGGATCCGGGACACAGGCGGACAGCGCGCCGGATGCGCCCCAGTATGACAGCTGGGAGGATGTGTCGCTCGAAGACCGGATTGCCGATCTGGAGGCCGCCGTGGCGGGCAGCGGCGAAGAATGGGAACCCGATGGCAGTGAAATCGCACGGCACAATGTGACTTTCGAGCCGTCGGAGCTTTCGGCGACACAAACGCAAAACACGTCGACCAGTCACGAGAGCGCTGCGAACGCTGAAACCGGGGCTGGAACCGACCCGGCCGCGGACGAGAAGGCGATTCCGGATGACGGAGGTGACGACACACCAGAAGGGTCCCTGTTCGACGCCCCGGACCCCGATGTGCTGGATGAGGCGATGCTGCGCGAACTTGTCAGCGATATCGTACGCGAAGAACTTCAGGGCGCCCTGGGCGAGAGGATCACCCGTAACGTCCGAAAGCTGGTGCGTCGCGAAATCAACCGTGCCCTCGCCAGCCGCGATTTCGACTGACCGCCGGACCACAGCGCTCGCAATCCATACCGGAAACGAAAGACGCGCCCCGATGGGGCGCGTCTTTTCCGTTGCAGATACGAAAGGATCAGGCCGCCTCGGCCTGCTCCTGCATTTGCCGGCGTTCGCTTTCCTCGCGCGACAGGGCAACCGAGGTGCGCACACCCTTCGAGACGAAATCCATCAAACCGGTGACCACCCGCTCATTGGGGTCGATCCCCGCACAGGACAGAACTTCGCGCCCGTCACGCGACCGCGCCCAACGCGCGATCTGATCGGGGCCGTTGCCATATTTCTTGTCGTCGGCGATCGCATCGTCTAGTGCCGCCAGAACCACCGCGGCAAACAGTTTGCGTGCGCGGTTGCCCTGTTCGTGGTTGAAGGCC
>JADQCD010000056.1 GCA_016278285.1 Actibacterium sp.
CGTGAAACCGACCGTCGAAAACCTGGCACAGGCCGCCCGCGCCGCCGGAAAGAAGGGACTGCCACCCGTTCACGAGTGGAACCCCGAGTTCTGCGGGGATCTGGACATGCGCATCGCGCGCGACGGCACCTGGTACTACCTGGGCACGCCGATCGGCCGGCACGAGATGGTCAAGCTGTTCTCGTCGATCCTGCGCAAGGACGGTAACGACTATTTCCTCGTGACCCCTGTGGAAAAGGTCGGAATCACCGTCGATGACGCCCCCTTCGTGGCCCAGGATTTCGAAGTCGAGGGCACGGGGCGGGACCAGAAGATCACCTTCTTTACCAATGTCGAGGACGCCGCAACCGCCGGCCCCGAGCACCCGGTCCGGGTGGAACGCGATTCGGAAACCGGCGAGCCATCGCCCTATGTCGAGATCCGCGCCGGGCTGGAGGCGCTGATCGACCGCAAGAGCTTCTATCGGCTCGTCGAGTTCGGCCGTCATGAACAAGTCGACGGACAAGGCTGGTTCGGCCTGTGGTCGGGCGGACAATTCTTCCCGATCATCCCGTCGGCCGAGCTTCCCGGCTGAACTCGGCCGCATCGCGGTCCGCGCAGCCGCTCTGGGGGGTTTCAAGCTCCAGCGTTACATGGCGCAGACCAAAACGCTCGGCCAGCATCGTCTTCACACGATCGGTGACGCGCGCGAAATCCGCCCCGTCCTGCACGACAAGATGCGCCTCGAACGCGGTACGCCGCTCATCTATCTGCCACAGGTGCAGATGGTGCAGATCCTCGACATCGGCCTCCCCCCTTACGCTCTGGCGCACTGCGTCCAGATCCGGTGCCACCGGGCTGCCCAGCATCAGGATGCGGATCACCGGCATCACGTCGCTGCCCGCGTGCCACAGGATGTAAAGCGCGATCCCCAGGGTCACCAGCGGGTCGATCAGGCGCCAGTTGTAAAGCAGGATCAATGTCCCCGCGAAGATCACCGCGACCGAGCCCAACGCATCCGCCACGTTATGGAGAAAGGCCGCGCGGATGTTCAGGCTCTGCTTCGACATGGCGAATGTCAGCATCGCCGTCACCACATCCACCAGCAGCGCGATGCCGGCGACAATGACGACGATCCAGCCCTCGACGCCCGGCGGGTCCAACAGACGCATGACCGCCTCGGCGATCAGGTAGAAGGCGATGACGAACAGCGTCGTGTAATTCACCAGCGCGGCGACGACCTCGGCCCGGCCATAGCCGAAAGTCATGCTGTCATCCCGCGGGCGTCGCGAAATGCGCCGCGCCAGCAACGCGATAATCAGTGAAATCGCATCGGAAAAGTTGTGAATCGCATCGGCGATAAGTGCGAGCGAACCCGAAACGACCCCACCCAGGATCTGCGCCAGGGTCAGGAACAGGTTGACCGCGACCGCCCAAATCACCCGCCGGTCGCCGGATTTCGGGTCGATATGGTGGTGGTGATGCCCGTGCGAGTGGTCGTGAAATGCGCTCATGGCCCTGCCTTTCGGCAGGCACGCTATGCCGTATTTCGGACGACGTAAACCGAACACTCAGCATGTGCGACGACATGGGTGGCGGTGGTGCCCAGCAGATAATCCTTGATCCGCGGGTTGGCCGCCTGCATCACGATCACATCCACCCTGGCCTGATCCGCCAGCTTGACGATCTGCCTGTGGACGGCCCCCTTGCGCACAATGGTTTCGACCTCGACACCCTCCGCCGGATGGGCCTTCATGAACTGCGCCAGCTGATCGCCCCAGTATTTCTCGGAATCCCGGATATTCAGGTTGCGCTCGAACTCGGGCGCGACGGTGGCGACGATCAGCTTGGCGTCATGGCGACGAGCCATTTCGACCGCCTCCGTGTAGGCCTGGTGGTCGATGGCGGCGTGCCGCAGGTTCAGCGGGCAAAGAATGGTTCGGATGTTGCGGGGCATGGAATTTCAATCTCGGCTGTGGCGCGCCCTGCCTATGCCCTGCCCGCATGCGGAACCTCGCGCCCCGCTGCGACAATATGCAATGCAGGAGCGACCTTTACCCCGAGAGTCAATGCGCCTGAGCCCAATTGGCTCCCTGCCCCGCATCGACGGTCAGCGGCACGTCCAGCTTGACCGCGGGCATCGCGGCATTTTCCATCACCGCGCGCACCGCATCGATGGTCTTGTCCACCGCGTCGGCCTCGACCTCGAAAAGCAGTTCGTCATGAACCTGCAACAGCATCTTCGCGGGCAGGTCCGCGATGACCCCTGGCATCCGTATCATCGCCCGGCGGATCACGTCCGCAGCGGTGCCCTGGATCGGCGCGTTGATCGCCGCGCGTCGCGCGAACCCGGCGCCCGGGCCCTTGGCGTTGATCTCGGGCGTGTGGATGCGGCGGCCGAACAGCGTCTGGACGAAACCATGCTCCCTGGCGAATTTCACCGTGGAATCCATGTATTCCTTTATGCCGGGGAACCTTTCGAAATAACGGTCGATAAAACCCTGCGCCTCGGACCGCGGGATGCGCAGGTTGCGCGCCAGCCCGAAGCCCGAGATGCCGTAGATCACGCCGAAATTGATCGCCTTGGCCTGCCGCCGGATTTCCGGCGTCATCCGATCGAGCGGCACGTCGAACATCTCGGAGGCGGTCAGGGCGTGGATGTCCTGCCCCTCGCGGAAAGCGTCCTTCAACTCCCGGATGTCGGCGACATGCGCCAGGATGCGCAGCTCGATCTGCGAATAGTCGAGGCTGAGCAGGACCATGCCCGTATCGGCGACGAAAGCCTCGCGGATGCGCCGGCCTTCCTCGGTGCGCACCGGGATGTTCTGAAGGTTCGGATCGGTCGAGGCCAGCCGACCGGTATTCGCGCCCGTCTGGACATAGGAGGTATGGACCCGGCCGGTTTCGGGATTGATATGCTCCTGCAGGGCATCGGTATAAGTCGATTTCAACTTGGACAGTTGCCGCCAGTCCAGAACCCGCGCCGGCAGGTCGTGCCCTTCGGCGGCAAGATCCTCCAGCACGTCGGCGCCGGTGGCATAGGCGCCGGTCTTGCCTTTCTTGCCGCCCTCCAGACCCATCTGGTCGAACAGGATCTCACCCAGCTGCTTGGGGCTGCCCACGTTGAATGTGGTGCCGGCCAGCTCGTGGATATCGGCCTCCAGACCGGCCATCTTCTGGGCGAAGGCATTGGACATGCGCGAAAGCGTATCGCGGTCGACCTTGATGCCGGTCATCTCCATCTCGGCCAGCACCGGCACAAGCGGGCGTTCCAGGGTTTCATAGACGGTGGTCACGCGCTTTCGGTGCAACTGCGGCTTGAACAACTGCGCCAGGCGCAGCGTGATGTCTGCATCCTCGGCGGCGTATTTCACCGCCGCCTCGACCGGCACCCGGTCGAAGCTGATCGCCGATTTGCCACTGCCCAGCAGCGACTTGATCGGGATCGGCTGATGTTCGAGATAACGTTCCGACAACGTGTCCATACCGTGCCCGTGAAGGCCCGAATGCATCGCGTAGGACATCAGCATCGTGTCGTCGATCGGCGCCACCTCGATGCCGTGGCGCGCGAAGATCTTGGCATCGTATTTCATGTTCTGCCCGATCTTCATCACCGCGTCATCCTGCAAGAGCGGTCGCAGCAGGTCCAGCGCCGGACCGATCTTCATCTGCCCCCTGGCCAGCGCCGCGGATCCGAACAGGTCGTCTGACCCGTCCGTGTGCCCCAGCGGCACATAACAGGCCTGCCCCGGCTCGACCGCAAGCGATATGCCCACCAGACGGGCCTGCATCTCGTCCAGGCTGGTGGTCTCGGTGTCCACCGCCACCCAGCCGCGGGCACGTGCCCGCTCGATCCAGACCCGCAGCGCATCCGCATCGCGGACACATTCGTAATCTTCGGGCACGAAAGGCAGCGCCGCGGGTGCATCGGGCGCCTCGCCCTCTGCCTCGGTCAATGGTGTCGCCGCAGCGATCACCGGGGGTTCGACTCCCAGCTTTTCGGCGACGCGCTTCGAAAGCGTGCGAAACTCCATCAACGTCAGGAAATCCAGCAACGTGTCCGGGTCCGGGTCCCTGACCTCGAGATCGTCGAGCGAGACATCCTCCAGCGGTGTATCGGAATCCAGCGTGACCAACTGCCGGGACAGGCGGATCTGCTCGGCATTGTCGACCAGGGTCTGGCGCCGCTTGGGCTGCTTGATCTCCTCCGCGCGCTCCAGCAGCGTGTCGAGATCGCCGAACTCGTTGATCAGAAGCGCGGCCGTCTTGACGCCGATCCCCGGCGCGCCCGGAATGTTGTCGACGCTGTCGCCGGCCAGCGCCTGAACGTCCACGACCCGATCGGGGCCGACGCCGAACTTCGCCTCGACCTCCTCGACACCGATGCGCTTGTTTTTCATGGCGTCCAGCATCTCGACCCCGCCGCCGACAAGTTGCATCAGATCCTTGTCCGAACTGATGATCGTCACCCGGCCGCCGGCCTCGCGCGCCTGGCGGGCCAGGGTGGCGATGATGTCGTCTGCCTCGAATCCCTCCTTCTCGATACAGGCGATGTTGAAGGCGCGGGTCGCATCGCGGGTCAGCGGGATCTGCGGGCGCAGCGGCTCTGGCATTTCCTCGCGGTTGGCCTTGTAGAGATCGTAAAGATCGTTGCGGAAAGTGTGCGACCCCTTGTCGAAGATCACCGCGACATGCGTGGGCGCATCGGGGCCGGTATTGTCCTCGACCATCTTGAAGATCATGTTGCAAAATCCCGCCACGGCGCCGATCTGCAAGCCGTCGGATTTTCGCGTCAGTGGCGGCAGGGCATGGAAGGCCCGGAAGATGAAGGCCGAACCGTCGATCAGGTGCAGGTGGCACCCCTTGCCGAATGAACTGTCCACCATCTTTGCGCGTCCCTCTTCCGAAACGTTGAAAGCGTCAGGTTACATGCGCCGCCCGCCGAACACCACGACCATACGGTGCTGGCGGCTATTCCACCGGCACCGGCTGGCGTGCAGCGGGCTGTCCGTTATCGGCCCCGTGCAGGACAAGTGCGCCAACCGCCACCAGGACATAGGCCCAAAGGTTATAGACCATCGCCGCCGAGAACGCGGCGGAATAGGCGGCGTGGCTTTCGACCCCGCGCGCCGTCGCCATGCCCAGCGTCGAGAAGAACACCTGCGATACCACCGCGATGCCCAATGCCCCGCCCGCCTGCTGGATCGCCTGCAACGCGCCCGACCCGCTGCCCGCGTCATGCACCGGCACGCCTTGAAGGATCGCCTGGAACAGCGGCGCGATCGACAGCCCCAGGCCCAGGCCGGCGAAGAACAGCGGCGTCACATAATTCCAGTGGTTCAGCGTCACGCCCTCGGCCAGCACCAGCTGGCGCAGGACGAAAATGCTGAACCACAACAGAACCAGACCTATGAATATCCGAAACCGCAGCCAGTCGGCCCCCAGCCGGCTGGTGATGATCGACGCGATCAGCACGCCGACCGGAAAAGGCACCGTCGTCAGGCCCGATTCCAACGGGGTAAAGCCGAAACCGTTTTGCAGGAACAACGCAAAGACCAGGAAAAACGCGGGCAGGGCCGAGAAGAAGATCATCGACATGGCCGAGCCGATTGCGAAATTCCAGTTGGATAGCAGCGTCACCGGCAAGAGCTGTGGCGCGTCCCGTTTCGCCTGATGCCTTTCCCACAACACGAACCCCACCAGAAGCGGCACAGCGGCGGCCATCATGGCGAACAGCCAGACCGGCCAGCCCAGGTTGCGCCCCTCGACCAACGGAAAGACAATGCAGAACAGCGCCGGCGCGACGATGCCGATTCCGACCCAGTCGTTTCGCATGCCGTGATCGCCCCGGATATCGGGGATCAGCCGTATCCCGAACAGGATCGCGGCCAGTCCGATCGGCAGGTTTATCAGGAAGATCGGCCGCCATCCCAGCCCCCACAGGTCCATCGAGATCAGCAACCCGCCCAGCAGCGGGCCCGCGACCGACGCCAGCCCCGCCGTAAGGCTGAACAGCGCGAAGGCAGAGGCACGCTGGCGCGGCGGAAACAGGTTCTGCGCAATCGCCAGAACCTGCGGCATCATGACCGCCGCCGAAGCGCCCTGAAACACCCGCGCGAATACCAGCATCCCGGTATTCGGTGCCAGCCCGCAGATCGCGGAGGCCAGGGTGAAACAGCCGACGCCGATCAGGAACACGCGCTTGCGCCCGACGATATCGCCGATCCGGCCCATCGGCAGCAGCCCCAGCGCAAAGATCAGGATGTAACCCGCCACGATCCACTCGATCTGGCTTGCGCTCGCCCCCAGTCCGCGCTGCATCGAGGGCAGCGCCACGTTGACGATCGTCACGTCGATAAGGTTCATGAAATTGGCGATCAGCAGGGTCGCCATTGCCGGCCACGGGCTGAAATCGGGCTTGTCTTCGGCCTGTGCCCCGATCATGCGCGGAACTCCTTGCGAAACTGACATGCCGAGGATGTCCTGTTCATGGCACCGCGGCACGCCGTGGACCGCAGGTCATTTTCCCGCGCCCGACGACCTTTGCCGTTCAGCGCCTTATTTCGATCGGTCCGCGAAACTTTCGTGGATGAATTTCTTGTCACAATACCCGCATTCGACAAAGCCCGTCTCATGCGGAATCGAGAGCCAGACACGCGGATGTCCCAGCGCGCCCTCGCCCCCGTCGCAGGCCACGCGCCATTGGTTGACGATTTCGGTTTCCGGGGCTTCGATTGTCATGTCCTGGGCTCCGTTGCTTGCCGCGGCGGCGGTTTCCGCTTAGATCAGCCGGAAGGATAACGCAAGACGGCACCGGGGCAAGCCGGGGCGGGAGGGTGCGATGGGCAGCAACGCGATCGAGATACGGGGCCTGGAAAAGACCTATGCCCCAGCGGGCAACCAGCCCGAGAAACGGGCGCTGAAAGGCGTCGATCTGGACGTGCCCGAAGGATCCATCTTCGGCCTGCTCGGGCCGAACGGCGCGGGCAAGTCGACGCTGATCAACATTCTGGCCGGGCTGGTCATCAAGACCGCAGGAAAGGTGACGATCTGGGGCTTTGACCAGGACGTGAATCCGCGCCAGTCGCGCGCCTCGATCGGGGTGATGCCGCAGGAGTTGAACCTCGATCCGTTCTTCACCCCGCGCGCGGCGCTGGAGGTGCAGGCAGGGCTTTACGGTGTGCCCAAATCGCAGCGCCGCACCGACAAGATCCTTGAAATGATCGGGCTGGAGGACAAGGCCGAGGCCTACGCGCGGTCGCTTTCGGGAGGGATGCGCCGGCGACTTCTGCTGGGCAAGGCGCTGGTGCATCATCCGCGCATCCTGGTGCTGGACGAGCCGACCGCAGGCG
>JADQCD010000229.1 GCA_016278285.1 Actibacterium sp.
GAGATCGCGGATCTCGCCCATCGGGACGACGCGCGGCGACAGGCCGCCGGTCAGACGCACTTCGGCCTCGGACAAGGCCGCGCGCAGCTCATGCAGGGTCTGCCCGCCAAACAGCACTCCGATGAACAGGCCGTCGGGTTTCAGTGCCCGGCGACATTGCACCAGCTGGCCCACCGGATCATTCGCCCAGTGCAGGCACAGCCCGTGAATCACCAGATCATGCGCGCCGGGTTCCAGCGACAGGATCTCTTCGTCCGGTACATGCAGCGCGGACGGGAACGCCCGATGCCACACCTGCGGGAAAGGCGACACGACCGCCGGCGCCGTAAAGGTTCTGTTAACCTCGTCGAGTCTTTCCTGAATCTCGGTGGCGGCGTCCTCGTGCAGGAACAGCGCCGGCGCGTCCCGTTTCAGGGCGCGATCGCGGAAATGCTCAAGCGCCGCACGGTCGATAAGGTCCGGTGTCTCGGGCATGGTGCCTCCTTCGCCGGGATATGTAGAAGGCAAGACATGGGATTGCAAAGTGCCCTGCACCTGATCTTTCCGCCGCAATGCATTTCCTGTGGCATGTTGGTCGAATCGGATTTTGCGCTGTGCGGGCCTTGTTGGCGCGAGACGAATTTCATTGCCGGGCTGGTTTGCGACCGCTGCGGCACCCCGCTGCCGGGCGAGCCGGCCGAGGCAGCCGAATATTGCGACGACTGCATGCGCATTGCGCGGCCCTGGGCACGGGGACGATCAGCCCTGATCTACAAGGACAATGCGCGGCGGCTGATTCTGGCGCTGAAGCATGGCGACCGGACCGACCTTGCCCGGCCCGCCGCTGGCTGGATGCTGCGCGCGGCGGCGCCGATACTGGTGCCGGGAATGCTGGTGGTGCCGGTTCCGTTGCACCGGTTCCGCTTGTTGCGCCGGCGCTACAACCAGGCCGCCCTTCTGGCGCAGGGCGTGGCAAGGGCGGCGGGGCTGACGCTGTGCCCGGATCTGTTGCAGCGCGGCCGCCGCACCGAGGTGCAGGATGGCAAGGGGGTCGAAGCACGATTTTCCAACCTTTCCGGCGCATTGGCGGCGAATCCGCGCCGCGCGGCGCGGGCGGATGGGCGCCATGTGCTTCTGGTCGACGACGTGATGACCTCGGGCGCGACACTGGCCGCAGCGGCCGAGGCGTGCCTGCGGGCCGGCGCGACCGACGTGTCCACGCTTGTCCTTGCCCGCGTTGCGAAGGACGCCTGAATGCCTATATCCAGCGGAAACCTCTCTGGAAGGCAGACATGCAACCTGTTGAAATCTACACCACCCCCTTTTGCGGCTTTTGCGTCATGGCCAAGCGGTTGCTGACGCAAAAGGGCGTCACTTTTTCCGAGGTCGATGTGTCGCGCGACCCGGACAGACGACAAGAAATGATGACCCGCGCAAACGGAGGATACACCGTGCCGCAGATTTTTGTCGGAGACACTCATATCGGGGGCTGCGATGAGCTGATGGCGCTGGACCGATCCGGCAAGCTGGACCCGATGCTGCGATCCTGAACGGTGCGTGCCGCGCTGTTGCAGATGACTTCGGGCGATGATCCGGCCCGGAATCTTGCCGACGCCCGCGTGATGATTCGCGAGGCGGCCAAAGGCGGCGCGGACATCGTTCTGACGCCAGAGGTGACCAACTGCGTCTCGGCCAGCCGGGCCCGACAGTCCGAGGTGCTGCGCCCCGAGTCGGACGATCTCACGCTGGCCGGGCTGAGGGACGAGGCGCGCGTGTTGGGCGTCTGGGTGTTGATCGGATCGATCGGGCTGAAGACCGACGACGCTGACGGCCGCTTTGCCAACCGCTCTTTCCTGATTGCGCCCGATGGCGCGGTGGCGGCGCGCTACGACAAGATCCACATGTTCGATGTCGATATCGGCCCCGGCGAACGTATCCGGGAATCGGACGGCTATCGCCCCGGCCGCCGCGCCGTTCTGGCCGAGACGCCACTGGCACGGATCGGGCTGACAATCTGCTATGACATGCGGTTCGCGCATCTTTATCGCCGTCTGGCGCAGGCCGGTGCACAGGTGCTGACCGTCCCATCGGCCTTTCATCCGGTCACGGGCGCGGCGCATTGGCACGCGCTGTTGCGCGCCCGCGCGATCGAGACGGGCTGTTTCGTGCTGGCCCCGGCGCAGACCGGCACCCATACGGCCGTGGCCGGGCGGAGAAGGGAAAGCTATGGTCACAGCCTGGCGGTGTCGCCCTGGGGTGAGGTTCTGGCCGATGGCGGAACCGCGACCGGCGTGGTTTTTGTTGATCTGGACCTTGCGGATGTGGATAAAGCCCGCAGCCGTGTGCCCGCCCTGAAACACGACCGGAATTTCGAAGGCCCCTGAGTGAGCGACACCGCCGATACCCTGTCCGTCGCATTGTTCGGCGAGCTTTTCATGGCCGACCAGCTGGCGCGCACGCGGTTGAGCAAGGTTTTGCCGAAGGGAATGGAGCTGAGCCATTTCTCGGTGCTCAACCACCTGGCCCGGCTGGGCGAGGAACGCTCGCCCGCGCAGCTTGCCCAAAGCTTCCACGTCACGCGCGGGGCGATGAGCAACACGCTGAACAAGCTGGAATGGGCGGGGCATGTTCATATCCGCCCCGACTGGGATGACGCGCGACGCAAGATGGTGTCGGTCAGCCCGTCTGGCCGGCGGGCCCGCGACGCGGCAATCGCCGCGCTGTCGCCGATGATCGCCGATCTCGTTGACGATATCGGGGCGGAACGGGTGCGCGCCGCGCTGCCGGTTCTGCGCGCGCTGCGCCAGAAGCTGGGCGAGGCGGGCTGAGTCGCGCGCCCTTCACTCGGCCGGGTTCAGCGATGCGGTCACATAGTTCACGCTCAGGTCACGATCCGAAATCGACCAGGTCCAGGCGATGGGATTGAACACGAAACCCTTGCGGTCCACGGGCTGCAGCCCGGCCTGGCGCAGCAGATCGAACAATTCGTCCGGCGTGATGAATTTCGACCATTCATGCGTGCCCCTCGGCAACCAGCGCATCACATATTCCGCGCCGACAATGGCCATGGCAAAGCTCTTCGGGTTGCGATTGATCGTGGAACAGATGTGCAACCCGCCCGCCGTCAGCAGCGCGCGGCAGGCCCGCAGATAGGACAGCGGGTTCGGCACATGCTCTACCACTTCCATGTTCAGCACGACGTCGAACCGTTCGCCCGCCGCGGCCAGCGCCTCGGCTGTTGTGTGGCGATAGTCGATCTCAAGCCCCGACTGTTCGGCATGAAGCTGCGCTACGGGGATGTTGCGCGGGGCGGCGTCGGCGCCGACCACTTCGGCCCCCAGCCGTGCCATCGGCTCCGACAGCAGACCGCCACCGCAGCCGATATCGAGAATGCGCAAGCCCGCGAACGGGGATTGCCCGGTCAGGTCGCGCGCGAACTCGGCCGCGATCTGGCGGGTGACATAGTCCAGCCGGCAGGGGTTGAGCATGTGCAGCGGCCTGAACTTGCCATGCGGATCCCACCATTCGGCGGCCATGGCCTCGAACTTGGCAACCTCGGCGTCATCGACGGTTGATTCAATTGCTTGCACGGGCGCCTCCGATCAGTTCTTTTCTCAAGGTCCCCTGTAAAGGGGCCTGTTGGCGTTATATAGGTCGTTCATGGATAAGTCCGCAGTCCAAAAACGCGCATCGCATTTCCTGTTTCCGCCGATCGACCCGTTCGACCAGCGGATGATGGATATGGGCGACGGGCACCGGATATATGTCGAACAATGCGGCAATCCCGCGGGCATTCCGGTGATCGTGCTGCATGGCGGACCCGGCGGCGGGTGCAGCCCGGCGATGCGGCGATATTTCGACCCGGCCGAATACCGGATCGTGCTGTTCGATCAGCGCGGCTGTGGCAGATCGCGCCCGCATGCCAGCGTCGAGAACAATACCACATGGCACCTGGTGCGTGATATCGAGGCAATCCGCGAAACCCTCGGCATCGCGCGTTGGGTCGTGTTCGGCGGCAGCTGGGGGGCGACGCTGGCGCTGATCTATGCGCAGGCGCATCCCGACCGCGCGGCCTATCTGATTCTGCGCGGCGTGTTTCTGATGACGCAGGCCGAGCTGAACTGGTTCTATGGCGGCGGCGCGGGCCGGTTCTGGCCCGATCTGTGGGATCGTTTCTCGGACCCGATTCCCGAGGATGAGCGGGACGACATGATCGGTGCATACAACAAGCGTCTCTTTTCCGGCGACCTGATGCTGGAAACCCGCTGTGCGCGTGCCTGGGCCGCCTGGGAGAACGCGCTGGCCTCGATCGAGCATGACGGCCCGGCCGGCGAGGCCCCGGCCGATTACGCCCGCGCGTTCGCGCGGCTGGAAAACCATTATTTCAGCCACGCCGGCTGGCTGGAGGAAGACAGGCAGATCCTGCGCGACGTCTCGTTGATCTCGCACATCCCGGCGACGATCGTGCAGGGTCGCTATGACATGATCTGCCCGCCACACTCGGCCTGGTCCCTGGCGGAACGATGGCGCCGGGCGGAGATGAAGATGGTTCCCCTGGCCGGTCACGCCCTCTCGGAACCCGGCATCAGCGCGGAACTCGTGCGCGCCACGCGCGCGGTGCAGCGGCAGGCCGTGGCGCTGGGGCTTTGAGCCGGCCGGATTTTGCGCTAGATGCTTTCCTGAAGTAAACAAAAAGGCCCCCGGCCATGTGGACCCTTTTCCTGATCTTTCTCCTGGCCAGCGGTGCGGCGGCGGCGACGGGCACGCTGTTCAAGCCGGGCGCGTGGTATGACGGGCTGGAAAAACCCGCCTGGACCCCGCGCAAATGGATGTTCCCGGTCGTCTGGACGGTGCTTTACGTCGCCAGCGCCTATGCCGCGGCGCGGGTCGCGATCCGGCCGGACAGCGGTCAGGCACTTGCCTTCTGGTCGATGCAGATCGCGTTCAACACGCTTTGGACGCCGGTGTTCTTCGGCGCGCACAGGATGGGGGCGGGGTTGGTGGTGATCGCGGTGCTGTGGCTGGCCATAGCCGGGGTTCTGGTGAATTTCCTGACGCTGGACCTGATCGCCGGTCTGCTGATCGTTCCCTATCTTGTCTGGGTGACGGTGGCTGCGGCGCTGAACCTGTGGATCTGGCGTAACAACCGCACAAGCTGAGGTATTTCGCGATCTGCCCTTGCAGACTCGGCCGGTGGGGCGTATATGCCCGTCAACAGCGGCGGTTTGGCCTCCACCCCCAAGCCTCCTCCGGACAGGTATGACGGGCCGCGCGCCCGTTTTTTTGTGCTTGTGCGAAACCTGCAACCGTCCCGATGGAACTTACGATACCCAACCCATGAACGATCTGATCGCCAAAGCCGCCATCGACCGGCGCCTCGCCGAGATCCTTCAGCCCGTGATCGAGGGCATGGGGTATGAATTGGTGCGGCTGCGGTTCATGGGGGGCAAGACCAAGACGCTTCAGATCATGGCCCAGCGTCCCGATGGCGGAATCGAGGTGGATGAATGCGCCGAGGTTTCCACGGCGGTTTCGGCGGTGCTGGATGTCGAGGATCCGATTGACGACAATTTCACGCTTGAGGTGTCTTCACCCGGGATCGACCGGCCGCTGACCCGGCTCAAGGATTTCGATGATTGGGAAGGCTACGAGGCCAAGCTCGAGACGACCGAGCTGATCGATGGGCGCCGGCGGTTCAAGGGAATCCTGGCGGGCACCGAGGGCGACGAGGTGCTGATCGAGGTCGAAGAGGGCACGATCGGCCTGAAATTCGACTGGCTGAGCGATGCCAAGCTGGTGCTGACCGACGACCTGATCCGCGACATGCTGCGCGCCCGCAAGGCGGCCGGAATCGTGGACGAAGACCAGTTCGACGAGATCGAAACAGTTGAAACCGACGCTTCCGAGGAGGAGTGATTAATGGCGATTACCTCTGCAAACCAGCTTGAGCTGTTGCAAACCGCCGAGGCCGTGGCCCGCGAAAAGATGATCGAGGCGATGGAGGAATCGCTCGCCCGTGCGGCCAAGTCGCGCTACGGGGCAGAAATGGACATCCGCGTGTCGATTGACCGCAAGACCGGTCGGGCGGCCTTTACCCGCGTGCGCACGGTGGTGCCCGACGACGAGCTTGAGAACTATCAGGCCGAAATGACGATGGAGCAGGCCAGGCAGTATCTGGACGATCCCAAGGTCGGCGATGAATACCGCGAAGAGGTTCCGCCGGTGGAAATGGGCCGGATCGCCGCCCAGTCGGCCAAGCAGGTCATCCTGCAAAAGGTCCGCGAGGCCGAGCGTGACCGCCAGTACGAAGAATTCAAGGACCGCGTCGGCACGATCATCAACGGCATCGTCAAGCGCGAGGAATATGGCAACATCATCGTCGATGTCGGCCAGGGCGAGGCGA
Organism: Actibacterium sp.; assembly: GCA_016278285.1. GTDB lineage: Bacteria > Pseudomonadota > Alphaproteobacteria > Rhodobacterales > Rhodobacteraceae > JADQCB01. Next base: position 6,383 of record JADQCD010000229.1, read on the forward strand.
TCCTGCGCCGCAACGAGAAGATCGGCCGCGAATCCTATCGTCCGAACGACCGCATTCGCTGTTACATCAAGGATGTGCGGCGCGAGGCCCGCGGCCCGCAGATTTTCCTGTCGCGGACCGATCCGCAGTTCATGGCCGAGTTGTTCAAGATGGAAGTGCCGGAAATTTATGACGGTATCATCGAGATCAAGGCCGTGGCGCGGGACCCCGGATCGCGGGCGAAGATCGGCGTGATTTCCCATGACAGTTCGATCGACCCCGTGGGTGCCTGTGTCGGCATGCGCGGCAGTCGCGTTCAGGCCGTCGTCAACGAGCTGCAGGGCGAAAAGATCGACATCATCCCCTGGAACGAGGATCAGGCGACATTCCTGGTGAACGCGCTGCAACCGGCCGAGGTGTCCAAGGTCGTGATCGACGAAGACGCCCAGCGGATCGAGGTCGTGGTGCCCGACGACCAACTGAGCCTTGCCATCGGCAGGCGTGGCCAGAACGTGCGGCTTGCCAGCCAGTTGACCGGCCTGGATATCGACATCATGACCGAGGCCGAGGAATCCGAGCGGCGCCAGGCCGAGTTTGCCGAGCGAACCAAACTGTTCATGGATACGCTGGATCTGGACGAATTCTTCGCCCAGCTTCTGGTCTCCGAGGGGTTCACCTCGCTCGAGGAAGTGGCCTATGTGGAGCGCGACGAACTGTTGGTGATCGACGGCGTGGACGAGGACACCGCCGAGGAGTTGCAGGCGCGGGCCCGTGATTACCTGGAAGAGCTGAACAGGAAGGCGCTGGATCATGCCCGCGAACTGGGGGTCGAGGACAGCCTGGTTGAATTCGAGGGGCTGACACCCCAGATGATCGAAGCATTGGCGGAAGACGGCATCAAGACGCTGGAAGATTTCGCCACCTGCGCCGACTGGGAACTGGCCGGCGGCTGGACC
>JADQCD010000096.1 GCA_016278285.1 Actibacterium sp.
CGGATCGACCTCGATTTCCTTGTCGTCTATGATGATCTTGCGCAGGTCCGCCATTGGTCTCACTTCGCTTTCAGCAACACGCCGATCTGGCTGTTCCGTTCAATTTCGTAAAGCCCCACCTCGCACCAGGTTTCGGGGCGGGCCGGGTCCAGCCCGACCGAGATCAGATAGCCGCGGGCAATGCCCACCACCCGGGCCTTTTCCGCCTTGTCCTCGACATAGGCCTCGATCTGGTCGTCGTCGAAGCCCGCCGCTTTGGCCTTGGCTTCAAGCTCCTTGGCGAAGAAGAACGCCCTGACCAGCCGCGGACTGATCGTCGGGCAATTCTTCTGGATCAAGTCGCCCGCTGCGATCACCGCCAGCCCTTCGTTCACGTCCTTCAGGTCGCGCAGGGACCGGGCCGCAAACGCACCGCTTGCGGACAAGATCACGACAGCCGCAACGATGGCAAGGGCCGGCCTCGATAACGTTTTCATGCTGCATCTCCTTTCCACGGAAAGGAGGGGACCGAACGCGCCGCTATGCAATAGCGGCACGCCCCGGCAGGATGCACCCCACGGTCAAAGCCCGGATATGCGGCCCCCGAACGCATGGTTCACTCGGCCGCCACCGCGCTGACGCGGCCCGATCGCTTGCGGCGGATCCGGTCCTCGATCTCGTCGCGGAAATGGCGGATCAGGCCCTGGATCGGCCAGGCCGCAGCATCGCCCAGGGCGCAGATCGTGTGCCCCTCGACCTGTTTGCTCACATCCAGCAGCATGTCGATCTCTTCCGGCTCGGCCTCGCCCGTCACAAGGCGATCCATCACCCGCATCATCCAGCCCGTGCCCTCTCGGCAGGGCGTGCACTGGCCGCAGCTTTCGTGCTTGTAGAATTTGGACAGTCGCCAGATCGCCTTGATGATGTCGGTGGACTGGTCCATCACGATGACAGCTGCGGTGCCCAGTCCCGATTTCTGATCGCGCAGCCAGTCGAAATCCATGATCGCCCCGTCGCGCATCACCGACGCCGGCAGGCAAGGCACGGACGAGCCGCCGGGAATAACCGCCTTGAGATTGTCCCAGCCGCCCCGGATGCCGCCGCAATGCCGCTCGATCAACTCTTCGAAGCTGATCGACATCGCCTCTTCCACAACGCAGGGGGCGTTCACATGGCCGGAGATAGCGAAAAGCTTCGTGCCCGCGTTGTTTGGCCGGCCGAACCCGGCGAACCAGTCAGCCCCACGCCGAAGAATCGTTGGCACCACGGCGATGGATTCGACATTGTTCACCGTGGTCGGGCAGCCATAGACGCCCGCCATTGCCGGGAAGGGCGGCTTCATGCGCGGCATGCCCTTCTTGCCTTCCAGGCTTTCCAGAAGCGCGGTTTCCTCGCCGCAGATATACGCGCCGGCGCCGTGATGCAGATAGATGTCGAAGTCCCATCCCGACCCCGCGGCGTTCGGCCCGACCAGCCCGGCGTCATAGGCTTCGTCGATCGCGGCCTGCAATGCCTCCCGCTCACGGATGTATTCGCCACGGATGTAAATGTAGCACACATGCGCATTCATCGAGAACGAGGCGATCAGGCACCCCTCGATCAGCGTATGCGGATCGTGGCGCATGATTTCACGGTCCTTGCAGGTGCCAGGCTCCGATTCGTCTGCATTGACCACCAGATAGGCCGGCCGGCCATCGCTTTCCTTGGGCATGAACGACCATTTCAACCCCGTGGGAAAGCCCGCACCGCCGCGCCCGCGCAACCCGCTGGCCTTCATCTCCTCGATGATCTTGTCGCGACCGCGCTTGATGATATCGGCCGTGTCGTTCCAATGGCCACGCCGCCGCGCACCGGCGAGCGTGCGCTCGTCCATGCCGTAGAGATTGGTGAAGATACGGTCTTCGTCCTTCAGCATGTCAAATCCTCAGTTGTCCCGGCGCTTTCGCCAGATCCGGTATGTCACGACCAGCGCCCATGTGAAGGCCGCCAGCGAAATCAGGTAGAACAGCATCTCGAAACGGATCGAAAGGCCCAGAACCGTGGTCAGCCATGGCGCCACGATCGCCAGCAGCCCGCCAGCCGCGATCACGATTGCCGCAATCCGGCCCTGGCGTGCAAGCGCCTTTTCCTGATCCTGTCCCTGTGTCACGCCCACCTCAGTAAACGTCGCCCTTGTCGACCTTTTTGGAAAACGCCGTCTCGCCGCCCCCGGCCAGCGTTCGCGCCTGCGCGATCCAGTCGTCGCGGCTGACTCGCCCGCGAAAACCTTTCAGGTTCTCATCCATCCAGGCCACCTCCTCGGCGCCCCAGGCCGCGATCTGGTCGAAATGATAGATCCCGTGTGCATTGAGCATGGCTTCAAGTTTCGGTCCTACGCCCTTGATCTTCTTCAGATCGTCCGCCCCGCCCGAACGCGGAGCGTCCAGCCTTGCGGGCTGTCCCGGCTCGCCCACCTCGGTCGGCACCTCCCCGGGCGCGGACGGTTCGGGCATGGGGCTGGGCCGCGCCGCGTCGGCCTGCCTGGCCTCTTCGGTTTCGATTTTCCTTTCGACCTCGGCGGTCCTTTCCTTCTCGGCCGCAAGTGCCACTTCGGCCTCGGTGGCCTTTCGTGCCTCGGCGGCCGGCTGATGCGGCACCGCCGCGGGGCCGGCCGCTGCCGACACGATTTCCAGAGGATCGACCGGTTCGGTCGCCGGGGCGGTACGCGTCCGCTCAGCCGGGGTGCAGATCAGCCATGTCAGGAGCATGCCCAGAAGAATTGCTGCCACGGCGCCCACGAACATCGCGGCCAGCCAAGCATACCCGCCGATCAACAGAAACAACAGGACCAGAACGCCGACCACGCCCGCCGAGATCCACAGCTTCAGCGCACAGCCCATTTCTTCCGTTTGTCCGGTCATCCGTCTGCCCCCTGTCAATCGGTTCAATCACTAATCAGTATACATCGCCCTTCTTCACGCGATCGGAAAATTCCGTATGCCCGCCGCTGGCCAGCGTTCGCGCCTGTTCGACCCAGCCATCACGGCTGACCCGGCCGCGGAACCCCTTCAGGTTGTGATCCATCCAGGCCACCTCTTGCGCGCCCCAACGGGCAATTTGGTCGAAGTGGAAGATCCCCAGATCGTGCAGGTCCGCCTCCAGCCTGGGCCCGATCCCCTTGATCCGTTTCAGGTCGTCCGGCCCGCCCTCACGCGGCTTGGACACCGCTTCGGGCTTGCGACCGGCTTCGGCCGCGGCCGCAGGTTCGGCCGGCGCCGGGCGGGCCTTGGTGACCTCTGGCGCCTCGCGCTTGTCGATGCCGGTCGCGTCGGCCGGATGGCCCTGCGCGCGATCGACCTCGTCGCGTGGCCCGGCCACCGCTGCGGGGCGGTCCGGCACGGCGATGTCGCCCGCGCTCTGTTTGCCCCAGGGCGCCAGCAGGGGCACCTCGGTCCCGTCAATGCGCTTGATCGTATCGCCCAGATCCACCGCCGCCTGAACCGAGGCGTTATAGCGGGTGTGGCCGCTTTCGAATTCCTTCAGGCTGGTCAACCCCTCGACGGGCTCCGACGCATACCGCCCGTTCTGCGGACCGGGAACGGGCACTTCACCATTTGCAAGTTGATCCAGGATTTCGGCGAACCGTTCCGCGGTCAGATCCTCGTAATAGTCCTTGCCGATCTGCGCCATCGGCGCGTTGGAACAGGCGCCGAGGCATTCGACCTCTTCCCAGCTGAACTTGCCGTCGGCCGACAGAGTGTGCGGCTGCGCCGCGATCTTCTCACGACAGACCCCGATCAGGTCTTCCGCGCCGCAGATCATGCATGACGTGGTGCCGCAGACCTGCACATGCGCGACCGAGCCCACCGGCGACAGCTGGAACATGAAATAGAAGGTCGCAACCTCCAGGGCGCGGATATGCGCCATGCCCAGCATGTCGGCCACATGCTCTATCGCGGGGCGCGAAAGCCAACCTTCCTGCTCTTGCGCGCGCCACAACAGCGGAATGATGGCGCTGGCCTGGCGCGCCTCGGGATATTTGGTCACCTGAGCCTTCGCCCATGCCAGGTTTTCCGGCGTGAAGGCGAAGGTCTCGGGCTGGTCGTGATGAAGACGGCGGAGCATTAGACGGCACACTCTCCCGATATCAGCGTGATACCGCCCTCGGAGGAGGCATCGACGATTTCATTGTAAACGCGCAATTGCTGCACGATATCTTCCAGCAACGCTTCGGAATACCCGGTCGCGACCTGAACCGCGCTTGCCGTCGCGTCATCGGCGATGGTGCAACCGACCTGGGTCATGGCCGCGCGAAAGGTCTGCAACTGCGCGTCACTCGGGCCGGCATCCTGCGCGAAGGCGGAAAACGGCGTCAGGGCCACGGCGAGCGTGGCGATCTTGAGGGTGGTCTTCATGGGTCCTACTCCTTTTGGCGGCCGGGGCTTCCCGGCCGCGGTGATGACCCTTCGGGCATGATGCCCGGGGCCAGTGGGTCCCCACCCAGTCATTCCGTATCTGTCCGCAACGTGGCTCAACGGTCCACCTCGCCGAACACGATGTCCATGGTTCCGATGATCGCCGCCACATCGGCCAGCATGTGACCGCTTGCGACATGATCCATCGCCTGAAGATGCAGAAAGCCCGGCGCGCGCAGTTTGGCGCGATAGGGCCGGTTGGTGCCATCGGCCACCAGATAGACGCCAAATTCACCCTTGGGAGCCTCGACCGCGGCATAGACCTCGCCCTCGGGCACATGGAAGCCCTCGGTATAAAGCTTGAAGTGATGGATCAACGCCTCCATCGAGGTCTTCATCTCATCCCGCTTGGGCGGTGTCACCTTGCCACGCGCCAGGATGTCGCCGGGTTCGGCCCGCAGTTTGGCGATGGCCTGCCGGATGATGGAAGTGGACTGGCGCATCTCCTCCATCCGGCAGAGGTATCTGTCATAGCAATCGCCGTTCTTGCCCACCGGAATCCGGAAATCGAACTCGTCATAGCATTCATAGGGTTGCGCCCGGCGCAGATCCCAGGCCAGGCCGGACCCGCGCACCATCACCCCCGAGAACCCCCATTGCTGGATGTCCTCTTCCGAGACCACGCCAATATCGCAGTTGCGCTGTTTGAAGATCCGGTTCTCGGTCAGCAGCCCGTCGATATCGTCCAGCACATTCGGAAATTGCTCGGCCCAGGCGTCGATATCGTCCAGCAGTTGCGGCGTCAGGTCCTGATGCACCCCGCCGGGGCGGAAATAGGCCGCATGAAGCCGCGCCCCGCAGGCGCGTTCATAAAAGATCATCAGCTTTTCGCGTTCCTCGAACCCCCACAGCGGCGGGGTCAGCGCACCCACGTCCATCGCCTGCGTGGTCACGTTCAGCAGGTGGTTCAACACGCGCCCGATTTCACAGAACAACACACGGATCAAACTGGCGCGGCGCGGCACTTCGACCCCGGTCAGCTTTTCGATCGCAAGGCACCAGGCGTGTTCCTGGTTCATCGGCGCCACATAATCGAGCCGGTCCAGATAGGGCAGGTTCTGCAGATAGGTGCGGCTTTCCATCAGCTTCTCGGTGCCGCGATGCAGCAGGCCGATATGCGGATCCGCGCGCTCTACCACCTCGCCGTCAAGCTCAAGCACCATTCGCAAAACGCCATGTGCCGCGGGGTGTTGTGGCCCGAAGTTGATGTTGAAGTTTCGAATCTTCTGCTCGCCGGTCAGCGCATCGTCGAACTTTCCGTCCATCATCTCACACCCCTACCCTGTTTGCTTCCCAGGCGGCGGGAAGCCGGCCGAGGCAGGCCTCGACAAATTCATATTGCGGCCGCAGAAAGACAGCGGCCCTGTCGCGCTGTTCCTCGGTCATCTCTACCGGCACGCCGGCATGGACGCGGCGACGGAAATCCGCAGGGCGGTTCGACAGGCCGAGGAACGCGCACAGCCGGGTGACCGTCTCTGCCTGGAACAACGTCTCGTAGAATGCGGTGAACAGCTGGGACGGCGCGACCGCCGACCGCAACCGTGTCAGCGCCGCACGATAGTCGCCCCGCCGAACGATATGCAATTCGGCCCCGGACAAGACCCTTTCGAGCACCTGACCGGCGCGTTGCGCCACATCGTGCCCTGTCGTGCTGCGGCGCCGTGCGATCATGCGCACATGGCTCCACAACCGCGCGACCGGGTCGCGAAGGAGGTATACGAAACGCACATCCGAGGACATGCAAGCCATCCTTCCCAAACGCCCCTCCGACAGCAAAGCATAAGCGGGGGTTATGTCAGCAATAAGGCGCTGATCCGTCCGCCCGCCGTTCAGATACTCCATATACGCCGCCGCGTCACCGGATTTCAGCACCGGGGCATAGGCGTCGATATCGGCAATCCTGCGCGCGCGCTCGGCCGATCCGGCCCCGCCGTCGTCCCGCATCAGCCGGTCGCGGGTCGCTGTCAGCGCGTCCAGCTGTGTCGCCTGGCGATCCTCGTCCAGCACGTTGAAGAAATGCAGCTCCTTGATCGCGCGCAGATGACATTCGGGATGCGCGACCAGATAGCGGTAAAGCCAACTGGTCCCGGCCTTGGTCGCGCCGACGCCGAACAGCAATGTCGCCTCATCGGCCATCGCCACGCCTATCCCTTCGCCCCGTCGGCCTTTTCGTCGCCGGGAATGATATAGTCAGCCCCTTCCCAGGGCGACATGAAATCGAACTGGCGGTATTCCTGCACCAGGCTGACCGGTTCATAGACCACGCGCTTGAGCGCCTCGTCATAGCGCACTTCGGTATAACCGGTGGTCGGGAAATCCTTGCGCAACGGGTGCCCGCGGAAGCCATAGTCGGTCAGTATCCGCCGCAGGTCCGGGTGGCCCGAGAACAGGATGCCGAACATGTCGAAAACCTCGCGCTCGAACCAGTCGGCGCTGGGGTGAAGATCGGTGATCGAGGGCACCATATCCGCTTCGCGCACGGCGCATTTCACGCGGATGCGGTGGTTCTGGTACATCGACAGGAAGTGATAGACCACATCGAAGCGTTCTTCGCGTTCGGGGTAGTCGACCGCCGTGATATCCACCAGCGTGGTGAACTGGCAGGTCTTGTCGGTTTTCAGGAACTCGACGAAAGTGACCAGCGAGCTGGGGGCGATAAGCACCGTCAGCTCGTCCAGAATCACGTCCCAGGACAGAACGCAATCGGGGCGCTTCGCGGCAATATGGGCGCCAAGCTCTTTCAGGGCGGTGTTCATGGGGCTTACCTCACGATTGTGCCGGTGCGGCGGATCTTGCGCTGCAATTGCAGGATGCCATAAAGCAGCGCCTCGGCCGTCGGCGGGCAGCCGGGAACGTAGATATCCACCGGC
>JADQCD010000263.1 GCA_016278285.1 Actibacterium sp.
TACATCGAGCGCCCCGCCCAGCCCGCGCCGAAAGAACGCTACCTGACGCGGGGCGAGATAGACCGGCTGCTGGCCGCCGACTGCGCACCGCATATCCGGCTGTCGATCATCCTGCTGCTGACCACTGCCTGCCGCGTCGGCGCCCTGCTGGACCTGACGTGGGATCGCGTGGATATGGAGCGGGGGCAGATCGCCCTGCGCACGGATTTCTCGGGGCCGCGCAAGGGCCGCGCCACCGTGCCGATCAATGACACCGCCCGTGCCGCGCTCGCCCAGGCGCGCGAGGCCGCCCTGTCGCCCTTCGTGATCGAGTGGGGTGGGAAGCAGGTAAAGTCCATCAAGCGCGGGTTTGCCGCGGCAGTGAAGGATGCCGGGCTGGAAGGCGTCTCGCCGCATGTCCTGCGCCACACCTGCGCGGTCCACATGGCCGAGGCCGGTGTGCCCATGGCGCGGATCAGCCAGTATCTCGGGCACACAAATACGACCACCACCGAAAGGGTCTATGCGAGATTCCAGCCAGATCACCTGCGCGATGCGGCGACGATTCTGGACTTCGGGAAGGTGCGGAAAATTGGCGATTAGGTTCGCTGGACCTTGGGGAACTATTTGTTTCGAAGGCAAGTTATTGAAATCATTGGCGCACCCGATAGGATTCGAACCTATGGCCTCTGCCTTCGGAGGGCAGCGCTCTATCCAGCTGAGCTACGGGTGCGCATGGGGCGTGATATAGGGGAAAGCTGAACGCGCTGCAAACCCTTTCCTGCCTCATTTCTCAGCCGCGTTTCTCGGCCTGGGCCAGCATCGTCATCTCGGGGATCATCGTGGCGATTTCCACCTTCTTCAGCCCGGCGCGCGACAATGCCTGCATCAGCCAGTCCTCGTCCAGCGAACGCGCCTTGGGGGTGAAGGCGGTATGCTGCAACTGCCAAAGCGCGGCCAGTTTCGGGCCGCTCCGGTCCCCATGCACGATGAAATCGTGAACCAGGAATCGTCCGCCGGGCGCCAGATTATCCACCGCGCGGGCGATCAGCCCTTCATGGGTTTCGCCGGGCACGCCCGAGAACAGGTAGGACATCAGGATCACGTCCTGCGCGCCGGGCCATTCGGCCTCCAGCGCGTTGCCCTCGACAAAGGAGATACGATCGGCCAGCCCGGCCTCGGCCACATATTCGCGGCCAAGCCGCGCAACGTTGGGGAATTCCACGATGGTGGCAGTCAGGTCCGGGAACGCCTTGCACAGCGTGATCGAGAAGGCCCCGGTGCCGCCGCCCACGTCCAACAGCCGCTTCGCGCCGGACAGGTCGATCTGCCGGGCCAGTTGCCGTGCCGGACCCAACGAACCCGCGTGCTGGGACGCGGAATAGAGCCGGGCCTGATCGGGGTCGGCGAACCAGTCGGCATAGCTTGCGGTGGCGTCGTCGGGCAGCCGGTCCTCCAGCGCCGCCTCGATCTGGTCGAGAAGGCCATACATCTGCTGGCCGACCTGAAGCCGCAGGTAATCGCCGAAATCGTATTTGGCCCCCTTCACGAGAAACGCCTCGGCCGCAGGGGAATTGGCGAACCTGCCTTCCTCCGGGGTGACCAGGCCCAGCCCGGCCAGCGCGGTCAGCAGCGTCTCGGCGCGGGCCGCGTCCAGCGCGCATCTCGCGGCAAGCTCGGCCGGGGTCATCGGCCCCTCGGCCAGATGCGTGAACACCCCCGATTCCAGCGCCGCGAACAGCGCCTTGGAGCCCATGAACCCGAAGGCGATTTCGGAAATCTCGTCGGCCTCGGTCAGAACCGTCATGTTTTCTTGTCCTCTTGCTGTCGGTCTTGGGGACCCTCTAGCAAGCGGGGACGGAAAAGGCCAGATGCGACGCCCGAAGGCCGCTTTGCGACATCACGCAAACAGATCGTTGCACAATTGCAAGGCATCGACCAGCGCATCGACCTCGGCCCGGGTGTTGTATAGCCCGAAGGAGGCACGACAAGTGGCGGTCACGCCAAGATGGTCCATCAGCGGCCCGGCACAATGATGTCCCGCGCGCACCGCGACCCCCTTCTTGTCAAGCACGGTCGAGATGTCATGGGCATGGGCCGGCCCTTGCAACGTGAAGGAAAAGATTGCGCCCTTGCCCACAGAATTTCCCTGAACGTCAAGCCAGTTCAGCCCGTTCAGCCGTTCACGCGCATAGGCGGTCAGGTCGGCCTCATGCGCGGCGATATTCTTCATCTCCAGCCCCATCATGTAGTCCAGCGCGACGCCCAGCCCGATCTGCTGGACGATCCCGGGCGTGCCGGCCTCGAATTTCATCGGGGGGGCGTTATAGGTCACGCTTTCCTTGTGGACCTCGCGGATCATATCGCCACCGCCCATGAAGGGACGCATCTCGGCCAGCCGTTCCTTGCGGATGTGGATCGCGCCCGATCCGGACGGACCATAGAGCTTGTGCCCCGTGATGGCATAGAAATCGGCGCCGATCGCATCCACGTTCACCGGGCGATGCACCGCCGCCTGGCTGCCGTCAAGCAGCACGGGCACGCCCTTGGCGTGCGCCGCTTCGACGATGGGCCTCACGTCCACCACGGTGCCCAGCACGTTGGACATGTGCGTCAGCGCCACCAGTCTGGTGCGCGGGCCGATCGCGTCGATCACCTGCTGCGGGTCCAGATCGCCGTTGGCGTCCACATCGACCCATTTCAGCACGATCCCCTGCCGTTCGCGCAGGAAATGCCAGGGCACGATATTGGCGTGATGCTCCATCACGCTGAGCAGGATCTCGTCACCCGCCTGCATTCGCGGCATGGCCCAGCCATAGGCAACCAGGTTGATCCCCTCGGTCGTGCCCGAGGTAAAGACGACCTCTTCCTCGTCGCGCGCGCCCAGAAAACGGGCGACGGTGCCGCGCACAGCCTCGTATTTCTCGGTCGCCAGGTTCGACAGGTAATGCAACCCGCGATGCACGTTGGCATATTCCATCGAATAGCCACGGCTCACGGCATCGATCACCGCCTGCGGCTTCTGCGCCGAGGCACCATTGTCGAGATAGACCAGCGGCTTTCCGTTCACCTCACGCGCGAGGATCGGAAAATCGCGGCGGATGATTTCGACATCATACATTGTTGGCCACCTCCGGAGGCACGATCACCCCGGCCATCATGAGAAGAAAGAACAGCGCGAAACCCATGGCGAAGCCCGTGACGATAATCATCACGAACACCGGGAACAACGCGCGGAAGCCATGCAGAACAGCCACGAAATTGGTCATCAACCACAGCATGAGTCCAAGGTTCACGATGCCCATCAAGGCGGCCAGCGGCGGCAGGACCACAAGCAGAACCATCTGCACGAAATTCAGAAACAGCATCACCGCCTGCAACCAGACGGTCAGGCGAAGCGCGCCATCGAAATCGCCGCTGCCGCCAAAGGCGCGTCCGACCCGGTGCATCGCGAATACCATCGCCAGCGTCGCGACAAAGGCGATTCCCGCGGTCAGCAGCGGTTGGTTGCCGAAGAACGGCATCAAGGCATTCTCCGCCGGGGCAGGCAGCAGCGCGTCATAGGCAAAGGTCTGAAGCATGCCCAAAAGCACGACCAGCGCCAGCAGCTGCCACAGCACCGGGCGCGGCAGGTCGAAGCCAAGCGCCCGCCTGGCGCCGGCCTTCGGGTCCAGAATGGTATCGCGCGCCATTTGCGCGAAGGATTTCACGAATTCCATTCCGCCATTCCCGATCAGGCGCCCACCGGCGCTGTTTCCGTTTCGCGCAGGCCGGCGGCCCAGAACGTGACAAAGGCCGCCGCGCAAACCGCGCCGACAATCCCGCGGGCCGGGCCGGCCGCAATGAGGCCGTCGATCAGCCCCAGCAGCAGCCACAGCGGCGACGATGCCAGCAACGCCCAGAACAGCGCCAGCCGGGCCGAGTACCAGTTGCCCTGCCCGCCCAGCATCCTTGCCACCAGATGACTGACCGCCGCCAATGCGTAGAACACCAGCGGCATGATGAAAAGCCATGCCAGCAGCGCGCCGCCGATCCGCGCCTCCAGCGGGACCGACGGATCCAGATGCGCCTGCCGTGCCAGCGCCGGCAGGCGCGACACAAGGATGATCAGACAGGCGGCATAAAGATAGACAAGCGCGCGATCCTCGCGCACGCCGGCGTGCAGCTGTTGGCGCAGAACATCGCGGGGGGCACGATAGCTGCGGATGATTTCCGTTGTGACGGCCATTTATCCCCGGCGCCGCGCGAGCCACGCCTCCAGCCGATCGTGAATCTCGTCGCGGATCGTTTCGTCCCCTATTTCCTGGATCGCTTCGGCCAGAAACGAAAGCGTCAGCATGTCGGTCGCCTCGGCCTTCGGGACGCCGCGCGCGCGCAGATAGAACAGCGCTTCCTCATCGATCGCGCCCGATGTCGACCCGTGCGAACAGGCCACGTCGTCGGCATAAATCTCAAGCTCGGGCTTGGCCAGGAACTGCGCGTCGTCATCCAGCAACAAGGCCTGGCTCATCTGATAGCCGTCGGTCTTCTGCGCGCCGGCCTTGACCAGAATCTTGCCCTGGAAAACGCCGGTCGCGCCGTTGCGCAGCACTTTCTTGTAGACTTGGCGGCTTTCGCAATTCACGGCGTCATGGGTAATGAAAACCGTGTCGTCATGGTGAAAATCGCCATCGCCCATCGCTGCGCCGGCCACATGGGCCGAGGCATTGTCCCCGGTAAATTCGATCACCGCCTCGTTGCGGGTCAGAACGCCGTTGGCGGTCATGGTGAAGGATTTGAACAGGCTTTCCGCGCCCAGACGGGCAAAGATATGGGTCATCGCGCGCCGTTCGTGATCGCGCCCCTGGGCGCGAATGTGATTGAAGGTGGCGCGGTTTGCGACCTCGACCTCCATCACCTTGTTGAACCGCGCCGCACCCGGACCGTTTTCAAGAACGGTCAGTTCAGCGCCCTCTTCGACCTTGATGCAATGGTGAAGAATTGCATCGGAACTCTCTGACTCATGCAAATAAACCAGATGAACGTGCCTGCCCGCCTTTCCGGTGGCGCGGATCAGCAGGCCGTCCTGGGCGAAAGCCGTGTTCAGCGCGGCGAAGGGGCGCTGAACCGGGGACTGACCCCGCGCCTCCAGCATGCCGTAGACATCCCTGGCCCAGTGGATATCGGTCTTTCCAGCCTCGGCCAACCGCTCGATCTCGACCCCGGCAAGGCGGGGGTCGTCAGACGCTTCGGCATCGAACATGCCGTCCACGAAAACAAGTTTCACCCGGTCAATCTCGTCAAAGATCGGCGCCTCGTCGGTGACCGTCATCGTCGCGGCCGTTGGCGCCTCGGGCGCGTTCAGCGCTGCGGGATCGGTGAAACGCCAGTATTCGTCGCGCCGTCCGGGCACGCCCATGGCCAGCACCCGCTCCAGCGCCGCGCCCTGCGCCGCGTCCAGCCAGGCCCCGCCCGGAATCCGCGACAACCCGGAAATCCGCGCCTCGGTCGCGTCCAGTTTCGCCTGCGGCAACGCCATTACGCCACCTCCGCCTTCAGGTCCGCATAGCCGTTCTCTTCGACCTCGAGCGCCAGCTCCGGTCCGCCGGTCTTGATGATCCGGCCCTCGGACATGATGTGCACCACGTCGGGCTGGATGTGGTTCAGCAGCCGCTGATAATGGGTGATGACCAGAAAGCCCCGGCCAGCATCCCGCAGCGCGTTCACACCCTGGGCCACCAGCTTCATCGCGTCCACGTCCAGCCCGCTGTCAGTTTCGTCCAGGATGCACATCTTAGGTTCCAGCATGGCCATCTGCAGAATTTCGTTGCGCTTCTTCTCGCCGCCCGAAAAGCCGGTATTCACCGGACGCTTCAGCATGTCGGCGTCGATCTCCAGCTCCTTCGCTTTCTGGCGCACCAGCTTGAGGAAATCGGCCGAACTCATCTCCTCTTCGCCGCGGGCCTTGCGCTGTGCGTTCACCGCGGTGCGCAGGAAGGTCATGTTGCCGACACCGGGAATTTCGACCGGATACTGAAACGCCAGGAACAGCCCTGCGGCCGCGCGCTGTTCGGGATCCATCGACAACAGATCCTCGCCAAGCAGCGTGGCACTGCCATCCGTCACCTCATAGCCGTCCTTGCCCGACAACACATAGCTGAGCGTCGATTTGCCCGACCCGTTCGGCCCCATGATGGCATGCACCTTTCCAGCCTCGACCGTCAGGTTCACACCTTTCAGAATGGCCTTGTCTTCCTCTTCAAGCTTCACGTGCAGATTCTTGATTTCAAGCATTTATTTTCCTTTCCCCGGCGTTCCGGGTGATTTGTCCATCCTGCTCCGGGCTCAGCCCAGCCGCACTGCCGTGCCGCTGGCCGAGACCATCAGCATGCTGTTGATGACCTCGTAATCCAGATCCACCCCGACCACGGCATTCGCCCCCAGGGCGGCGGCGCGATCCTCCAACTCGGCCAGGGCAGTCCCGCGCGCTTCGCTCAGCGATTTTTCATAGGCGCCGGACCGGCCGCCCAGGATGTCCGTGATCCCGGCGAACACGTCGCGAAACACGTTCGCCCCCAGAATCGCTTCCCCGGTCACGATTCCCTTGTACTCGGCGATAGGGCGTCCCTCGACCGATGAAGTTGTGGTGACAATCATCGTCCTAGCCTCCTTGTCGCCGTCAGCCGACCGACCCTTCAAGCGAAATCGCGACCAGCTGCTGCGCTTCCATCGCGAACTCCATCGGCAAGGCCTGAAGCACGTCCTTGCAAAACCCGTTGACGATCAGCGCCACGGCCTCTTCCTCATCCATCCCGCGAGAGCGGCAATAGAACATCTGGTCGTCATCTACCTTGGATGTGGTCGCCTCGTGCTCGACCCGGCTGGAATTGTTCTTGACCTCGATATAGGGCACCGTGTGCGCGCCGCAGGTATCGCCAATCAGCAGGCTGTCGCACTGGGTGTAGTTGCGACTGTTCCTCGCCTTCGGGTGCATCGAGACAAGCCCGCGATAGGTGTTCTGCGCGTGGCCGGCACTGATGCCTTTCGATACGATCCGCGAACGGGTGTTGCGCCCCAGATGGATCATCTTGGTGCCGGTATCGGCCTGCTGCCAGTTGTTGGTGATGGCGATCGAATAGAACTCGCCCTGACTGTCATTGCCACGCAGGATGCAGGAGGGATATTTCCAAGTCACCGCCGAACCCGTCTCGACCTGCGTCCACATCACCTTGGACCGGTCGCCCCGGCAATCGGCGCGTTTGGTTACGAAGTTATAGATACCGCCCTTGCCGTTCTCGTCGCCCGGATACCAGTTCTGCACCGTGGAATATTTCA
>JADQCD010000276.1 GCA_016278285.1 Actibacterium sp.
ATGCTCCTGCGCGTATTGCAGCGTCAGCAGCGCTGCGCGCAGCAGCGGCGAATGGGCAAGGTCGGGATGGGCATCGGCGAGTGCGCGGAACTCGATCATGGCGCGATGCTGCCACAGGGCATTTGACGGCACCAGACGCGGAAAGCTCCCGTTTTTCAGGGGGGCTCGTAAAACGTTGAGGTGAAACGCGCGCGGCTGTACACAAGTGTTTCTGTCGGATTTTAGCCATTTGGAATGATTAATATTTTTTGTTGCGGAGATATAGCTGAAAGTTGGTGATGGCCCCTGAGGGGCGGCATATCATGGCGGTGTTCAAGCGCCGTCAATTCTCTGGAGAGAAAGGGATATGCCACATGACGAAGTCTACCATCACGCCATTGCCTGAAGCGTAGCGGCCCTCAGACCGGTCATTCCTCGCCATGACGTGCCTCCTTGTGCCCGCAACCGTCGGAGCGGAAGCGGCCCAGCAGGGCTGCCGCCTCGTCCGCCATCTGGCGCAAGAGATCGCCGGCGGGAACGACGTCCGCAATCCGGCCCACGCCCTGACCGGCATAAAACGCCATCGCCTCCAGATCCCCCGTCGTCGTGCGCAGGGGCGAATCCGTGCCGAAGCGCGGGGGGCAGGTCATCGTCCCAGGCGATGGGCTCCCGCGGCAGGGTGTCGGGATCGTGGCCCAGAAGCCGGTCGCCGAGCACCTCCGTCACGCTGTTGGCCAGAACGCGAACGGCCGTGCCGCGTGGCCAGTTCAGGACGAAGACGTCGGTGAGAACCGTATCCGCAGCATGGGCCGCCACCAGTCGGCGCTTGTGCATGTCATGGGCGAAGGATTCGGTGGTTACCAGAAAGGCCTTGCCGCAGTGCACGCCGGCCGCGCCCATGGCGAGGGCGGCGGCCAGACCCCTCCCGTCGGCGATCCCGCCGGAGACGACCACCGGCAAACGGGTGCCCGACAGGATCTCCGCGGTCAGCCCAAAGGCGCCGATGCGCCCATGGAAGTGCCCACCCGCCTCGATGCCCTGCGCGACCAGCACGTCTACACCGGACGCTTCGGCATCGCGCGCCGCCTGCACCGTTCCGACCTGGTGCAGCACGAGGCAGCCCGCCGCCTTCACGCGCTCCACAGCCGACGGCATCACGTCCCAGAAGAACGAGAAGGCCCTGACGTCGAGGTCGAGGCAGCAGGCGATCTGGGCGTCGAGCAGCTCCGGATCGGTCGCCGCCGGGATCAGGTTGAGCGCGAAGGGCCGGTCGGTCGCCGCCCGCAGCGCCTGAACTTCGCGCTCGATCAACTCGGGCGCCTCGCGCACCATGCCGGGGGTCGGATAGCCGCCAGCGCTGGCCACATCCGCCGCCAGTTCCCAGCGGGACACTCCGCCCATGCCGGCCAGCAGGATCGGCACTTCGCAGCCCAGCAGGTCGCAGAGCGGTGTGCGCAGCGTGGGATACAGGCCATCCGTCAATTCGTCTCCTCCTGCGCCAGTCTGTCGCGCAGATACTCCCGCAGCACCACGGCCTGGTTGTGATCGCGGTCCTTCGCGCCGAAGAGCAGGACAACCGGGCCCTTCCGGCCCCAGGTGAGGCAGCGTTCCACCGCGTCTTCGTTACTGCCCAGTTCGGCGCGATAGCGGCGCCGGAACGCGTCCCACCGGTCGGGGTCGTGGCCGAACCACTTGCGCAGGTCGGTGCTCGGGGCGACATCTCTGATCCAGTCGTCGAGGTCGAGCGCGTCCTTGCCGATGCCGCGCGGCCAGACGCCATCGACCAGCAGCCGCGCGCCTTGCGTCTTGCCAAGGTCATCATAGACCCGTGCGAGATCGATGTCGGGCGCGCTCGTCATCGCGCGGCGTCGTCCTCCATCACGTCCAGCGCCTTGACCGAATGGGCGAAGGCTGCGCCGGCGCGCATCTCGGCCGCGACCCAGATCGCCTCCATGATCTGCTCTTGCGTCGCACCTGCCCGCCGCGCGGCCTTGACATGGCCCTCGATGCACCAAGGGCATTGCGTGACGTGGGCGACCGCCACGGCGATGATCTGCTTGGTGCTCACATCGAGCGCGCCCTCGGCGAATACCGCCTTCGAGAATGCGCGGAAGGCGTCGTCGGCCTCCGGTGCAAGGGCGTGCCGTCGCTCGGTATGAGCGCAGGTTGTCTGCGGAAAATGAAGTTCAGACATGGGCAGCGCTTTCAGGCTCGAACTGCGGGAAGAGCACGTCGTTTTCCAGCCGGATATGCTCGCTCAGGTCTGCGATGAACTCTGCCAGTCCCTCGTAGAGCGTTGCCCAGGGTGTGCAGGCCCCTTTTGGCAGAGTTAGGTTGTCGGTCAGGTGGCGAATCTTGGCAATCTCGCAGTCGTGGTCGTCATGGTCGGCACGCATCAGAGCGATCCGCTCGGCCAGCGGTGGGCCGGCGCCCTTGCGGATCAGTGGAAAAACCAACAGCTCCTCCTTCTTCATGTACACCTCCATCTCGCCGGTCAGGCGGCGTAGGATGGCGGTCAGCCCTTCGGGTACGTCATGATCGGGTTCGTGCAGGTCCTCGATCATCTCGGCAAGTTTGATGAGGGTCTGCAGCTGCTGCCGGTGTCGTGCGTGATACCGCGTCTCGATGTAGCGGGTTAGCTCGGCGGCGTCGTGGATCGGGGCAGCATCGGACATTCGGGCATCCTTTCTTGCGTCAGCGAAGCGCGGGAATGGCGTCGGGAGCGGCCTGCGCCTCCTCGACCGCGATGTGGAGCGAGCGGGCGATGCGTTCGGCACGATCTATGACATGCGCGGCGCCTGCCGGCGTGCAGACCTCGTGCGCCGTCTCGCGGAACAGTGCCAGCCAGCGGTCGAAATGCGCGCCGTTGACGGGCAGCGGCGTGTGCGCCGGCACCGGGCGGCCGTGGTAGCGGCCTGTCATCAGCGCGACGGAGGACCAGAATGCCACCATGCGCTCGAGGTGCGGCCCCCAGTCCGTGATCCGTGCGGCGAAGATCGGGTCGAGGATCGCATCGCGACGAACCTTGTCGTAGAAGGCGTGGACAAGGTCGCGCAGGACCCCCTCGTCCAGACCCGTTTCCGCCATGATGGCGGCCGTCATCTCCGGCCGGGCGGAGGCGTTGCGCGGCGTTTGATCGTCGATTGTCATGGCCATCCCGTGATCCAGTATTGACCGCAAGGCTAGATCTGATAATAGGTATTGTAAATACCAATTCATCCGGAACGTTCGTGGCGATGCGCCTCACATCCTTCACCGACTACGGCCTGCGCATGCTGATGCGCATGGCGAGCGCGCCGGACGGCGCCTTCTCGACCGCAGATCTGGCGGACGAGTTCGGGCTGTCGCGCAACCACTTGGCCAAAATCATGCAGCGCCTTGCAAAGGCCGGGCTGATCGAGACCCGCCGCGGCGGCGCGGCGCTGGCCCGCCCGGCGTCGGAGATCCGGCTCGGCGCCGTTGTGCGCCTGCTCGAAGAGGGTCAACCGCTCGTCGAGTGCCTGAGCGCCGATGGCGGCGCCTGCACGATCGATGGGCGCTGGCGACTCAAGGCAAAGCTGCGTGCCGCCGAGGTGGCGTTCTTAGCCAACCTCGATCGTGCGACGCTCGCCGATATCGCGCTCGACCCGATACCGGCATGACGAAAGGATTTCGCAGATGGCCGTAACGGCAACCCTAACCTCGACCGAACGGCAGATCGGCATCGCGATTTCCGCGGGGCTGGCCGTTCTGGGGCTGGCGATGGCGGCGGTCGCCAAGACCGGGCCGATGGCGCTGCATGGCGGCATGGCCCTCGTTCTGGGACTCGCGCTTGTCTTTCACCTGGGCGGCGCGCTCTACGATCAGCCGGAGCCGTCGGCGCGGCGCCAGGCCGAATACTACGACGCCCCGACGCGCTTCGGGATCGTCATGACGCTGATCTGGGCGGTTACCGCCATGGGCGTGGGCGTCTGGCTCGCGGCGCTGATGTACTGGCCCGAGGCGACGCCGCCCGTGCCCGCCACCAGCTTCGGTCGGATGCGTCCCGTGCACACATCGGGCATCATCTTCGGTTTCGGCGGCAACGCGCTGATCGCGACATCGTTCTACGTGGTGCAGCGCACGTCGCGCGCGCGGCTGGCGGATGCGGTCAGCCCATGGTTCGTGCTCATCGGGTTCAACCTGTTCTGCGTCTGGGCCGCAACCGGCTACCTGATGGGGCAGACACAGTCCAAGGAATACGCCGAGCCGGAATGGTATGCCGATCTCTGGCTCGTCGTGGTCTGGGTGACCTATTTCGCGCTCTACATCCGGACGCTGGCGCGCCGGGCGGAACCCCACATCTACGTCGCCAACTGGTATTACATGTCGTTCATCCTAGTCGTAGCGATGCTGCACATCGTCAACAACCTGGCGCTGCCCGTGACCTGGGGGGCGGGCGAAAGCTACACCATCTGGACAGGCGTGCAGGATGCCATGATCCAATGGTGGTACGGGCACAACGCGGTCGCCTTCTTCCTGACCACCGGATTTCTGGGGATGCTCTATTACTTCCTGCCGGTGCGGGCGCAGCGGCCGATCTGGTCCTACCGGCTGTCGATCCTGAGCTTCTGGGGGATCGTGTTCTTTTACATGTGGGCGGGCTCGCACCACCTGCACTACACCGCCCTGCCCTACTGGGTGCAAACGCTGGGCATGACGTTCTCGGTCATGTTGCTGGTGCCAAGCTGGGCCTCGGCAGGCAACGCCATCGCCACGCTGAACGGCGCCTGGCACAAGGTGCGCGACGACGCCGTCCTGCGCTTCATGTTCGTGGCCGCCGTGTTCTACGGCCTGTCGACCTTCGAGGGCTCGTTCCTGGCCATCCGACCGGTCAACTCGCTGTCGCACTACACCGACTGGACGGTGGGGCACGTGCACTCTGGCACGCTGGGCTGGGTAGCGATGATCGTCTTCGGCGCGATCTACAGCCTTGTGCCGAAGCTCTGGGGCCGCGCGGACATGGCCTGGCCCCGTGCGGTGGAATGGCACTTCTGGCTCGCGATCACGGGGACGCTGATCTACGTCGTGTCGCTCTGGAACGCCGGCATCACACAGGGCCTGATGTGGCGCGCCTATGACGAGGGCGGCGCGCTGTCCTTCAGCTTCATCGAGTCGGTCGAGGCGATGCTGCCTTATTATGCGGCGCGCACACTCGGCGGAGCCCTGTTCCTGACTGGAGCAGTCCTGTGCGCCCTGAACTGCCGGGCGACGATGCGCGCCGCGGGCGACCGGGTGGACGAGGCCGACCGCCCGCTTGTCCCACAACCGGCGGAGTGAGCCCATGCTGAAGCTGCACTACAATCTGGAAAAACTGTCCATGGGGCTGGTGGGCGCGATCATAGTCGTGGCCTCGGTCGGCGGCATCATCGAGATCGCGCCGCTTTTCACCATCGAGGAAACGGTCGAAATCCCCGACGACATGCGCCCGCACACGCCGCTGGAGCTGGCGGGCCGCGAGATCTACATCCGCGAGGGCTGCTATGCGTGCCACAGCCAGATGGTGCGCAGCCTTGCCGACGAGCTGGACCGCTACGGCCCCTATTCGCTGGCCGCCGAGAGCGCCTGGGACCACCCCATGCTGTGGGGGTCCAAGCGCACGGGGCCGGACCTGGCGCGTGTCGGGGGCAAGTATTCCGACGACTGGCATGTCGCCCATCTGATCGACCCGCGCAGCGTCATCCCGGTGTCGATCATGCCGGCCTATCCGTGGCTGACCCGCGATCTCGATACCGGGTTGATCGAGGACAAGCTGACCACGCTCGCCCGCCTCGGCGTGCCCTATGACGACGCGATGATCGAGAACGCGCTGGCCGACGCGCGCGCCCAGAGCCAGCCGGACTCGGACGGCACCGAGGGGGTCCGCGACCGCTACGGCGACGATATCGCCGTGCGCGCCTTCGACGGCGATCCGTTGCGGCTGACCGAGATGGATGCGTTGGTGGCCTATCTGCAGTCTCTGGGTACCCTGACAGACGCGGCCCAAGAAATGCTTACGGAGGACGTGCCATGAGCCACGAGACACTGGTGCTGATCGCCAAGTCCGTCGGCCCGATCTGGATGGGCGGGTTCCTGCTGATCGTGCTGATCCGGGCCTACAACCCGCGCCGCAAGGCCGAGCAGGAACGGATCGCGCGATCGATCCTGCGCGATCCGGAGCCGGAGGAGCGCCCATGAGCACCGATCCGAAGACGCTGCCGGGCGCCGATCCGCATACCGGCAACCGCGAGATCGACCCGGTCACCGGCTACGATACCACCGGCCACGACTGGGGCGGGATCAAGGAGCTGAACACGCCCTTCCCGAAGGTCGCGCTGGCCGCACTGGCGCTGACGGTGATCTATTCCGTCATCGCCTGGATCCTGCTGCCCGCCTGGCCGCTGGGGCGCGACTACACGCGCGGGGTGCTGGGCCTCGACCAGCAGGCCATGGCCGAGGCCCGGCTGCGCAACCTGACCGACCTGCGCGCGGGCTGGCTGAACCGGTTCGAGGATCCCGATTTCGCGGCGCTGTCGGACGATCCCGCGCTGATGGCCCTTGCCATGCCCGCGGCCGACCGGCTTTTCCAGGACAACTGCTCGGCCTGTCACGGCCGCGCGGGCGGCGGCGGACCGGGCTTTCCGGTGCTGCACGACACCTACTGGCTGTGGGGCGGTGCGCCCCAGGATATCGCGCTGACCCTGCAGGTGGGAATTAATGCCGACCATCCCGAGACGCGCTGGGCACAGATGCCGGCCTTCGACTGGATGGCAGATGAGGAGCTTTCGGAGGTGTCGGATTACGTCGCCGCGATGCGTTCGGGCGAGGCCGATCCCGACGGCGCGGCGGCAACCCTCTTCGCCGAAAATTGCGCGGCCTGCCACGGCGAGGGCGGCGTCGGCGGCCTGATGAACGGCGCGCCGTCGCTGGTGGACGACGCCGTTATCTACGGCCAGGACGCGGACACGGTCATGACCACGCTGCTTAACGGTCGGCAGGGGCTGATGCCCTACTGGTCCGACCGCCTGAGCGACGCCGAGATCAACGCGCTCGCGCTTTATGTCGCAAGGATGTCCGACGCCGCGGGTTCGACGCCGTCGGGGGCCACGGAATGACCGTGCGGATGCAGAAACGCCTCGCCATCGGCGGCGCGCTCGTGCTGGTGGCGCTGCTCTTCGCCTACAAGGGTTACATGGTGCGCATGGCGTTCACCTCCCAGACCGCCTGCGTTGCGCAGGACTCCGCGACCGCCGCCCCGGCGCGGCTCACCTGCTGAAAGGCCCCCGACCATGCTCGAACCCCTTCCCACCGTCCGC
>JADQCD010000151.1 GCA_016278285.1 Actibacterium sp.
GATCCCGGTGCATCTGCTGGAACGCGAGGCGGGCAAGCGCGACCTTTCCGCCTTTGTCGTGACCGAGACGATGCATGAGCGCAAGAAGGTCATGTTCATGAATTCGGACGCGATCGTGGTGATGCCGGGCGGTGCCGGGTCGCTCGACGAATTCTTCGAGGTGCTGACATGGCGTCAGTTGGGCCTGCATGCAAAACCCATCCTTCTGCTTGACATCGAAGGCTTCTGGGCCCCGCTGGTCGGCCTGATCGATCATTTCATCGCCGAAGGCTTCGCCGAACCGGGGATTCGCGATTATGTGACCGTGGTCCCGTCGCCCGCCGCATTGACAGAAACCCTGCGCGCCGCCCTGTCCTGACGCAGGCTCGACCAACTGTAAAGCGCCAGCGCCAGCCAGATCATCGGAAACGCGATCGCGTGCCACAGGGTGAAGGTTTCGCGAAATACCAGCGTCGCCACCAGAAACTGAAGGCTGGGATTGAGATACTGGACCAGCCCGACGGTGCCCAGACGCACCCGCTTTGACGCATAGGAGAACAGGACCAGCGGCGCCCCCGTCAGCGGCCCGGCCACCATGAGCAGAACGCTGTCCCCGATGCTGTCGCCGAAAGTGGCCAGATTGCGCCCGACCAGCCCGGTCCAGCCCTGCATGTGCACCCCCCAAAGCCAGATCAGGGCCAGCGGCGTCAGCAGCAGAACCTCGGTCGTGACCGACACCACCGGCCCGGCCGGCGACCCTTTCTTGAGAAGACCATAAAACCCGAACGAGAATGCCAGGATCAACGAAATCCAGGGCAGCACGCCGTAGCCCAAGGTCAGCACGGCCACGGCCGCCGACGCCAGCACGACCGCCGCCCATTTTGCCGGGCCCAGTGTTTCGCCCAGCAACACGAAGCCCAGCATCACTGCAACAAGCGGAAAGATGTAATAGCCAAGACTGGCCTGAACCGCATGGCCTGTCTGGACCGAGTAGATGAAGAAGAACCAGTTCGTCGAGATCAGCACCGCTGCCAGCAACACGATCGCCAGAACCCGCGGACGCCCGAACAGATGCACCACCTGACCAAGGCGCCCCTGGACGGCCAGCACCGCCCCGAAGAAGACCATCGACCAGAGCGTGCGGTGGCTGAGAACCTCCAGCGGCGGCACATGCGCCAGCATCTTGTAATACAGCGACGACAGCCCCCAGATGCAGCAGGCCGCCACCATCGCCAGAATACCCTTGCCCGCCTCGCTCATGCCACCCCCGCTCCCCGCCAGATGCGCCAGATGCGCCAGATGCGCCAGATGCGCCAGATGCGCCAGTGCTGCCGCAAGCGGCGGGCGGGTGCAAGCCGTTAGCGGCCGGCCAGTTCGTCCCGGAGCATGGTCTCGACCTTGTCAAGCGGGTGGTTGGTCAGGGTCTTGTGCAATTCTGCAACGACGCGGTCGGAAACCTCCTTGTGCATCTTCTCGCGCAGTTCGCCCAGCACGCGCGGCGGCGCGACCAGAACGATCCTTTCGAAGACATTGCGATGCGCAAGATCGTAAAGGATCTCGGCCAGTTCGTCGGCGAACCGTTCCTTGGCCAGTTCGTGCCAATCGGTGTCCTCATAGGCCGACCGGCCGGCGCCGACGGATTCATGGACGCGCCCGCGGCGGTTGTCCGCCTGCTCATGGTTCGGGGGGTTCTCCTGATGCTCCATACGGACGACATTCAGGTCCGGGTTCATTTCGTCCAGATCGTTGCGCAGGAAAAGCGCCTTTTCGCCATCGGCGATCAGGACCCAGGTTCCCTTTGTAAGCTGTGTCATCGGAGCTCTCCTTGAACAAATGTTCACCGCGGATTGTAGCCGCAGCAATGCTGTGCTGAAATTGTCCTGCGTCAATTCTCCGCCGCGGGTTTCGAATTGCCGCCGGGCCGGTGCTGAAAGGGCGGCCCTGCTTGCCGGGCCGCCCTTTATAGCACTTGTCCGCTCCGCCGCAGGGCCGGCCCATTCGGACCGGCGTCGGCGGCAGCGCCATCACATCCTTGAGGCCACGTTTTCCCAGTTCACGAGGTTGTCCAGGAAGTTCTTCAGATAGGCCGGCCGCTTGTTGCGGAAATCGATGTAATAGGAATGTTCCCACACATCGCAGCCCAGCAGCGCGGTCTGGTTGAAGCAAAGCGGGTTAACGCCGTTTTCGGTCTTCGTCACCTTCAGGCTGCCGTCGGTGTCCTTGACCAGCCACGCCCAGCCCGAGCCGAACTGGCCGGCGCCCGCGGCGGCGAACTCTTCCTTGAACTTGTCGACCGATCCGAATGCCTCGGTCAGGGCCTTTTCCAGCTCGCCGGGGATGCCGGTGCTGGCCGGGCTCATCATTTCCCAGAACTGGTTGTGGTTCCAGAACTGCGAGGCGTTGTTGAAGATTCCGTTCTGCGCCACGGCGCCGGGCTGATAGGTGCCCTTGATGATCTCTTCGACCGGCTTGCCTTCCCACTCGGTGCCCGAGACGGCCTTGTTGCCGTTGTCGACATAGGCCTTGTGGTGAATGTCGTGGTGGTATTCCAGCGTTTCCTTCGACATGCCCAGATCGGCAAGCGCATCATGGGCGTAGGGAAGGTCGGGAAGTTCGAAAGCCATTGGTCTGCCCTTTCGGTTGCTTCGGAATGTTACCCGCTAGATGGAGGTTAACGCCCCGGAAGGTCAAGCCCCGTGGCGGAAATAGCCGACCGTTCCACCCGGCGCGGCAGCCGTGGACAGCAGATCGAAGACATATCGCGCGACGGAACGGAAACAGACGAGATCGAAACTGTCGTCGTCGGCCATCCAGAACGCCACGGGCACCTGCGCCGCGCGGGTCCGTCGGATCTGACCCGGTTCGAAGGCGGCCGGGGACAGATCGACCGGGCAGAGCTTGGCCAGAACCTCGCGCGCCGCCGCCCCGCCAGAAACGCGAAACACGGCGCGCGCGTCCGACACATCGACCGCCAGGTGGTGCGCATCGCCCAATCTTTCGCCGAGCGCAGCAACCGCGTCGCCGGCCGCTTCGTATGGCATCATCAGCAACAGTTCGTCGGGGGACATCCACGCGAGTCCCCTGTCACCGTCCAGCACGATCGCGCGCCGCGCCGGAAACGCGACGCCCGCGACCCCGATGGCGACTTTCTGAAAGGCGGGGGCATCCAGATCACCGCGCAGCGTGACCATGCCGCGCGGACCGGCCTCTTCGATCATGGCGATTCCGTCGTAACGGACGCCGCCCAGGGCATTGGTCGGTTCAGACATTCTGCTTCTCCCCGTCCTTGTCATAGAAGACCGGATCCACGATGCGCGCCTCGACGTCACCTCCGTCAAGCCTGGCAAAGCGGATCACCTCGCCCATCCGGTCCGGGCCGTGATGCACCAGCGCCATGGCTATCCCGCGGCCCAGCGTGGGCGAATAATAGGTCGAGGTCACGCGCCCCTGCGTTTTGCGCTGGCCATTCGCGTTGTGCCCTTCGGCCAGGGCATGGGCACCGTCCGGGATCACCGAACCGTCAAGCGTTTCCAGCCCCACAAGCTGCCAGCGGTCGGGATCGGTCATGTGGCTGCGCGCCTGCGCGCGCTTTCCAAGGTAATCCGCTTTCTTCTTCGAGATCGCCCAGTGCAGGCCCAGGTCCTGCGGGATCACCGTGCCGTCGGTTTCGTCCCCGATCATGATGAAGCCCTTCTCGGCGCGCATGACGTGCAACGCCTCGGTGCCATAGGGCATCAGGCCGAACTCCTGACCGGCCTCGACACAGGCGTCCCAGAGGGCACGGCCCCGGCTGGCGGGCACGGCGACCTCGAAGGACAGTTCGCCCGAGAACGAGATGCGAAAGACCCGTGCGGGGATCCCGGCGATCCGGCCATCGGCCCAGTCCATGAACGCCATCGCCTCTTTCGACACGTCCATTCCGCCCAGCTTTTCCAACAGCTTGCGGGCATTGGGGCCGACGATTCCGATCTGGGCGAATTGTTCGGTCAGGTTGGCGACATGCACCTTCATGTCCCACCATTCGGTCTGCAGCCATTCCTCCATGTGCGCATGGATATGCTCCGCCCCGCCAGTGGTGGTGTGGCACAGGAATGTCTGATCGTCGATGCGGGCCACCACGCCGTCATCCATGAGAAACCCGTTCTCGTTGCACATCAGCCCATAGCGGCAGCGCCCCGGCTTCAGGCTGGACATCATGTTGGTATAGAGCATATCCAGAAACCGGCCCGCATCGGGACCCTTGACCAGAAGCTTGCCCAGCGTGGAGGCGTCAAGCAAACCAAGGTTTTGCCTTGTGTTCCTGACTTCGCGATTCACGGCATCGGCGCGGGATTCGCCGCCGCGGCGATAGCAATAGGGCCGACGCCACTGGCCGACCGGTTCGAAATCGGCACCATTCTGTTCGTGCCAGTCCTGCATCGGCGTGCGCCGCAGAGGCTGAAAGACGGGGCCGCGCGCCTCGCCCGCGATTGCCCCCATCGAGATCGGCGTGTAAGGCGGGCGAAAGGTCGTGGTTCCGACCTGCGGAATCTCTTCGCCCAGAGACTGAGCAAGAACGGCCAGACCGTTGATGTTGCTCAACTTCCCCTGATCCGTCGCCATCCCGAGCGTCGTATAGCGCTTGGCATGCTCGACGCTTTCATAGCCTTCGCGCGCAGCAAGCTGCACGTCGCTCACCTTGACATCGTTCTGAAAATCCAGCCACGTCTTGGCGCGCAGTTTGATGTCCGCGCCCTGCGGCATCATCCAGACTGGTGCCGGCGGTTTTTCCCCGGCCGCCTCGGCGCGGGCCACGGCGCCGCCCTTTGCCTTGAATCCCAGCGCCTTGACCGCCGCCTTGCCCGAGGCGTCGCCATCGGACAGCGTGGCGGCGGCGTGCAGCGCCCCATTTGCGGCGCCGGCGGCGATCACGAACGGCCGACCGTCATGCGAGGTCGGCGCATGCTCGGCGTCGGGGCGGAAATGCGCCTGCTCCGCGTCCCAGGTCAGCTTGCCGCCGCAATGCGACCACAGATGCACCACCGGGGACCATCCGCCGGACATCGCAATCGCGTCGCAGGCGACCTCTTCCAGCACCGCGCCCTCGCCGGCCTGGGCGCAAAGCGTCACGCCGGTCACGCGCTTGCCGCCCTTGACCCTGGCGATGCCCTTGCCCGTCTCGACACGGATACCCAGCCCGCGCGCCGCCTGCGGCAACTCGCCCGCCGCCTCGGCCCGGGCATCGATAATCACCGGAACTTCGAGCCCCGCCTCTTTCAGACAGATCGCCGTGCGATACGCATCGTCGTTATTGGTCACGAGCACCGTGCGATCGCCCGGCGACACGGCCCAGTTCACCGCGTAATCACGTACGGCCGAGGCCAGCATCACCCCGGGCAGATCGTTTCCCGCAAAGGACAAGGGCCGCTCGATCGCACCGGTCGCAGTAACGACCTGTCGCGCGCGAACCCGCCAGAGACGATGACGTGGCCCCTCGGTGCAGGGGGTGTGGTCGGTCACGCGCTCATACCCCAGCACATAACCGTGGTCATAGACCCCCGCGCCCATGGTGCGGCGGCGCAGGGTGACATTTTCCATCCCGTCCAAGGCGGCCAGGGTGTCCGCGACCCAGTCCGCGGCGGGCCGACCGTCGATCCGCACCCCGTCCACGGGGGCGCGGCCGCCCCAATGGGCGGTCTGTTCCATGACCAGCACCTGCGCCCCTGCCCGGCCCGCGGCCAGGGCGGCCTGCAAACCGGCAATGCCGCCGCCGATCACCAGAATATCGACGAAAGCATGGAAATGCTCATACCGGTCGGCATCGCGGACCTTCGGCGCCCGACCCAGTCCGGCGGACTGGCGTATGAAGGGTTCATAGACATATTTCCAGAACGGCCGGGGGTTCATGAACATCTTGTAGTAGAAACCCGCCGGCAGGAACCGCGCCAAGCTATCATTCACGATACCCACATCCAGATCGAGGCTGGGCCAGTGGTTCTGGCTGGTCGCCGTCAGCCCGGAGAAAAGCTCGGTGGTGGTGGCACGCTGGTTCGGTTCGAACCGGGCACCGGAGCCAAGCCCGACCAGGGCGTTCGGTTCTTCGGCGCCGGACGCGACCACGCCGCGCGGGCGATGATACTTGAACGAACGGCCCACAAGCATCTGGTCGTTGGCCAGCAACGCGGATGCCAGCGTGTCACCGGCGAAACCCGCCATCTGACGACCGTTGAAGGTGAAGCTTTCGCGGTGGGCCCGGTCGATCAGGCGACCGCCGGTTTGCAGGCGGGTGCTCATGCCCGGACCTCGTTTCTTGTTCGAGACGTTGCGCGGTGAGTATTTTCGGCAAGATGAAGGGTCATGAGAGGGTCCTCCACGTCCAGCCGGGGCGTTTCGCGGTTACGCGCTCGCGGATGTCCTGCGGTGGTTCGGTGGTCTGCGCGGAATAGGTGCCGAATACCTCCAGCGTCTGCGTGCAGCGCGCAGCGTGGAACCACTTGCCGCAGCCATGCGCGTGGCGCCAGCGTTCGAAATGCACGCCGCGCGGGTTCTCGCGCTGGAACAGGTAGCTTTCGAAATCCGCGTCCGATGACTCCGGTCCGAAGCGTTTCAGATGCGCCTCGCCCCCGGGGACGAGTTCTGTTTCCTCGGCCATGACGCCGCAATTGGGGCATTCAACGATCAGCATGACACACTCCCGCAATGAAAAAGGACGTTTCCAATCCAAGCTCCCAACGCCGCGATCGCTGATGAAAAACCAATTATCCATGATTCCGCGACCAACAGTTGGCCACTGAATTTTCTTTGGGCATTGAAGGTCGACTGTAACTCGTTGATTTTTTTGTCGTTATTCGCCACCATGTCAGCGATTTTCGGTCTAAAATCAGCGGGCAATTTCTGAAATGTTCCTGCGCCCAGGTTGTTTTCGCGGCGAAGATTCAGAAGCGCGAGCTTAAGGTCCAATTCGTAGGCGGACTGCTTCGAGAATGATGTTCCCAAGAGAGGTGCAGTCAGCGCAATAGCGATTCCTCCGCTTGCAGCAAACGAACCAGGCAACCAAGCTTCAACTACCGCCCCCAATATCCACGAAAACGCCGCTATCGCCCAAAGCAACCACGGAGTTGCACGCCATGTATTCTCATATGCAGCGTCTTCTCCGCTCATCAATGCGCCACCCCCGCCGCCACGCTTTCGTCGATGAACCGGCCCTCGCGGAACCGCTCCAGCCCGAACTCGGCGGCCAGCGGGCCGGGCTCGCCCTTGGCGATCATCTCGGCCGTGGCCCAGCCGCCGCCGGGGATC
>JADQCD010000090.1 GCA_016278285.1 Actibacterium sp.
GCCGTAAGCCTTGGGGATGAAAAAGGCCCCGTAGGCGGCGATCGCCGATGTGAAAGCGATGATCGCGGCGCTTTCGCGGTCGGCCTGCCTGCGCCGGCCTTCCGCGTCGAGGTCCGGCATCAGGCGCGGTACCTCGCGCGCCATGATGATCGGGATCATCTGGAACGTGGATGCGTTGCCCACCCCGGTCAGGAAGAACAGGGCCATGAAACAGGCGAAGAAGCCCCAGAAATTGCCGACCCCTCCGGTGGCGGGCAGAAAGCTGATCACGCCGAAGACAGCCACGATCATCGCCGTGAAGGTCCAGAAGGTCACGCGACCGCCCCCGAACCTGTCCGACACCCATCCGGTCGCCGCGCGGCTCAGCGCGCCGACGAGCGGGCCGAGGAACACGAATTGAAGCGCGTTGACATCGGGGAATTGCAGCTTGGTCAGCAGCGGGAAGCCCGCCGAATAACCGATGAAGCTGCCGAAGGTGCCGGTATACAGAACGCACATGATCCAGTTGTGCTTGCGCGAGAAGATGATCGCCTGTTCGCTGAAACTGGCCCTCGCATCGGCGATGTCGTTCATCCCCAGCCAGGCCGCGGCCGTGGCCGCGATGATGAACGGCACCCAGATGAAGCCCGCGTTCTGCATCCACAGCTGCCCGCCGTCCGACATCGTCTGCGGCGCGCCCCCCAGGGCCCCGAACACGCCGGTCGTGATGGCGATCGGCACGAGGAACTGCATCACCGACACGCCAAGATTGCCAAGGCCCGCGTTCAACGCCAGCGCGTTGCCCTTTTCCGCTTTTGGGAAGAAGAAGGCGATATTGGCCATGGACGAGGCGAAGTTGCCGCCGCCGAACCCGCAAAGCAGCGCCAGCGTCAGGAAGATCAGGTAGGGCGTATCGGGGCTCTGCACGGCATAGCCGATCCCCATTGCCGGCAGCAGCAGAGAGGCGGTGGACAAGGTCGTCCACAGCCGTCCGCCGAAGATCGGCACCATGAAGCTGTAGAAGATACGCAGGGTCGCCCCCGAAAGCCCCGGCAGGGCCGCCAGCCAGAACAGTTGCCCGGCCGTGAAGTCGAACCCGATCGCGGGCAGCCGCGCGACGACGACCGACCACACCATCCAGACCGAGAAGGCCAGCAGCAGCGCGGGGATCGAGATCCAGAGGTTACGCTGCGCGATGCGTCGCCCTTTCTCCTGCCAGAACGCCTCATCCTCCGGGTGCCATTCCTCCAGCGTGTGAGACTGTGCGGCATGTTCGGGAAGATGGATCGGCTGCATCTCGGGCAATTGCGGCAGCTGGTCCAGCGCCTCACCCTGGGCTGCGCGTTCCATGCGGCGGATCGACAGGTGCATCCAGCTCAGCGCAACGGCGACGATGGCGAAAAGCAGGGCAAAGCAGCTTGTATAGATGCCGGTCAGGTCCAGAAGGGCGCCAAAGGCGATCGGCAGGACGAACCCGCCAAGCCCGCCGATCATCCCCACGAGCCCGCCGACCGCGCCGACATGCGACGGGTAATAGACCGGGATGTGCTTGTAGACCGCCGCCTTGCCCAGGCTCATGAAAAAACCCAGCACGAACAGCGTGATGACGAAGGGCCAGCGCCCCATCTCGGTGGAAAACGAGATCGGGCCCTCCTTGCCCTGGATCACGTAATCCGTCGGCGGATAGGACAGCATGAACAGCAGGACCAGCGAAAACCCGAAGCACCAGTACATCACCGCGCGCGCGCCGAACCGGTCGGACAGGTGCCCGCCATAGGCCCGGAACAGCGAAGCCGACAGCGAAAAGGCCGCCGCCGACATGCCGGCGGTCCGCACGTCCATCTCATACACCTCGATCAGATAGTGCGGCATCCACAGCGCCAGCGCGACGAAGGCGCCGAACACGAAGAAATAGTAAAGCGAGAAGCGCCAGACCTGCAGGTTCTTCAGCGGCGCGAACTGCTCGGCCAGGGTGGGTGCGCGCGCACCGGATTTGCGGCGGGCGACAAGCTCCGGATCGTCCTTTGCGAAGATGTAGAAGGCGATGCCCATCAGCGCCAACGCCCCGGCCCAGACATGGGCGACGCCGTGCCAGCCATAGGCGACCATCACGAAGGGCGCGACGAACTTGGTCACGGCGGCGCCCACATTCCCGGCGCCGAAAATCCCCAGCGCGGTGCCCTGCTTGCCGGCCTCATACCAGCGCGAGACATAGGCCACACCGATGATGAACGACCCGCCGGCAAGCCCGATCCCCAGCGCAGCGACCAGATACATCACATAGGTGGACGCCCATGTCAGCATCCAGGTCGCGGCCGCAGTAAGCAGCATCTGGGCGGTGAACACGTTGCGCCCGCCCCATTTTTCGGTCCAGACACCGAGGATCAGCCGAGTGAGCGAGCCGGTCAGGATGGGGGTTGCGACCAACAGTCCGAACTCGAACTCGTTCAGCCCGAGCTCTGCCTTGATCGCCACGCCGATGATCGAAAAGATCGTCCAGACCGCGAAGCAGGCCGTGAACGCGACTGTGCTCAGCGTCAGCGCTCTGGTGCGGTCGGCATCGGGAATCCGTGCGCTTTCCAGCATTGTCTTTCTCCGTTTCGGGCGCAGGCCATTCCCGCGCGAATTCACCTCGCAGAAAGCCGGGTTCGGGAAACGGTGATTTGACCCAGATCAAAACTGAAGAACGCGGGCGTGACGATCAGACCCTGATTGAGAAGGCGCAATTCGCACGCGCCAAAAGGTCAATCGCCCTACCAGCAAATGATGCGGGATGTTTTGACCTGAGTCCGCTTGTGCCTTATCAATTATCAAGAAGAAGACATCCCGAGCCGAGGTGATTCGTGCGCGATTCCGAACTTCCGGCGATCCGTCGCCTGCCATTGTTCCGAACCATGTCGGAAGAGAATTTCATGTCGCTGACACGCGCCGCCTATGTTCAGACCTTTCCGCCGCAGGTTCTGTTGATCGAAGAAGGGGCGCAGCCGGATTTCCTGCATATCGTGATGGAAGGGGCGGTCGAGTTGTTCGCAGGTTGGCATCGCCGCGAAACCACCATGGCAATCGTGCGCCCGGTTTCGACCTTCATCCTGGCCGCCTGCATCAAGGATGCGCCTTACCTGATGTCCGCCCGCACCCTGGAAAAGACGCGCATCATCCTGTTGCCGGTGGGCGATCTCAATTCGATTTTCCGCCGCGACCCGGATTTCGCGATGGCGACGGTTGAAGAGCTTGCGAGTTGTTACCGGCGTGTCGTGCGGCAAAGCAAGGATCTCAAGCTGCGCAGCACGCGCGAAAGGTTGGCCGCCTATGTCCTGCGCAAATCCGCGGATGCCGGCGGCACGGCCAGTCTCGTCCTTCCGGTCGAAAAGCGCCTTCTGGCCTCATTCCTGGGGATGACGCCCGAAAGCCTGTCCCGGGCGATGAGATCACTGAAGGACGATGGTGCCAAGATTGATGGACAACGCGTCATCATCACCGATCGGGCGGCCCTCGAGGCATTGGCCCGGCCATCCATTCTGATCGACGGGCCGGATTTCGAAAGGGCCGAGGAGCCCGACACCAGTTCGGCGACGCCGTGACCCGCCCCATGCGATGATCTGCCAAGTTCACGCAAATTGTACACGCGGTCCCCTGCGTGATGCAGCGGCAATTCGCGACGTCTGGCATGTGCGAAGGGCCGGGGATCGGGACCGCCGGGCAAGAAGGCGCAATTTTTTAGTTCAAGTAATTGAAACCATTGGCGCACCCGATAGGATTCGAACCTATGGCCTCTGCCTTCGGAGAAAAGCGGCCATGAGCCAAGCCATTGTTTTTTCGTCAACAGGGCGCTGTTTTATGGGCCGATGTTCCCGGTTTGGACAAGGATTCGAGGTTCGGTCAGGTTCAGCGAACCAAAGGGAACTACCTTTTTCGAGAGACGCCCCGCCCGTCACTACTCGGGCGGGGCGCTGGACAGACCTGTGCGTTTGGCTCTCACATGATATGCCGGGATGCGCCCGGCGCGCACCAGCCCATCGGGGGCCGATTCTCGGGCCGCACCAGGACGGCCAGCGTCACGCCACTCAGCCAGCTTGCGCTGCGCGTCGGACAGCAGGACCGACACATCGGTGAGCATCGGATGCACGCCCAGATTCTCGATCTCATCCAGAGATTGCGCGATCATCCGTTCCTCGGGGGGTTGCTGCCGTATGTCGTTCTGGTTTCGCATTGCCTCGCACAGCCCCTCAACATGTCGCGGCGTGAGTGGAAACGGGCCAGGACCGAACGGCACCTCACCCGCCCCGCCCATGCCGTCGGCCGATACCCCAATCGTTTCAACCCGCGCCCCCGCGAGGGGGCGACATCGGGCGGATGCTCGTCGCATACTCGACGCAGTGTTTCAATCCGCGCCCCCGCGAGGGGGCGACACGACTTTCAGCGTCGCGTTGATGAACTATTCATGTTTCAATCCGCGCCCCCGCGAGGGGGCGACACAGCCCGAACGAGATCCGCGCGCTTGAGGACGAGTTTCAATCCGCGCCCCCGCGAGGGGGCGACAAACATCGTGCCGCCTGCGCCCTGCCATCCACTGTTTCAATCCGCGCCCCCGCGAGGGGGCGACCTCAAAGCCTTCAGGTCGGCGCCATGCTCCTCGCCGTTTCAATCCGCGCCCCCGCGAGGGGGCGACCTAGCTAATAACGGGCGCCTGGTTGAGCGCCTGCGTTTCAATCCGCGCCCCCGCGAGGGGGCGACTTTAAGGCCATGCCGCATATCCTTTTCGCCTGCGTTTCAATCCGCGCCCCCGCGAGGGGGCGACGGCAGCGTTGAGGTGAGCGAGGGCGCGGTCGTCGTGTTTCAATCCGCGCCCCCGCGAGGGGGCGACATTTTAGACGCGATCAACGGCATGGCCGATCGGGCTGTTTCAATCCGCGCCCCCGCGAGGGGGCGACGCATCCTTTGTGGATGGGTGCCATTGGCAAGCGGTTTCAATCCGCGCCCCCGCGAGGGGGCGACCAATACGGCGAAAGAGGGCAGTAATGGCAGCTAAGTTTCAATCCGCGCCCCCGCGAGGGGGCGACAAGTATGCTCCAGGCCCGATGCTCCACCGAGTGGTTTCAATCCGCGCCCCCGCGAGGGGGCGACGCCGGTTCATGAGCGAGATTCAGCGCCGCTGCGCTGTTTCAATCCGCGCCCCCGCGAGGGGGCGACCGCCCGATCAATCAGGGTTGGGAGTGTCGTGTTTTGTTTCAATCCGCGCCCCCGCGAGGGGGCGACTCTTGATGTCGCCTCGGACCAGCGCCTTGCGGTTGTTTCAATCCGCGCCCCCGCGAGGGGGCGACATCCGATGGAGATTGCGAGATGACAGAGGTCACGTTTCAATCCGCGCCCCCGCGAGGGGGCGACGCGCGCCGCTGCCGCCGCCCAACAGGAGGCCGAGGTTTCAATCCGCGCCCCCGCGAGGGGGCGACGTCCTTCGGCTTGGTGTAGGCCGGCGTGAACATGCGTTTCAATCCGCGCCCCCGCGAGGGGGCGACGAGGTCTACCCGGGGGAGGCTGTCGAGGTAGTCGTTTCAATCCGCGCCCCCGCGAGGGGGCGACAGCCGTTTCGTGACGGTGCGCCTTTCCATCTTGAGTTTCAATCCGCGCCCCCGCGAGGGGGCGACATCGCGATCATCGGCGGCTTGTCCGCCTTCTTGCGTTTCAATCCGCGCCCCCGCGAGGGGGCGACAACTCGCGATCCAGCGCCGCCAGGTCGTCGCCGGTGTTTCAATCCGCGCCCCCGCGAGGGGGCGACGATCTCTGGGTCCGGTGTCAGGTCCAACATCGCGGGTGTTTCAATCCGCGCCCCCGCGAGGGGGCGACTCGGAACTTCTACATGCCCAAGGTCGCCGTTCGTCCGTTTCAATCCGCGCCCCCGCGAGGGGGCGACGGGGACGAGGAGCCGAAGCCCCGGAAGAAAAAGTTTCAATCCGCGCCCCCGCGAGGGGGCGACCTTGGAGACGTGCAGAAACGTCTGGCCGTCGAGAAAAAGTTTCAATCCGCGCCCCCGCGAGGGGGCGACCCGCGTCCGGCAGGCGCTCCCATTGCTCGTGGATGTTTCAATCCGCGCCCCCGCGAGGGGGCGACGTTTTGGGGTGCATTCCCTGCCGCTGCCGGAACAGTTTCAATCCGCGCCCCCGCGAGGGGGCGACGACGCCCGCATCCAGAGCAACTGCACCTGACTCCGGGTTTCAATCCGCGCCCCCGCGAGGGGGCGACGTGGAAGCCTACCACTGCCCGCCGCGATCTGGTGTTTCAATCCGCGCCCCCGCGAGGGGGCGACGATCCCATGGTCAGCATGATCGAGCGGCTTGTCCTGTTTCAATCCGCGCCCCCGCGAGGGGGCGACATCAAAACCGGATCAAAAGACATGCCGACCATCGCGTTTCAATCCGCGCCCCCGCGAGGGGGCGACGTGGTGGAAGCCTACCACTGCCCGCCGCGATCTGGTGTTTCAATCCGCGCCCCCGCGAGGGGGCGACAGGTGTCTCGGCCGAGGATCAGGCTCGCGCGGATGTTTCAATCCGCGCCCCCGCGAGGGGGCGACTGGCCTCGTTCTGGGCCGTAAGGGCCTTGCCTTTGTTTCAATCCGCGCCCCCGCGAGGGGGCGACGGTCTCCGCCAATGCAGTCCCCGGACCCGAATAGGTTTCAATCCGCGCCCCCGCGAGGGGGCGACATCGGGCTGACGCGGCAGGCGCCTCGGATGATGCGTTTCAATCCGCGCCCCCGCGAGGGGGCGACGATTTCCCGCGCCGACGTCATGCGCGCGGGACGGTGTTTCAATCCGCGCCCCCGCGAGGGGGCGACTTTCTTTCCCTTGTCGAGCGACACGCTCATGTTGAGGTTTCAATCCGCGCCCCCGCGAGGGGGCGACTACGAGAGGCCACGAGATCGACAGACCAGAACGCGTTTCAATCCGCGCCCCCGCGAGGGGGCGACATTTTCTCGGCATCGGTCATCGCGGCGGCGCCGGGTTTCAATCCGCGCCCCCGCGAGGGGGCGACGGTTTTGTGGTTCCGCCGTGCCCATTCCTCGATGTTTCAATCCGCGCCCCCGCGAGGGGGCGACGGCGGCAGTCCTGATATTGGCGGCGGTCAACATCTGGTTTCAATCCGCGCCCCCGCGAGGGGGCGACGCCCGCCGCTGGGGTGAGCTTCGGCT
>JADQCD010000246.1 GCA_016278285.1 Actibacterium sp.
CCCCCCCCCCCCCCCCCCGCCGCTTTTGCGGCGGCGATGGCGGCGTCGATCGCGATCTTCCACACGGTCAGGTCCGTGCGCGTCATGCTGTTGAAATCCGGGGTCCCCATGGCGCACTTCATCCCAGCGTCAGCCAGAGCGCGGCCACCGGCAGCGCGCCCATCGCGGTGAAGACGAAATCCATCCATTCGACGCGACCGTATCCCAGCGCGTCGATCCCCTCCTTGGCGGCCCCCGCCAGCGCGGCGGACCCGAAGGCCAGCGCCACGGCGGCGGTGCCATCCAGCCCCGCCCAGGTCGCACCAAGCGCGCTCAGCGCGGCAATGGCGGACCCGGCGATCAGGTGCTGTTTCTTGTCGGGGGCCATGTTCATTCCCCCGCCGCTTTTTTACGCTGACAGTCTGTGCGTTCCGGGTTAAACTTCACCCGCCCGAACAGCAGACGGTTCGGCAACCCGTCTTCGCCGTAGCGGTCGGGCCAGATTTCCTGCGGCTCGACGCCCAGGTGATCGGCCACCAGCCGCTCGATCGCGGGCCACGGGCGGCGCAGCACCTGGCGGACTGCGCTGATCCCGTAGCCATGCTGGCGCGAGAGCTCGGCCATCGACGACCCGCGCATGCGGATCGCGGCCTTGATCTCTTCGGGGTGCCACCCGCGCGCCTTGCGGGCAATCCGTGCAGGCTTCGCCATGAACCTGTGCTCCTCTTCCATCTAGCCCCTTCGGACGGCCATCCGGGCGGGCAGAACTCGCGGTGTAAAAAATGACCTTACGGACATACATTGAACGAAATATCGTCCGACTGCAAACGAAAAATGCTCGGTCACTGTTAGGGCGCGTCCATTCAGACGACTTATCGTCTGTTTTCGATTTTAATTCAGATGGTTAATCGAACAGTGACCGAAAAATCCAACAGTGACGAGCCGGTCACTGTTGGGCAGGGAAAGGGTGACCAGGATTTTCCCGCGCGCTTGTCGTCCGCCCTGGGCAACAGGAGCGGCACTTGGCTGTCGAAGCAGCTTGGCACGTCCGCCTCGACGGTGAACGGCTGGTTGCGTGGCAGTAATGAGCCCGGCCTCACAAACCTCGTGAGCGCGGCGGATGTCCTTGGCGTCTCCGTGCAGTGGTTGGCCACCGGGCAGGGCTCGCCCTCGGGCTCGCCACAGCCCATCGCGCCGCCCGATGACGCCGCCCCCGACTTCGACCAGGACTTTGCCCTGCTGCCGCGATACGAGGTTAACCTATCTGCCGGTCCCGGCCTTATCCCCACACATGAGGATGTTGAGGAAAGGATTGCCTTTTCAAAGGCATGGTTGCGGCGCAACCTGATCAACGCCGCCCAGTCGGGCCTTGTCCGGGTGCGCGGTGACAGTATGGCCCCCACCGTCCCGGACGGCGCACTGGCCCTCGTCAACACCGCCGAGGCCCGCGTCGATCGCGAGGGCATCTATGCCTTCAGCCGCGAGGGCGAGGCTTACATCAAGCGCCTCGTGCCCCTGGCACCCGGCCCAGGCGGCGCGCCCACCTCGATCGTCATCATCTCCGATAGCGGCAGCTTCGCGCCCGAGTTCGTCACCGGCCCCCAGCTCAACGAGCTGCGCATCGTCGGCCGGGTGCGGTGTATACTGGTGAACATGTGACCGCGCCTGGACCCCGGTTTAAACGCTGTTTCAAACGCCCTTGAACGCCCGCCCCATTGCGCAATCCATGTGTCTCAAATCCCTCGACCCGCCTTGATTGCGCAAACCGCCCCGCGCCGCGCGCCCATCAGGCCAGATCGTTTAAACCCTTGATAACCGTGATCTATCCCGCCCCGTCCCGATACATCCAAGATGATCCCGGTCTGATCAATCCATCTGTCTGATTACACGCAATCGGCCGGTTCCACGCCATACTGAAAGCCGTGCCAGTCGTGATCGCGGCCATCCTCCAGCCGGGCGACTTCCTGCTCGCGCTGGAAAATCACGCAGAAATCCGGTTGGTGGGTGGCCTGGGCCAGCGCGCCGTCCAGCAGCGGCTTGTAATGCACGACGCGGCCTGGCTCGATACCGCAGGACGCCGCGATGATCGCCTTGGGTCTGGCGTCGTCGATGCGCACGGCAAGCTCATGCGCGGCAAAGCCGCCGAACACCACCGAATGAATCGCGCCCAGCCGCGCGCAGGCCAGCATCGCTTCGACCGCCTCGGGCACCATCGGCATGTAGATTATGACGCGGTCGCCCTTTTCGATGCCCTTGGCCCTCAGTGCCCCGGCCAGGCTGGCCACGCGGTCGCGCAGTTCGGC
The DNA here is from genome assembly GCA_016278285.1 of Actibacterium sp. GTDB lineage: Bacteria > Pseudomonadota > Alphaproteobacteria > Rhodobacterales > Rhodobacteraceae > JADQCB01. The sequence continues at coordinate 2,283 of JADQCD010000246.1, forward strand.
ATATGTAATCTCGTGTGTGCTGTGGGTGACCGGGCTGTCATGGATCAGCGCGACCTGGTTGCCGCGGCCGTGTTCAACATGACGGTCCACCGCGTTCCAGCAGGTGTTCACCAGCCCGTCATTGAACCATTCATAGAGAGGTGCATTTTCATCGAACAATGCACGGGATGGGAACTGATGCCACTCGATCTCCTGGGCTGCCCGCATCCAGAATCCCTCGGGGTCGGCCTTCCAGGCTTGATAGATGTCTGCGTAGCTCATGATATCCCTCCTCCGGAATTTTCCCGTTCTTAGGCAGTCGCCGTCTTTCAGGCAACGATGTTACCGATCACAAGGCGCGAGCCGCGACAAATTATTTGCAGTTTTTGCGATCCGGTGCAGCAAAGTTTTGCAAAGTCCTTGAGGGTTGGGGCATGAGAGTAATAATTACTGATGATTTGCAAAACTTCGTGATTCAAATGCGACCTGCTGAGGGTCGAAAATACGCGCGAAACCGGGCCCGATCCATGGCAGAACCCTTATCAGGAAGTGGCATTCCGCCCTTCCGTCACAAGGATGGTGTTGCCATGGGCGACAAGAAAGAGAAACCCGCGAAACCGGGCGCAAAGACGATCAAGAAATAGGACTTATGCCACGGGTGCCGCCACGTTTTCCTGCGTGGCGGTCCCATCCGGTCAACTGTAATGCGTCACCGGCATTCCCGCCAGGGCCGAAATGTTCAGCAACCCTCGCGCGGTGATCGAGGGCGTGACGATATGCGCCCTGTTTCCCATTCCCATGAGAATTGGCCCGACCTCCAGCCCGCCGGCGCGCATCTTCAGGATGTTGCGCACGCCAGAGGCGGCATCCGTATCGGCAAAGACCAGGACGTTGGCGGCTCCTTGCAGGCGAGCGCCTGGAAAGATGCGTTCGCGAAGCAACGGATCCAACGCCGCGTCGACATGCATCTCGCCCTCATAAGCGAAATCGGGGGCGCGCTCTTTCAACAGCGCCAGCGCCGCCCGCATCCGACGGCCCGAGTCAATGTCGAGATTGCCGAACTGCGAATGCGAGCACAGCGCGACATTAGGCTCCAGCCCGAAGCGGCGCACATGCCGCGCCGCGCCGATCACCGTTTCCGTGATCTGTTGGGGCGTGGGGCTGGGATGTACCTGCGTGTCGGCGATGAACAATGGGCCGTCTTCGAGGATCATCAGGGAAAGCGCGCCCACCGCGTGCAACCCATCCCGTCCGAGCACCTGTTCGATATAGTTCAGATGCCACAGGTATTGCCCGAATGTGCCGCAGATCAGGCTGTCGGCCTCGCCGCGATGCACCATCACAGCGCCGATCGCGGTGGTGTTGGTGCGCATGATCGCCTTGGCGAGGTCGGGGGTCACGCCGCGCCGGGCCATCAGTTCGTGATAGGTGCCCCAGTAATCGCGATAGCGCGGATCGTTCTCGGGGTTGACGATCTGGAAATGCTCGCCGGGGCGGATCGTCAGGCCGGCCCGCTGGCTGCGCGCCTCGATCACTTCGGGGCGTCCGATCAGGATAGGCCGATCGGTCATTTCCTCGACCATGGCCTGCGCGGTGCGAAGGATACGCTCGTCCTCGCCCTCGGCAAAGACGATGTTTCGCGCGGCCTGCCGGGCGGCGGCGAAAACGGGACGCATGATAAGCGCCGATCGGAACACCGATCCGTCCAGCCGCTCCTTGTAGGCTTTCATATCCTCGATCGGGCGCGTGGCCACACCCGAGGACATCGCCGCCTTGGCGACCGAGGTCGCGACAACGCCCATCAGGCGCGGATCGAAGGGCTTGGGAATCAGGTAATCGCGCCCGAAGGTCAGCTTTTCCTCTCGATACGCGGCGGCGGCTTCGGCGCTTGTCGTTGCCCGCGCCAGTGCGGCGATGCCCTCGATACAGGCGATCTGCATGGCGTCGTTGATCTCGGTCGCGCCAACATCCAGCGCACCGCGGAAGATGAACGGGAAACACAGCACGTTGTTGACCTGGTTGGGATAGTCCGACCGCCCGGTGGCGATGATCGCCTCGGGCGCCACTTCGCGCACCGCGTCGGGCATGATCTCGGGCGTGGGGTTGGCCAGGGCAAAGATGATCGGGCGTGGCGCCATCTTTTCGACCATTCCGGGGGTCAGCACATCGGGCCCTGACAGGCCGAGGAACAGATCCGCCCCACCGATCACGTCATCCAGAGTCCGCAGATCCGAGCCTTGCGCGAACGCCGCCTTCTGCGGGTTCATGTCCTCTTGCCGGCCTTCATAGATCAGCCCGTGAATGTCGCACAGCCAGACATTCTCGCGTTTTACGCCCAGTTTCAGCAGCATGTTCAGGCAGGCGATGCCGGCCGCGCCGCCCCCGGTCGAGACGATTTTCACGTCCTCGAACCGCTTGTCCGCAACGCGCAGCGCATTTGTGGCCGCCGCACCGACCACGATGGCGGTGCCGTGCTGGTCGTCGTGGAATACCGGAATGTTCATCCGTTCGCGGCAGATCCGCTCGACCGTGAAACAGTCCGGCGCCTTGATGTCCTCCAGGTTAATTGCGCCGAAGGTGGGTTCCAGTGCACAAACGATATCGGCCAGCTTTTCGGGGTCGGATTCGTCCAGCTCGATATCGAAGCAGTCGATATTGGCGAATTTCTTGAACAGGACGGCCTTGCCCTCCATCACCGGTTTGCTAGCCAGCGCGCCGATATTGCCAAGGCCCAGAACGGCGCTTCCGTTGGTGACGACGGCGACCAGATTGCCACGCGTGGTATAATCGGCCGCCGTTTTCGGATCGTTGCGGATCTCGATACAGGCCTCGGCCACGCCGGGGGAGTAGGCGCGTGCAAGATCACGGCCATTTGCCAGCGGCTTGGTCGCGCGGATCTCCAGTTTGCCGGGTTTGGGGTGGGCGTGATAGTCCAGCGCCGCTTCGCGGGCGGATCGGTTTACGGTGTCGCTCATGGGCCCTCCCGGATTTAGTTTAGTGTTAAACTAAATTTTCGCTTCCTGATACGCGGCGCCAGACCTGCAGACAAGGCAAAGTTTTTTGACCACGGCGTTCCTGCGCCACAGTGTGCCGGATTTTCCGGGTTTGGCAAAGGCAACTGCCCGAGCCGCGACGGGCAGGCTTGCATCGCTCTGCGCCCGGCCGCAGAGTGTGCCGCAGGAGGTTGCCCCATGACGCTTCTGAGTGCCGCGCTGGCGGTGCGTGAAAACGCCCATGCCCCGTATTCGAGATTCAAGGTCGGCGCGGCGATCCGTGGCGCTGCGGGCGGACTCTTTTCCGGCTGCAATGTCGAGAACATCTCCTACCCCGAAGGCACATGCGCCGAAGCCGGCGCGATCGCGGCGATGTGCGCGGCCGGCGAGACCCGGATCGTCGAGGTGGTCGTGGTTGCCGACAGCCCGGTGCCGGTGTCGCCCTGTGGCGGATGCCGTCAGAAGCTTGCGGAATTCGCCGGGCCGGACGTGCCGGTCACCATGGCCACGATCGCCGGCGCGCGGAAGACGATGACGGTGGGCGAACTTCTTCCCGGCGCCTTCGGCCCGGATCATCTGGAGGCAGAATAGGAATGGACGCGCGCGTCATCATCGCCCGGCTGCGGGATGAGCAGCCGCTTACCCCTGAGGAAATCGAGTGGTTTGCAAGCGGCTTGGCCAATGGCGGCGTCAGCGATGCCCAGGCCGGGGCCTTCGCGATGGCTGTGCTGCTGAACGGGCTGGAAAAACCCGAGAGGGTCGCGCTGACGCGCGCGATGCGTGATAGCGGCCTGGTGATGGAATGGGATCTGCCGGGGCCGGTCCTGGACAAGCATTCCACGGGCGGGATCGGCGATTGCGTATCCTTGCTGCTGGCCCCTGCGCTGGCCGTTTGCGGGGCTTATGTGCCGATGATCTCGGGGCGCGGGCTGGGGCATACCGGCGGCACGCTGGACAAGCTGGAGGCGATACCGGGCTATCAGGCCGAGGTGAGCGTCGAGCGGCTGCGCCAGATCACGGCCAGTATCGGCTGTGCCATCGTGGGCGCCTCGGCAGAGATCGCGCCGGCGGACAAGCGGCTTTATGCAATCCGTGATGTCACCGGCACCGTCGAAAGCATAGACCTGATCACCGCCTCGATCCTGTCAAAGAAACTGGCCGCGGGGCTGGAGGGCCTGGTGCTGGACGTCAAGGTCGGTTCGGGCGCGTTCATGAAACACATGGACGAGGCCGAGGACCTGGCCGAGGCGCTGGTCGAGACGGCGCAGGGTGCGGGCTGCATGACCACGGCGCTGATAACCGACATGAGCCAGCCGCTGATCGCCGCTGCGGGCAACGCGCTGGAAGTGATAGAGGTCATGGAGACGCTGACAGGCTCGGGTGTCACGCCCGCGCTGTGGGATCTGACCTGCGCGCTGGGCGGCGAACTGCTGGCGCTGGGCGGGCTGGCCGCCGACGCCGCCGACGGGGCCGGGCGCATCGCCGACGCGATGGACAGCGGCGCCGCGGCCGAACGCTTTGGCGAGATGGTGGCCGAACTGGGCGGACCCGTGGATTTCGTGGAACGCTGGCCCGACCGGCTGCCCTCGGCCCCTGTGGTGCGCGAGGTGACGGCAGGCGCGGCCGGGTTCGTTACCGAAATGGATTGCCAGGCGCTGGGTATGGCGGTTGTCGATCTTGGCGGCGGGCGCAAGCGCGACGGGGATCGGATCAACCCCTCGGTCGGCCTGTCCGAACTGGCCCCGCTGGGTGAGCAGATGACGGCCGATCTGCCGTTGGCGCTGGTTCATGCGGCAAACGAGGACGCCGCAGATGCGGCCGAGGCGGCGGTGCGCGCGGCCTATCGGATCGGTCCCACGGCGCCCGCGGTGCCGCCGCTGGTGCA
>JADQCD010000017.1 GCA_016278285.1 Actibacterium sp.
ATCGAGCGACCGCGAATTCGACGGCAATAGCGTCCACCTGTCGCTGACGGCCAATCCCAGCCACCTGGAGGCGGTGAACCCGGTGGTGCTGGGCAAGGCCCGCGCCAAGCAGAACCAACTGAACGATACCGATCGCACGGCCGTGATCCCTGTCTTGCTGCATGGTGACGCGGCCTTTGCCGGTCAGGGCGTCGTGGCAGAATGTTTTGGCCTGTCGGGGCTGACCGGGCACCGCACCGGCGGCACCATCCATATCGTGGTGAATAACCAGATCGGTTTCACGACGGCGCCGCATTTTTCGCGCTCATCGCCCTACCCCACCGATATCGCCCTGATGGTCGAGGCGCCGATTTTCCACGTCAATGGCGACGACCCCGAGGCGGTGGTGCATGCCGCCAAGGTGGCCACAGAGTTCCGCCAGAAATTCCACAAGGACGTGGTCATCGACATCTTCTGCTATCGTCGTTTCGGTCACAACGAAGGCGACGAACCGATGTTCACGAACCCCTTGATGTACACGAGCATCAAGAAACAGAAGACCACCCTTCAGCTCTATACCGACCGACTGGTCAAGGACGGACTTATCCCCGAGGGCGAGGTCGAGGACATGAAGGCCGCCTTCCAGGCGCGCCTGAACGAGGAGTTCGAGGCCGGCAAGGAATACAAGCCCAACAAGGCCGACTGGCTGGACGGGCGCTGGTCGCATCTGGACCGCGAAGGCGAAGAATACCAACGCGGTGAAACCGCGATCCGCAAGGAAACACTGGAAGAGGTCGGCGCCGCCCTGACGCGCGTGCCCGAGGGCTTTGCACTGCACAAGACCGTCGGCCGGCTGCTGGACGCCAAGAAGCAGATGTTCGACACCGGCAACGGGTTCGACTGGGCCACGGCCGAGGCGCTTGCCATCGGCTCGCTAATGCTGGAGGGCTACCCGGTGCGTCTGTCGGGCCAGGACAGCATCCGCGGCACCTTCAGCCAGCGCCACTCGTCCCTGGTCAACCAGGAAAGCGAAGAACGATATTTTCCGCTCAACAACATCCGCGAAGGTCAGGCGACATTCGAGGCGATCGACTCGATGCTGTCGGAATACGCGGTGCTTGGCTTCGAATATGGCTATTCGCTTGCCGAACCCAACGCGCTGACCATGTGGGAAGCCCAGTTTGGCGATTTTGCCAACGGCGCGCAGATCATGTTCGACCAGTTCATAAGCTCGGGCGAACGCAAATGGCTGCGAATGTCGGGGCTTGTGATGCTGCTTCCCCACGGGTTCGAGGGCCAGGGCCCCGAACACTCCTCGGCCCGGCTGGAGCGGTTCCTCCAGATGTGCGCCGAGGACAACTGGATCGTCGCCAACTGCACGACACCGGCGAACTATTTCCACATCCTGCGGCGGCAGTTGCACCGCAGCTTCCGCAAGCCGCTGGTGTTGATGACGCCGAAATCGCTTCTGCGGCACAAGCTGGCCGTTTCCGACCGCGCCGATTTCATCACCGGTTCGTCCTTCCACCGCATCCTGTGGGACGACGCCGAGCGGGGTCATTCGGACACCACGTTGACCACCGACGACAAGATCCGGCGCGTCGTCCTGTGCGCGGGCAAGGTTTATTATGACCTGCTGGAGGAACGCGATGCGCGCGGTATCGATGACGTGTATCTGTTGCGGGTGGAACAGTTCTATCCTTTCCCCGCAATCAGTCTCTCCAAGGAGCTGGGCCGCTTTCCGCAGGCGGAAATGGTCTGGTGTCAGGAAGAACCCAAGAACCAGGGGGCCTGGACCTTTATCGAGCCCAATCTCGAATGGGTTCTGACCCGCATCGACGCGCACCACAAGCGGCCGCGCTATGTCGGGCGCAACGCGTCTGCCTCGCCCGCCACGGGCCTGGCCAGCCAGCACAAAGCACAGCAAGCCGCGCTCGTGAACGAAGCGCTGACCATCGAAGGGTAATCGATCATGACCACGGAAGTCCGCGTTCCCACCCTGGGCGAAAGCGTCACCGAAGCTACCGTCGCGACATGGTTCAAGAAACCGGGCGATTCCGTCGCGGTGGACGAGATGCTGTGTGAGCTGGAAACCGACAAGGTGACGGTCGAGGTGCCCTCGCCCGCAGCCGGCAAGTTGCAGGAAATCGTGGCGGCCGAGGGCGAAACGGTGGGGGTGGACGCGCTGCTCGCCACGCTCGGAGAGGCCGGCGACGCCGGCCCCGAAGAGACGAAGCCGAAAAAGAAGGAAGCCGCCGACGTGGCCGCCGAGGGCGGCAAGTCGGGCGGCGGCGCCCCGGTGGACGTGATGGTGCCCAGCCTTGGCGAAAGCGTATCCGAGGCGACCGTTTCGACATGGTTCAAGAAGACCGGCGATACGGTCACGCAGGACGAGATGCTGTGCGAACTGGAAACCGACAAGGTGTCAATCGAGGTCCCGGCCCCGGCCAGCGGCACGCTGACCGAGATTCTGGCGGACGAAGGTGAAACCGTCGCCGCAGGCGGCAAGCTGGCCGTGATGACCACAGGCGAGGCCGGTGCCGTGTCGGACGGGGAAAAGACGCAACCGGCCGCCCCTGCGCGCGGCGGCGAAGACGTCGAGGTTGCCCCCTCGGCCAGAAAGATGATGGAAGAGAAGGGCCTCAGCCCTGATCAGGTCAAGGGCACGGGCCGCGACGGACGCATCATGAAAGAGGACGTGCAGGCCGCCGCCGTCGCCTATGCGGCGGCCTCGACATCCAGGGCCGGTGCCCCGTCGCCCGTCGCCCCCACGCCAGCGTCCCGCCCCCCGGTCGCCGCCGAGGACGCCGCGCGCGAGGAGCGGGTCAAGATGACGCGCCTGCGCCAGACCATCGCCCGCCGTCTGAAGGACGCGCAGAACACCGCCGCCATGCTGACCACCTATAACGAGGTGGACATGACCGAAACCATGGCGCTGCGAAAGGAATACAAGGATCTGTTCGAGAAGAAGCACGGCGTCAAGCTGGGCTTCATGTCCTTCTTCACCAAGGCCTGCAGCCACGCGCTGAAGGAGGTGCCCGAGGTCAATGCGGAAATCGACGGCACCGATGTCGTCTACAAGAACTTCGTGCACATGGGCATCGCCGTGGGCACGCCCAACGGCCTCGTGGTGCCGGTGGTGCGCGACGCCGACGCGATGAGCTTTGCCGAGATCGAGAAGAAGATCAACGAGCTGGGCGCCCGCGCCCGCGACGGAAAGCTGAGCATGGCCGAGATGCAGGGCGGCACCTTCACCATCTCCAACGGCGGGGTCTATGGCTCGCTGATGTCCTCGCCCATCCTCAACCCGCCGCAATCGGGCATTTTGGGCATGCACAAGATCCAGGACCGCCCCATGGTCGTGAACGGCGAGATCAGGATACGCCCGATGATGTATCTGGCATTGTCGTATGACCACCGCATCGTCGACGGCAAGGGCGCCGTGACCTTCCTGGTGCGGGTGAAAGAGGCGCTGGAAGACCCGCGGCGGCTGTTGATGGATTTGTGAAGATGATGGTTGGGGTAAGGTGGGGGTTTCATTCCACCTTACCGCCCTAGCAACAGATGACTTTCATACCAACTGTATGAAAAGGAAATTAAAAATGGAAGCATTCGTGTCTTTCGTGCCTTTGCTCATTATACTCGTAATTCAATTGGCCTTTGCAATTCCGATTTGCAAACGCAAAGGGGTTGGCATTGGTTGGATCGTGCTTTGCATTCTCCCGTTCTTGGGCACACTTTTCTTGATCGTCGTTGCTAGTAAAACTGACGAGGCGATCCTCCAAGAGATCTCCGAACTGAAAGCAGCGATGAACAAGGAATGACCCCAGAACTCACCGCCCTCACCCTCGCCGGCCTCCTCCAGGTCGTTCAATACTTCCTCTTCGCGATCCCAGCGAACCTGGAACTTGGCACCGACTATACCGCCGGCCCGCGCGACACTGACCTGCCGCGCCCACTCTCGCCCCGAACCGCGCGCTTGAAACGCGCGATGGAAAACCATTTCGAGGGGCTGATCCTGTTCACCATCGCCGTCACCGTCGTGACCCTGGGCAACAAGTCCGGCGCTCTGACCCATGCCTGCGCCTGGACCTATCTCGGCGCGCGGCTGCTGTATGTCCCCGCCTATGCCTTCGGCTGGACGCCATGGCGCTCGCTGATCTGGTCCGTGGGCTTCCTCGCCACCGTTCTGATGTTGCTGATGGCCGTGACATGAACTTTCAAATCGGACATATCCGGGATGGACAGCGTGTCCGCGCCCGGTTTCATCTTGCCCCAAATACTCCGGGGGAATTGGCCGAAGGCCAAGGGGGCAGCGCCCCCCAACCCGGCCCAAAAGAAAGGACCCTTTCATGGCCTCCTATGACGTCATCGTAATCGGCAGCGGCCCCGGCGGCTATGTCTGCGCCATCCGCTGCGCCCAGCTGGGGCTGAAAACCGCCTGCGTCGAGGGGCGCGAAACGCTGGGCGGCACTTGTCTCAACGTGGGCTGCATCCCTTCCAAGGCGCTGCTGCATGCCAGCCACATGCTGCATGAGGCCGAACACAACTTCACCAGGATGGGCCTGAAGGGCAAATCCCCCTCGGTCGACTGGAAGGAAATGCTCGCCTACAAGGACGACGTGATCGGTCAGAACACCAAGGGCATCGAATTCCTATTCAAGAAGAACAAGGTGGACTGGATCAAGGGCTGGGCCACCGTCCCCGGGGCGGGCAAGGTCAAGGTCGGCGACGAGATTCATGAGGCGAAGAACATCGTCATCGCCAGCGGGTCCGAAGCATCCTCGCTGCCCGGTGTCGAAATCGACGAAAAGGTCGTCGTGACCTCCACCGGCGCGCTGGACCTGCCGAAAATCCCGAAAAAGATGGTGGTGATCGGCGCCGGCGTGATCGGGCTGGAGATGGGATCGGTCTATGCCCGGCTCGGCACCGAGGTGACGGTGGTCGAATATCTCGACCAGATCACCCCCGGCATGGACGGCGAGGTGTGCAAGACCTTCCAGAGAATGCTGAAGAAACAGGGGCTCAACTTCATCATGGGCGCCGCCGTGCAGGGGGTCGAGCCGCTCAAGACCAAGGCAAAGGTCAACTACAAGCTGCGCAAGGACGACAGCGAGGCTACGATCGACGCCGATGTGGTGCTGGTCGCCACCGGGCGCAAACCCTTTACCGACGGGCTTGGCCTCGATGCGCTGGGTGTCGAGACCGAAGAGCGCGGCCAGATCAGGACCGACTCGCATTGGGCCACCAACGTCCCCGGCATCCATGCCATCGGCGACGCCATCACCGGCCCGATGCTGGCCCACAAGGCCGAGGATGAAGGCATGGCCGTGGCCGAGGTGATCGCCGGCAAGGCCGGACACGTCAACTATGGCGTCATCCCCAGCGTGATCTACACCCACCCCGAGGTCGCCGCCGTCGGCAAGACCGAGGAACAGTTGAAGGAAGAGGGCCGCGCGTTCAAGGTCGGCAAGTTCTCTTTCATGGGCAACGGACGGGCCAAGGCCGTTTTCTCCGGCGATGGTTTCGTCAAGATCCTCGCCGACAAGCAATCCGACCGGATCCTGGGCGCACACATCATCGGCCCAGCCGCGGGCGACCTGATCCACGAGGTCTGCGTGGCGATGGAATTCGGCGCCGCGGCGCAGGACCTGGCGCTGACCTGCCACGCCCACCCGACCTATTCCGAAGCGGTGCGCGAAGCTGCGCTGGCCTGCGGCGACGGCGCCATTCACGCCTGATCGGAAACTCGATGGCGGCAGGACGAACCTGCCGCCTCCGCCCCTTCCCGGGGTCAGCCCACGATGTTGAAATCCGGCCCGTAGGGGTATCCGGTGATGTTCTCGCACCCGTCTTCGGTCACGATCAGGATGTCATGTTCGCGGTAACCTCCGGCGCCGGGCTGTCCTTCAGGGATCGTCAGCATCGGTTCCATGCTGATGACCATGCCGGGCTCCAGCATCGTGTCGATATCCTCGCGCAGTTCCAGACCCGCCTCGCGACCGTAGTAATGCGACAGGATGCCAAAGCTGTGGCCATACCCGAATGACCGGTATTGCAGCAACTCGCGCTCGGCCAGGAAATCGTTGATCGCGTGGGTCACGTCGGCGCAGCTGGCGCCGGGCTTGAGCAACGACATGCCGTATTCATGCGCGGCCACGTTGGCTTGCCAATAGCGCAGCGATGCCGCATCGACCTCGCCCAGGAACATCGTGCGTTCCAGCGCCGTGTAATAGCCGGAAATCATCGGGAAGGTATTCAGGCTCAGGATATCGCCCCGTTCCAGCTTGCGCGCCGTCACCGGGTTGTGGGCGCCATCGGTGTTCAGCCCCGACTGAAACCACACCCAGCTGTCGCGGTATTCGGCGTCGGGAAAGCGCTTGGCGATTTCCAGTTCCATCGCGTCGCGGCCGGTCATGGCCACGTCGATTTCGCGGATGCCTTCGGCCACGGCATCGCGGATCGCATGACCACCCACATCGGCAACCGCCGCGCCGGCACGGATCAGCGCGATCTCTGTCGGCGACTTGCGCATCCGCTGCTGCATCGTCGCCGGTGCGATGTCGATCCGGGCCCTGGGCGCCAGGAACGACCGCAACTTTTCGGCCTGCACCAGCGTCAGATGATCGCCTTCATACGCCACGGCCCGGCCTGTGCCGGCGACATGCGCAACCGCGCGCCAGAAATTGTCGCGCGTCCAGTCGGTATAGGTGATGTTGTCGCAATGGCTGCGCCTCCAGGGCTGGCCCGCGTCGATACCCGCGCTGATCGTCACGGCCTCGGAGGCCGTCACCACCAGGCCGTAGGACCGCCCGAAACTGCAATAGAGAAACCCCGAGTAATAGGCGACATTCTGCATCGAGGTCAGCACCGCCACCTCGGCCCCCGCCGCGTCCATCGCCGCGCGCAGCCCCATCAGGCGGGCATCGTATTCCGCGGCCGAAAACGGCAGCGGCGCCTTGACCCCGTTGTGAAACCGGAAGAATTCGGGACGTTCGTTTTCAGTCATATCGACCTCCAAGTATTGGCCCGGGTCGTTCCGCCGGGCCACCGAAAGGTCCCGG
>JADQCD010000260.1 GCA_016278285.1 Actibacterium sp.
GCGCCGCAAGGAACGCAAGAACATCGCCGCCGGCGTGGCGCATGTGAACAGTTCTTTCAACAATACCAAGATCCTGATTTCCGACGTGCAGGGCAATGCGATCTCTTGGTCGTCTGCCGGCACGATGGGCTTCAAGGGGTCGCGGAAATCAACCCCCTATGCCGCCCAGATGGCCGCCGAGGACGCGGGCAAGAAGGCGCAGGAACATGGTGTCAAGACACTGGAGGTCGAGGTGCAGGGGCCTGGCTCCGGTCGCGAAAGCGCCCTGCGCGCGCTTGCGGCGGCCGGGTTCAACATCACCTCCATCCGCGATGTGACACCGATCGCGCATAATGGCTGCCGCCCGCCGAAACGTCGCCGGGTCTGATTTCGATCTGAGCTCGGGTCGCGCATAGTGCGCGACCCGAGTCCGTTCTTTTACCTCGGGCGTCTGCCGCTTTGGACATGGGCAGCAGGCAGGAATTGAGGAGATTCGCATGATCCACAAGAACTGGCAGGAATTGATCAAACCGACCCAGCTGGACGTGAAACCGGGTAATGAACCCGCGCGTCAGGCGACCGTCGTGGCCGAACCGCTTGAGCGTGGCTTCGGTCTTACCCTTGGCAACGCGTTGCGCCGTGTGCTGATGAGCTCTCTTCAGGGCGCCGCCATCACCAGCGTGCAGATCGACAACGTGCTGCACGAGTTTTCCTCGATCGCGGGCGTGCGCGAGGACGTGACCGACGTGGTGCTGAACCTGAAGGGGGTCGCCCTGCGCATGGAGGTCGAAGGGCCCAAGCGCCTGTCGATCGCCGCCAAGGGACCATCGGTCGTGACCGCCCGCCAGATTTCGGAATCCGCCGGCATCGAGGTTCTGAACAAGGACCATGTGATCTGCCACCTGGATGAAGGGGCCGACCTGTTCATGGAACTGACCGTGAATACCGGCAAGGGTTATGTCGCCGCTGACAAGAACCGCCCCGAGGATGCGCCCATCGGCCTGATCCCGATCGACGCGGTCAAGAAGGTCGCCTATGACGTGCAGCCCACCCGCGAGGGCCAGGTGCTGGACTACGACAAGCTGACCATGAAGCTGGAAACGGACGGGTCGATCACACCCGAGGACGCGGTGGCCTATGCTGCGCGCATCATTCAGGATCAACTGTCGATCTTCGTCAACTTCGAGGAACCCGAAGCCGCCGGGCGCCAGGACGACGAGGAGGGGCTGGAGTTCAACCCGCTTCTGCTCAAGAAAGTCGACGAGTTGGAACTTTCGGTGCGTTCGGCGAATTGCCTGAAGAACGACAACATTGTCTATATCGGCGACCTGATCCAGAAGACCGAGGCCGAGATGCTGCGCACGCCGAACTTCGGTCGCAAGTCGCTCAACGAGATCAAGGAAGTGCTTTCGGGGATGGGCTTGCATCTGGGCATGGATGTCGAGCAATGGCCGCCGGAGAACATCGAGGATCTGGCCAAGAAATTCGAGGACCAGTTCTGAACGAAACGTATTGCGTGGGGCGCGCCGGCGGCGCGTCTCGCCACGAAAGATACCGGGCAATCCTGCCCCAAGGAGAGTGGCCCGCACGCATGGGCTGCCGGACAAAGCAAAAACCTGTAGAAGGACTCAAGATATGCGTCACGCAAGAGGTTATCGCCGCCTTAACCGCACACAAGAGCATCGCAAGGCCCTGTTCGCGAACATGGCCGGGTCGCTTATCGAACATGAGCAGATCAAGACGACCCTGCCCAAGGCCAAGGAATTGCGCCGGGTGGTGGAAAAGCTTGTCACGCTGGGTAAGCGCGGCGACCTGCACGCGCGCCGTCAGGCCGCATCGCAACTGAAGCAGGACATTCATGTGGCCAAGCTGTTCGACGTGCTCGGCCCGCGTTACAATGACCGTCAAGGTGGATATGTGCGCGTTCTGAAGGCGGGCTTCCGCTATGGCGACATGGCACCGATGGCGATCATCGAATTCGTCGACCGCGACCTGGATGCCAAGGGCGCGGCGGACAAGGCGCGCGTGGCGGCCGAAGAAGCGCTGGAAGACTGAGCTGCCATAGGCCGGCCGGCGCTTTTTCCATTGTTGGCGCCCGAGATTTCAGGCCTGCCGCGTGACGCGCGGCAGGTCTTTCACATGTAGCGGACAGTCTTGCGAAATTCCGCCACGTGGAGTGGCGGAATCTCAGACGAGGCAGCCCGGATCGATCGCACGCCTCTGGGCAAGGGCACGGATATTCCCGGCCCAGTGCGACACCATGCGGTCGAAATTGTCCCGCGTGCGCCCGGCCACATGCGGAAGCGTGATACAATTTTCCATCGATAGCAGCGGGCTTGCCGGGACCACCGGCTCGGTCGCGATGACGTCCAGCGCCGCGGCGCCCGGCCGGCCCGTGCGCAGCGCCCGGATCAACGCCTGTTCGTCGATGAGACCGCCGCGTGCAGTGTTCACCAGAAGGGCACCGGGTCTCATCCGGGCCAGAGCCTCGGCGTCAATCATACCGCGCGTCGACGCGGTCAACGGCAGGTGCAAGCTCACGATATCGCTCTGCCCGAGCAGCTCGCCGAATTCCACATGCCGCAGCTCCGATCCTGAGTCCGGACCCGAAGCGTTGGTATAGATCACCTCGCAGCCGAAGGGGACCAGCAGCTTCGCCACCGCCCGGCCGATCGCGCCCATCCCGATCAGCCCGACCGTGCAGCCGCCAAGATCAGGCGCCTGGTTCAGCGGGATGCCACCGACGCCGGTGCCCCATTGATGGATCAATCCAAGCTTCGGTGCCTGCGCCAGGATCTCTGGCGGAAACCGAAGGCCGCGCGTCACTACATAGGCGGCATCCTGCACAACGGCCAGGAAATCTTCGGGCGCGCCGCTCGCGGGGAAGCGCAGATCGAAATCCGGGCATAGCCGGGCGATCTGCGCCTGCATTTCAACGGTCGAAGGTTCCGGAACCGCAACCGGACCGATGGCCATGACGCACCTCCCCCTTGTCCCAGTGGCGCATCGTATCGCGGTCGGCTTCGGTCAAGTCAATCAGCCGACGGTTTGTCCGGGCGACGTCCCGTCCCGTTCCCTGTGATCCAGATTTTTGTCCAGCGGACTGTAACAAATGCGCGCGCTGCGCGTCGTGCAAGGGAAGGCGCAAAGCCTTCTGTCAGATCAACAGGAGCTAACCCATGACGATTCATTCGAAAAACCTCATGATTGCAGGTGCCTTGGCCGCCGGCCTTGCAACGCATTACGCCACCCCCGTGTCCGCGGAAGGGGCCAAGGAAAAATGTTATGGCGTGGCGCTTGCGGGGCAGAACGACTGCGCCGCCGGGCCGGGCACGACCTGCGCGGGAACCTCCAAGGTCGATTATCAGGGGAATTCGTTCAAACTGGTGCCCGCCGGAACCTGCACGGAAATCGAGCTTCCCGGCGATCGTATGGGGTCGCTCGAGCCGCTTGAGCGCGACCTGCCGAAGGGCTGATCGTGACCGGGGCCAGCGCCGGTGGGCGCTGGCCCCCCTTGAACCAAGAATCGGGAGGCGAACCCAATGCTGCCGTCCTTGCCCCGAACAGCCGGTATCGGCTTCAAGCCTGCGCATTACACCGATCTGGTGGGCAGCCCCGGCGCTGTCACCTGGCTGGAAGTTCACGCCGAGAACTACATGGTCGACGGAGGGCCGCAGCTGGCCATGCTGGACGATCTGGCCGACCGGTTCCCGATCTCGCTGCACGGGGTGGGCCTGTCGATCGGCGGCCCCGGGCCGCTGGATGCCGTGCATCTTGGCAGGCTGCGGCGCCTGGTCGATCGGATAAATCCGGCGAGCTTTTCCGAACATCTGGCCTGGTCCAGCCATTCGGGTGCGTATTACAACGACCTGCTGCCTTTGCCCTATACCGAAATGACCCTCAATGCCGTCTGCGGTCATATCGACGAAGTTCAGGACAGGCTGGGCCAACGAATGCTTCTGGAAAACCCGTCGAGCTATCTTCGGTTTGCCGAAAGCACGCTCGACGAGACGGAGTTTCTGGCAGAGGTTGTGGCGCGCACCGGGTGCGGGCTGCTGCTGGATGTTAACAATGTATTCATTTCGGCCGTGAACCTCGGATTCACGCCTCAGGATTACATCGGCACCTTTCCGCTTTCAGAGATTGGCGAAATTCACCTTGGCGGGCACGAGGCCGACCAGGACGAGGATGGCGCGACGCTTCTTATCGACACGCATGGCGCGCCGGTGGCCGATCCCGTATGGGCGCTTTTCGAAAATGTCGTCGCCCGGACCGGTCCGTTGCCGACGCTGATCGAATGGGACAATGAAGTGCCCGATTTCGCCACGCTTGAGGCCGAGGCCGCGCGTGCCACGAATATCCTGACAAGGCAGGCTGCGGCATGAGCGTATTTCGGGATTTTGCGGCGGCGCTCCGTGCGCCCGATGCGCGCCGTCCGCAGGGCGCGCTCAACCCCGGGGGCAAGCCCTCGGTCGCCCGCTACGACGTTTATCGCAACAACGTCGCCACCAGCCTGATCGAGGCGCTTGCCACCGGGTTTCCGGTGGTCCGGCAGCTTGTAGGCGAAGAGTTCTTTTCGGCGATGGCGCGGGAATTCGTTCTTTTGCATCCTCCGAAAGACCCCGTCATCGTGCTCTGGGGGGCGGGTTTTCCCGACTGGCTTGAGACTTTCGCACCAATCAAGGCAGTTCCCTATGTGCCTGGCATCGCCCGTCTGGAATATTTGCGCCGGCAGGCGTTTCATGCGGCCGATGTCGAACCGCTGGAACCGGCCATGCTGGCAGGGGTCGCGCCCGACGCGCTTGCCGCGCAGCGGCTTCTCCCCCATCCCTCGGCGCGCTGGATGGCCGATCCAATGCCGATCCTTTCGATCTGGCAACGCCACCAGGAAGATGCCGACGACATCGACCCGCCGGCGGGCGAAATCCTGGTTGGCCGGCCGAAAATGACGGTCGCCCAGATGGCAGCGCCGGAGGGAACCTGCGCCACGCTTGATGCCCTGGCCGGGGGCGCGCCCCTTGGTCGGGCGTTGCCGCCCGACGCGGATCACCCGGCCATTTTCGCCACGCTGTTTGCCGCCGGTGCCCTGTTGCCGCCGGATCATGTCTGAAGGGACCAACGATGCGCCAAGCTCTGATCGACCTTGTGTTTTCCCCCCGTCCCCGGGTCGGTCCGTTCGGGGCGGGCCTTGTCGCGTTGCTGGCGCGGATTGTTTTCGCTTCGGTGCTGCTGCGGTTCTTCCTGAGTTCATTCCTGACCAAGATCGACGGGCTGGGCCTGTCGGCCGGTGCCTATATGCAGATCCTGCCGAAACAGATGGAGGCCATAGGCTATGACCCCTCGCAGGTCCCGCTGCCGTTTCACATGGTGGTGCTGGGCGGGACGCTGGCCGAGCTGATTCTGCCGATGCTCGTCGTTCTCGGCCTTGCCACACGGCCGGCGGCCCTGGCGATGATCGGGTTCATCGTGGTGATGTCGCTGACAGATATTTTCGGACATGGCATCGACGCGCAGACCATCGGCCAGCCGTTCGACCGAGATCCGTCCGGTCTGGTTCTCGACCAGCGGATGATGTGGATCTTCGTGCTGTGCATCCCGGCCTGGCTGGGCGGTGGCGGCCTTTCGATCGACGCGCTTGTCTGGCCCCGTTTGCGCCGCGACACTGGTGCGACAGCCGAGGCGCGCCAAGACGATCGCTTGTCCGGTTCGGGAAAGGCTGTATGCTTGGATCCGTCCAAATCGACCAATGATCTGCACATGGTCCGCGGGGGGAAATGGAAACAGGGGGCCGGGACGAAACGCAGATTGCCAATGCGCTGGCCGCCGGTGATCGCGCGGCCTTTGAACAGCTTTTTCGGTGTCACAACGCCGCGATGATTCGTCTGGCAACGGCCATTCTGCACAATCGGGCGTCGGCCGAAGAAATCACCCAGGATTGCTGGGTTTCCATCCTTCGCAACATCGACCGGTTCGAGGGGCGGTCGTCGCTGGCAGGCTGGATCTTTACCATTCTGACCAATGCCGCCCGCAGCCGGGCCCGGCGCGACGGGCGCAGCATTTCATTCGATGACGACGACGACGAAGGCGGCCTTGCTGCCGCATTCGATGGTCATGGCCGATGGAAGGCCATGCCGGATCTGTGGGAAAACGTCACACCGGAACGCATCCTCGCGGGGCGCAATATTCTGGATCAAGTCAATGTCGCCGTAGACAATCTGCCCCCCGCGCAACGCGCCGTCATGATCCTGCGCGGCCAGCAGGAACTGGATGCCGACGAGGTTTGCGCGATGCTTGAAATCTCTCATGCGAACATGCGGGTTTTGCTGCATCGTGCACGGCTTTCCGTGCGGGCCGAGCTTGACCATTTGCTCGGTTGAACGGCTTGGCTTTGCTACATCAGCCCTTATTTTGTAATGAGCGTGTAACAACTCGCATCCCGAAGAGTCCGTCCCCAGTAAAGCAATTGTGAAGGTAGCGAAACATGCTCAGCTGCAAGGAAGTCGCAGAGCGCGCCAGTGATCTGATCGACGAGGAACTCGGGCTTTGGGACCGGCTTCGGATGCGGCTTCATCTGGCGATGTGTCATGGCTGTGCGCATTTCGTCGACCAGATCAGGCAGACGCGCGAGCTTGCAAGACTGGCCGGGCGGGCAAATGCACCCACCGGCGACGATGCGCGCATAGACGCGATTTTTTCCAGGCTTCACGAAGACAAGACACCAGGTCAGTGATCCTGCCCGTGAACAGCACCCGGCAGGATTGAGAAACCGTTCAGGTGCTTTCCGGCCGGATCGGTGCCGGTTTTACGTTCCGTTCCGGACATGTGGCATGACCGTGCGCGCCGGGAAATCATCCCAGGGCGTGGCGCAGGCCGAAGAATCCGCGCCAGATTGGTATGGGCTGCCTGTCAGTCTGCGTGCGATTGCGGAATTGCGGCTTCTACCAGTGCTCCCTTGGCCTGGACCACGCGGGCGGCAAGTTCCATGCCTGCCTGCACCGCAT
>JADQCD010000051.1 GCA_016278285.1 Actibacterium sp.
CATGCCGGATAACGGAAAAATCCGGCCGCAGCCGGATCGGGAGAACGCTTTCGCGGGGGTAAGTGGCGGAGGGAAAGGGACCGGGGCCGAACGTTCTCCACCCTAAGTTATTGTTTTCATTTATTCTGGAATCACGCTTTGTGTTTTACCCATCAATTGTCGCTTGGCCTGGGCGTCATGAGGGAAGCGTTCTATCGCGAGTTGTCGCAAAACCGCGCCGCGCGGTCTGAAGGCTGAGCGTCAAACGGGAAATTCGCCGCCGAACACAACGCCCCGCCTACCCAGGTGCAGCGCAGATCGGTCGCCCGTCGATGGTTCTGAGCGGCAAGAGGGTCGTCTCGACCGGCCCCTGGTGAAGATACCACAAGCATCCGTCACGCGGCAAAAGACGCGCCGTCGAGACATCCTGGTAGAGGCTGCCAGGGCAGCAACCTGCTCCGGGATGATGCCGGGCTCCGTATCCTGGGTGCCGACGACGGCGGTGCATCCGCTCAGAATGGCCGGCAGCGCAAAGCTGTTGAGGAAATTTCGTCCCAAGTCCGGTCCTTTCGCGCAGCCGGTTCGCCAGCGTCTCTCGGGCGCCTCGAATGCGGTGCTCAACTCCGTGCGCTGACGTAATCTTCGGGCGGGTGCAGGTAGGCTGTCACCCCTGTTTCCACCTGCGGGTAGAGCGCGTTGATATGGGCCATCACCATGCGCACACAGCCCGAACTCGCGCGGCCCCCGATTGAGCGGGGATGGGGCGAGCCGTGGATGCGCAGATAGGTGTCGCGATCGCCGACGTAGAGATAAAATGCACGCGACCCCAGCGGATTGTCAGGGCCCGGCTCCATTCCGTCGGCGACATCCGCGTAAAGTTCCGGATCGCGTTCGATCATCGAGCGTGTCGGGGTCCAGTGTGGCCACCGGACCTTGCGCCGGATCGTGTAGGTGCCGGGTTCGTAAAGGTTGCCCCGCGCGATGGCCACGCCATAGCGCATGGCCGCCCCGCCATCCTCAATGTGATAGAGGTAGCGGGCGATGGCATCCACGTGGATGTTCCCCGGAACAAGGCCCGCACGTGCCTCGACCCGTTGCGGCAGAAAGCGGGGGTCGAGGCCCCAGGGATTGGACGTCTCCAGATCGAAGAAAGGCGGTGTCACTTCAGCATCCCAAGCGCTTTTCTGCGCCGCGCTTGGCCAGCTATCGGCCAGAAGTGGCCCTGCGACGGGCGGCGAGAACAAGGCGGATGCGGCCACGATGAAATGGCGGCGCGTCAGACCAGTTGCATTCATTGTTCCATTTCCCGTGCATCAGAGACAAGCGACTGTAGCTGTTCCACATCCACGACACCGGGAACAAGGGCATCGCCGATCACGAAAGATGGCGTGCCCGTGATGCCGAGGGCCTGCGCCAGGCGCATCGAGGTTTCGATGTGTGTGTCGATCTCCGGCGCTTCCATATCGCGGCGCAATTGCGCGACGTCGAGGCCGATGTCTTCCGCAATCCGAAGGACGGAAGACTCCTCGGTGCGGCCGTTCATGCCCATCATCGCCCGATGGAATTCCTCGTAGAGCCCCTGCTCGCGCGCGGCCAGCGCGGCACGGGTGGCAAACACCGACCCTTCGCCGAGGATCGGCCATTCGCGATAGACAAGGCGAACATTCGGATCGGCGGCCAGCAGGGCCTCGACCTCGGGCTTGGCACGACGGCAATAGGGGCAATTGTAGTCGAAGAATTCCACCACCGTGACATCGCCCTCCGGATTGCCCAGAACCGGCGCGTTAGGGTTGCGTTCCAGCGTGTCGCGTTCCCGGGCAAGAACCTCGGACTGGGACGCCGACTGCGCCTCGGCCTGCCGGGCTTCGAGGATCGCGACGGCCTCCATGACGATCTCCGGGTTTTCGCGGATGGTCTCAAGCACCAGCTCGCGCACCCTGTCTTCGGACAGGTCCCGGGCCGCCGCCTGTAGGGGCAGCACCAGCGAAAGCCCCACCAAGATCATCGAGACGAGTTTCTTCATGTCAGGTCCCTCCGTTGGCCATATCGGCGGCCGTGCGTTCGGCCTGCATGGCGCGCTCGCGCTCGGGCCAGGTCGACTGGATGTAGGCGAGGATGTTCCAGATCTCGCGATCCGTCAGGACATCGCCGAATCCGGGCATGCCGCTGTCGAACTCCACCCCTTGCAGCGCCAGGGCTTCCCGTCCACCGAGCTTCGTGTATTGAAACAGGACCCGGTCGGGGTGGTGCCAGGTGTGCCCGGTCTCATCGTGAGGCGGCGCGTGCAGACGCCCATCCGCATCGGGCGTTCGCCAATCGGGCTGTCCTTCGAGGTTGGCACCGTGGCAGGCGGCGCAGCTCTGGGCATAAAGCGCCTCCCCTTGCGCGATATCCACCGTGGCCGGCATTACCGGCACTGTGGGATCGAAGGCGGCCTGCGGTGCGTCGCGCGCCGTCAGCCAAGCCCCTGCTCCGGCAAGGCCAAGCGCCACCGGCACGGCGATCAGGATCCATGCCTTCATGTCACCCGCACCCATGTCATCATCCCGCTTTCCGCATGGCTGAGCATGTGGCAGTGAAACAGCCAGTCGCCCGGATTGTCCGCCACAAAGCCGATTTCACGCGTCTCTCGCGCGGCCACCAGGAGCGTGTCGCGCATCGGGCCGACGGGTCTGCCGTCGCGGATTTCGCGGAAATGCATCCCGTGCAGATGCATCGCGTGGGGAAAGACGGTTTCGTTGACGATCTCCAGCCGCACCGGCTCGCCAAGGGAAAGATCGGCCAGCGGGGTCTGCGTCATCTCGGCCATCTCGTTGAAGGCCCAGAACCGTCCCCGCGCCGCGAGCTCGCGAAAGCCCAGACGCTCCCCGCCCAGGAAGGCGCTGTCCATCCGGCCCATGGCACCGCCCGACATGACGAGCCGCAATGGTCTGGCATCGGTCAGCGACCGGATGCCGACGCCGGGATTGGGCGGCAGCGCCGCCGGTGCCGCGCGCGGCGTCTGCGCGGCGCTGCCCGAGACGGGGAACGCCAACTGCGAGACGGGTTGGCCGTCATTGCCGATCCGAACGAAATGCGCGGTCTCGCCCTCCTCGGCCGTCACATCGACGATCAGGTCGGCGCGCTGCGCCGGGGCGAGGACAATGACGTCCTCCAACGGTTCGGGCGTCGCAAGCGGCATGCCGTCCAGTGCGACGGTCCAGCCCCGCAAACCTGCAAGCTGCAACGGAAAGATCCGCGCGTTCGACGCGTTGATGAGTCGCAGGCGCATACGGCTGTGCCGCGAAACCGGGGTGGACAGGTCGAAACGGCCGTTGGTGGTGATCAGGTTCCCGATCCGGCCGCCATGGCTCATCCTCATGGGAAGGTCGAAACTGTCGTCGATCAGCGCCGTTTCGGGATCGAGCAACCAGTCGTCGAGCACGAGGGTCTCCTCGTGATCCACCTCGGGCGGTTCGGCCTCTTCCACGATCAGCGGCCCGTGCAGGCCGCGGGCGACCTGCACCCAGGACCGGTTATGCGCGTGGTACCAGTAGGTTCCGGCATCGGGCGCAACGAAATCATAGTCGAAGGCCTGACCCGGCGCGACGGCCTCTTGCGTCAGGCCCGAGACACCATCCATCGCGTTGTCGATGCGGATCCCGTGCCAATGGACCGAGGTCGGCTGTGGCAGGTCATTGACCAGCCGCCGCCGCACCCGTTCGCCCTGGGGCACCCGGATCGCCGGACCGGGCGCGCGGCCCTCGTACCCCCAGATGGATGTGGGCGGATAACCTTCGGGGGCGAGCTGCACCGAGGCATCCCGCGCCGTCAGGGTCGCGGGCGTGTGAGACGTGGCAGACACCTGCCGACCGCTCACCGCCAGCCCCAGAACGGCGGCGGTCTGTCCGATGAAGGCGCGTCGTGTCGGCATGGCCAGGATCTCCGGAAAAGTGTCGGGGCGGGCGAAGATCTCGCCCGCCACCGGTCGTTTGGGCGTCAGGAGTCGTGACGCATATGGAAATCGCCGACCATGCCGGCGTTGCGGTGGCCGGGTACGTTGCAGGCGAACCCGATCTCGCCACCTTCGGGGAAGGTCCAGATGACCTCGCCCGCATCACCTGGCTCCAGCAGGACGCTGTTGGCATCGTCATGCATCATCCCGGCCTCCATCATCCGGTCGTGATTGATGCTGCGCGCGCTCATCATGCCTTCGCGCATCATCGTCTGCATTTCACCAAGGTGGCCATTCCAGGTTTCGCTCGTGCCGATATTGAACTCGTGGACAACGCGGCCGACGTTCACGACCTCGAACCGGATCGTCTCTCCGGGTGCGACCTCGATGATCTCGGGGCTGTATTTCATCTCGTCCATCTCGACGGTGATGGTGCGGTCCACCTGCGCGGCGTCGCCGGGTTCGCCGATGCCGTCTCCGTGGCCGGGGCTGGCAACTGCGATGGAAGCGGCAAGGCTGGCCGCGAGGGCGGTGCCGGTCAGAAGCGTCTTGATCATGTCTTGGTCTCTCATGTCTGGGTGTCTTTCAGGGAATTCGGTCATGACACAGCACCGGTGCGCGGAGGAGGAAGATCCACGGGCGCATTTCTGCCGCGTATTGTTGTCCTCGCGAGTGGCTGACGCGCGGCCGGGAAATCTTGTGCCCCGAAGGTTGGTCGATTCAACAGAATGGCGAACGGAGAACAGTCGAAGTCGGGGTGGCAGGCGCGATCGAGCGTGTCGTCATGCGCCGCGTGCCCGGCACTCACGCCGGGGCTGTCCGCGGCCGCGGCAATCTCTGAATGCGCATCCGGCGTGTCGACAAGGCCCGGCGTCGGCGCGGCAAGGATTGCAAGCGCCATCATGAGCATCGCGAGAAATCTCCGGCACACGGCAATAAAGGACGTGTCCTGCATCAATTGATCCCGTTCTCGCGCTGCACCTCGCGGATGTAGCGGGCGATATACTGAACGTCGGCGCGGGTCAGACCCTCGATCGGGGGCATGTTGCCGAAAGGCCAGTGATGGGCGCGCACGCCATTCTGAACGGCGCGTTGGAAGGCTTCGTCGGAATGATGGCCCGGCTCGTAGGTGCGGTGGATCAGCGGCGGCGCGACACCGTTCTGACCGGCTGCGTTTGCCCCGTGACACGCCGCGCATTTTGCCTCGAAGGCCCGCTTGCCGATTGACGCGCCGGGCGACAGCTGTTCGGGAAGCCGGACTTCGACGATGGGCGCGCCTTGCGCCAGATTGCTGAGTGCCGTTGGGTCCGGGTGGACCATGGTCCCGGCCGGTTGCGTGAATTCCCAGATCGCCACGCCAAGCCCGGCAACCAGGACACCGCCGATGAGAAGCCCGAGTTTGTTCACGTTCCTTGCCCTCTTCCTGAAGTGGTCCCGATTTTCCGGGACCACTTCATCCTGCCCCAGACATGCCCGGCACCCTGATGAGCGCCACTGTTTTAGATCGCCCGCCGCGTGAAAGCTTAAATACCGGCCCTCGGCTTTCTAACAACCTGAGAACCTCGTGTTTTTTGTATCCGAATGTATCCTTGACCTTTCCCTTGAAGAGGCACCTAACCTGCTCTCTAAAGATCGTTACGGAGGAGAATATGGCCAGGACCCCAAGAGATTTTCTCTCACGTGGTGCCGGTAGTAAGCTTGGGACGATGGCCTTTTGTGCCGTGATGCTTGTCCCGCTCGGCGCCTTTCTCGTGGCGGGCGGAACGCTCGGTGGGCTTGTGGGGAACCTCGGGCTTCTGGCCCCGCTGGCGCTGTGCCTCGGCGCGCATGTCGTGATGCATCGCATGATGGGCAAATCCTGCCACGACAGCACTGCAAATACCCACGAGGAGACCCCGGACGAGGACCCCGGACAAGGTCCGGCGGTTGTCCCGGTCCATGCCGCGCGCTGACTGCACGGGAACGAGCCACGGCGCGCGCCCGAAACTGGCGCTGGTTGCCCTTCTTGCGCTTGCTGGTTGCGGGGCGGCCTTGCGGCAGTGCCCGAATCCTGACGCCACGCTCTCAACGCGCGGCGCGGCTGTGACGCTTCCGGATGGATGCCGCCCGGTCCGGACCGGCCCGGACGGTGTCATCACCCTCGCCTGCGATGATGGGCGGGTCGGTTATGCGTTCAACGAACTCGGGACAGTGGCGCAATGATTGCCGGGTGATCCCAAACGAGAAAAGGACCCTATGCCGGTGACGGACGATGTCTGCATGCTGCGCGGATTGATCGGCAGGGGCGGCTCCCTGCTAGGGGCGGCACTTGTTTTCACGACCATGGTGGCGCCGATGGCTTCCGCCGCGACGTCGGAAGCTGAAACCACACCTGCGGTCAGCGCACAGCTCATCACGGCCGAAAACGGCATCGCGCCCGGGGCGGGGACGATTTCCGCGGGCCTGGCGCTGGCGCTTGGCGAAGGCTGGAAGACCTATTGGCGCACGCCTGGCGAGGTGGGCTTTCCGCCCGAGATCGACTGGACCGGGTCGCGTAACGTCGCCGAGGTTGAATTTCAATGGCCCGCGCCCGAGCGGTTCACCGCCTTCGGCATCGAGAATTTCGGCTATCACGATGAGGTGGTCTTTCCGCTGCGCATCGCGCTGGAACAGTCCGGCCAACCTGCCTATCTGTCCGCCTCAGTGACGATGCTGGCGTGCTCCGATGTTTGCGTGCCGCAAAATTTCACCCTGACACTCGATCTTCCGCAGGGCACGTCGATCGACTCGGAGAGCGCGGCCAGCATCGCCGATTACGCGAGCCGCGTCCCGCTCGGGGCGCAGGCCGGGGGCGTCAGGTCCGCCACCGCGACAGTCGATGCCGACCAAACCGCGCTGACTGTCACCTTGCAGCGGTCCACACCCTTCCAGACGCCGGACGTCTTCCCCGAATGGGGCGAGGGGGCCTCGCTTGGCACCCCTGACATCAGGCTGGGCGAGAATGGCCGCCTGCTCTGGGCGCGCCTGCCCATTCTTGCGCCGCCCGCCG
>JADQCD010000014.1 GCA_016278285.1 Actibacterium sp.
CGTCTCTTCCAGATCCGGAATCCTGTCCCAGACCGCCAGCAGATGCGCCAGCCGTTCGGCGCGGGCCGACGGGCTTTCCAGCCCGATCAGCAACCCCGCCTTCATCTGCGTCCTGGCCCGGGCGACCTCGACCGGGGTCATGTCCTGCGCCGCGCGGCCCAGCTCCGACATCGTCAGTTCCCCCAGCTCACGCAGCTGCGCGCCCGATGTGCCCGCATAGATCGTGACCATCCCGGTATCCGCAAAGGCACCGGCCTGCGCGAAAATGGTATAGCACAGGCCACGCTTTTCCCGGATCTCCTGGAACAGGCGCGACGACATCGCGCCGCCCAGCGCACTGGCATAGATCTGGGCGGTATAGACCTGCGGATCGCGATATCCGGGCGCTTCGAAGGCGAGGGCGAAATGCGCCTGCTCCAGCGGGCGGACCATACGCTTCTCGCCGCCGGAAAAAAGGGCCGGGCTTGCGGTGTCATGTCCCGCAGGCTGCAAATCGCCGAACAGTTTTTCGGCAAGGCGCACGATCTCATCGTGATCCACGGCCCCGGTCGCCGACAGGATCATCTGGTCCGGCGCATAATGTTCGCGCACGAAACCGGCCAGGTCAGCCCGGGAAAAGCTGCGCACTCGCTCGGTCGGGCCCAGGATGCTACGCCCCAGCGCCTGGTCGGGATAGGCCGCCTCCTGCAACCAGTCGAAAATGATGTCGTCGGGCGTGTCCTGAACCTGTCCGATCTCTTGCAGGATCACACCGCGCTCGACCTCGATTTCTGCGGGATCGAAAACCGGATTCAAAACGATATCGCCGATCACGTCCATCGCAAGCGGAACATCCGCCTCCAGCACGCGGGCGAAATAGGCGGTCATCTCACGGCTGGTATAGGCATTGATGTGGCCACCCACGTCCTCGATGGCCTCGGCGATCTGCACCGCGCTGCGCCGTCGTGTTCCCTTGAACGCCATGTGTTCCAGAAAATGCGCTATGCCATTCTGTTCGATCCGCTCATGGCGGCCGCCTGCCGTCACCCAGATCCCCAGTGCGGCGGATTTGAACCCCGGCATCACCTCGGTGACGATGCGAAACCCGTTAGACAGACTGTGGACCTCTGCACTCACGCGCGGCGCCTTTCCTTGATCAGTGCCTCGATCGCGCCCACGTCGTTGGCGATCCGGGTCACGCGTTCCGCACGATCGTAAAGATCCGCCATTCGCCCCGGCAGCGGCGGGCGCAGCCCGGTCGCAGTCTCGACCGCATCGGGGAACTTCGCGGGATGTGCGGTGGCCAGCGTGATCATCGGCACCGGCCCGCGCTGATGCGCCTCGGCGACCTTGACGCCGACGGCGGAATGCGGGCAAAGGATCTCTCCCGTGGCGGCATGCACGGCACGGATCGTCGCCGATGTCTCCTCCTCCGACGCGCGCCCCGAAACAAAGGTTTCGGCCAGTTTCTCCATCGCGCCCTGGCTGATGTGGAACCCGCCCTGCGTCTTCAGATCGTCCATCAGTTGCGCCACCGCATTGCCGTCGCGACCATAGGCCTCGAACAGGGCCCGCTCGAAATTGGAGCTGACCTGGATATCCATCGACGGGCTGATCGAGGGCACGACCCCCTGCTTGACGTAACCACCCGTGGTCAGGGCGCGGTGGAGAATGTCGTTCTGGTTGGTGGCGACCACCAGCTGACCGATGGGAAGTCCCATACGCCTGGCGATGTAGCCCGCGAAGATGTCACCGAAATTTCCGGTGGGCACGGTGAAATCCACAACCCGTCCGGGCGCCCCCAGGCTGACCGCCGAGGTGAAGTAATAAACCACCTGCGCCAGCACCCGCGCCCAGTTGATCGAGTTGACGCCGGCAAGCCCGACACTGTCGCGGAAGGCGAAATCGTTGAACATGTCCTTTACCGCGGCCTGGCAATCGTCGAAATCGCCGTCCACCGCCAATGCATGCACGTTGCCCTCGGTCGGCGTGGTCATCTGGCGGCGCTGCACCTCTGAAACACGGCCCTGCGGGAACAGGATGAACACATCCACGTTGTCCAGTCCGCGAAACGCCTCGATCGCGGCACTGCCGGTGTCGCCGCTGGTCGCACCGACGATCGTAACACGCTCACCCGACCTTTCCAGCGCCGCCTGGAACAACTGGCCGATCAGCTGCATGGCAAAGTCCTTGAACGCCAGCGTCGGACCGTGGAACAGTTCCAGCAGGAAATGGTTGGGGCCCAGCTGCACCAGCGGCGCACGGACAACATGTCCAAAGCCGCGATAGGCCCGCGCGATGATCGCCGTCAACGCATGATCCGAAAACGCGTCGCCGATGAAGGGTCGCATGACGCGGAACGCCGCCTCCTCATAGGACAGCCCTGCCAGGGCGCCGATCTCTGCCGGGGCCATCGCCGGGATCGTCTCCGGCAGGTAAAGACCGCCGTCGCGTGCCAGCCCGGTCAGCATGGCCTGCTCGAAATTCAGAACCGGGGCCTGACCCCGCGTGGAAACATATTGCATCCGCCCGCCTTCAATCGGTTTTCCGCCTGATACGCCAGACAAGCAGCCCTGTCATCCCCAGCCAGACCGCCGCGAGGGAAAACCACGTGATCGCGTATTCCAGGTGATCATTCGGAATGCCGGCGGTTGAGACCGGTAATCGCATCAGGGAAGGATCGCCTGGCGCAACCCTGCGCGCCACCACCAGCACCGGGCGGGTGTCCAGCGCGGCGGCCATCGCCGGCACGTCGCGCGCAAACCAGAGCCCGCTTTCCAGATCTGGTTCTGGCGTGAATCCGTCCACCTCGTCGGGCCAGTGCAGATTGCCGGTAACGGTCACCTCTTTTTCGGACAGCGGCCCGGGCATCGCACCGTCGGGCAGAAATCCCCGGTCCACCAGAACCCGGCCGCCGTCACCTGTCTCCAGCACACGGATCATCCGATGCCCGGCTCCCACCTGCCTGACGCTGGCCAGCACGCGCAGCGCGCCGGTGCCCCAATGACCGGTAATCGTGACAGGCAGATACTCATCGCGCGCCGGGTCGGGCGCGGCCGGCAAGACAACGGGCGCGGCGGCGATCCGCGCCTCGATCCGGGCCAGCGCCTCCTCTTTCCACGCCAGCCGCTGCACCTGCCATATGCCCAGCGCGATCAGCACGACCGCACCGACAAGACCGAACAGCAGCGGAAAGATCATGCGTCGCGTCATTGCTTGTCCGTGCTAGACGGCAAAGGGCACGAGAATCCCCGCGCCCCGCCGAATTCATCTTGCCAGAAATACTCTCGCCGAAGGCATGGGCGGCGTCAGCCGCCCCAGATATAGACCGCGGCAAACAGGAACAGCCAGACCACATCGACGAAGTGCCAGTACCACGCCGCCGCCTCGAAGCCGACATGCTGTTCGGGCGTGAAATCCCCGGCCATGGTGCGCAGCAGGCATATGAACAGGAAGATCGTGCCGATAATGACATGCGCGCCGTGGAACCCGGTCGCCATGAAGAAGTTCGCACCGTAGATATTGCCCGAGAAGCCGAAGGCCGCGTGACTGTATTCATAGGCCTGCAAGATCGTGAATGTCACGCCAAGCACGATCGCCAGGATCAGACCGTTGCGCATGTCCTTGCGGTTGTTTTCATGCACCAGGGCATGGTGCGCCCAGGTCGCCGCCGCGCCCGAACAAAGCAGGATCAGCGTGTTGATCAGCGGCAGGTGCCAGGGGTCGAAGGTCTCGATCCCCGCCGGCGGCCATTGTCCGTCCACGGCCGGGCTTTGCGGCCCCATCGGATAGAGCGCGTGCTTCAGGAAGCTCCAGAACCAGGCGGCAAAGAACATCACCTCTGACATGATGAACAGGATGAAGCCGTAACGCAGACCGATGCGCACGACCGGCGTGTGATCGCCCGCGCGGGCCTCGGCCACAACATCGGACCACCAGCCGAACATGACATAGGCGACCAGGGCGAACCCGATCAGCATGATCCACGGGCCGTTGTCGTGGAAGAACATGACCGCGCCATAGAGCATGATCAGCGCGCCGACGGCGCCGAGAAACGGCCAGATCGACGGGTTTATGATGTGATAGTCGTGGTTTTTCTCATGCGCCATTGGGGTCCCTCGCCTGAGACGTCAGTTGAAGTTTGTTGTGGTGCCGGTAGCGGCGTCAAGCCCGGCCTGCTCTTTCGGCAGTTCGGTCTCGTGAAAGGTATAGCTCAGCGTGATCGTCGGCACGTATTTCGCCTCCGGGTCGTCCTTGATCGCGGGATCGACATAAAAGGTCACGGGCATCTGCGCCCGTTCCCCTGGCTGCAACACCTGCATGGTGAAGCAGAAACAGTCGATCTTCGTGAAATATCCGCCTGCGGAATAGGGGGCCACGTTATAGCTCGCGCGGCCGGCAATCACCCGGTCGGTCGGGTTGTATGCCTCATAGAAGGCCAGCCCGGTCTCGCCGATCTTCAGTTCCATCGTGGTTTCGACGGGCTTGAATTCCCAAGGAAAGTCGCGGTCCTTCGAAGCATCGAACCGGATTTCTATGGTCTCGTCCAGCACCCGGTCCGAACCGGCCTCGGCCACGCTGGTGGTGCCTCCGAATCCGGTCACCCGGCAGAACAGGTTGTAGGCCGGCACTGCCGCCCAGGCCATTGCCCCCATGAAGACGACGACGCCCACCAGCTTCAAAACCGTCTTCTGTTGCGCATCCATGCTCATTGGCCGCTCTCCTGCGCGTTTTCGGGCACGGTCATCTCGGGCCGCGCGACGTGGTCGAATGCCTGCATCGGGTCGCCTTCGGTCACCTTGACCACGGTCAGCCCGAACACCAGAACGACGAAAGTCACCAGCACCAGGCCCAGCCCGAGATTGCGGCCGAAGCGGCGCTTGTGCAGTTCATGCTCTTCGCGAAACGACATGCTACCAGCCCCCCAGCCCATATGCGGCCAGGCCGCCTTGCACCATCAGCGCCACGAAATGCAGAAACAGATAGATCAGCGAGAAACGGAAGAACCGCTTTTCCACAGCATAGCTGTCAGCCTCGGCCGCGGGCTCGTCGCGGCGATGGATCGTGATGGCCCCGCGGATGAACGCCGCATTCAACACCAGCGAGACCGCCAGATAAACCGGCCCGCCAATCGAGGTCGCCGCGATCGCCAGCGCCACCGGCGCCAGCAGCAGCGTATAGATCAGCACATGTCCGCGAGTCGCGCGGCGCCCATGCGTCACCGTCAGCATCGGCACGCCAGCGTCGGAATAGTCATTCTTCATGAATAACGCCAGCGCCCAGAAATGCGGCGGCGTCCACATGAAGATCAGCGCGAACATCAGAACCGATTCAAGGCTGACACCGCCCGTGGCCACGGCCCAGCCGATCATCGGCGGAAACGCCCCGGCCGCACCGCCGATCACGATGTTCTGCGGCGTCGCGCGCTTCAGCCACATGGTATAGACCACGGCATAAAAGAAGATGGTAAAGGCCAGCAGGGCTGCGGCGAACCAGTTCGCTGCCAGACCCAGCATGATGACCGAGAACCCAGACAACGCCAGCCCCAGCGCCAGCGCCTCCTGGGGGGCGACACGACCGGCGGGAACCGGGCGTTTCGCGGTGCGGCGCATGACCGCATCGATATCGGCGTCCCACCACATGTTCAGCGCACCCGAGGCCCCCCCGCCAACGGCGATGAAAAGGATCGCGGAAAATGCCACGAAAGGATGGACCGCCGCCGGCGCCACGACCAGGCCGGCCAACGCCGTGAAAACGACCAGCGACATCACGCGCGGCTTCAGAAGCGCCACGTAATCGCCAAATCCGGCCTCTCCGGTCTGATCGAAGGCGGTTGCGATATCGGTCATTCTGTCCTCGGGTCCGGGTCGGGCGGACGCGTAGTATGCCGCGCGCGCCCCTGCGAAATCAATCGGCGGATGCCATCTTAACCGGCTGCGCCGCCCCCGCATCGGCATATTCGGCCTTCGCCTTTTCCAGCCACGCCTCATAGGCTTCGGGGGTCACCGCCTTGACGGTAATCGGCATGAAGGCGTGATTGGTGCCGCAAAGTTCGGAACATTGACCGAAATAGATCCCCTCCATGCCTTCATCCACCTTGAACCACATCTCGGCCAGACGACCCGGAACCGCGTCCTGCTTCACGCCGAAAGCCGGCATCGCCCAGGAATGAATAACATCCGCACCGGTGACCTGGATAACAACATTCTTGCCGGTCGGAACGACCATCGCGGTGTCAGTCGCCAGCCGGTACATATCCTGCGAATACCCGGCATCGGCCAACTGGTCCTTTTGAAGCATGTAACTGTCGAAACCGAAGCCTTCGTCGGGGTATTCATAACCCCAATACCACTGATAGCCGGTGATCTTGACCGTCACATCGGCCTTCGGAATTTCCAACTGCTTGAACAGCACCGGCAGGGAAAAGGCACCGATGACCACCAGGATGATGATCGGCACGATGGTCCAGGCGATTTCGAGCGGCGAGTTGTGGGTGAAGCTGGCCGGTTCGGGGTTCATGCGGCGGTTGTAGCGCAGAATGACCGTGACCAGCAGCGCCAGGACCAACAGAACGATGGCCCCGATGATCCAGTTGATCATCCCGTCCAGCCCTTGCAAATCCCGCGCCAGTTCGGTCGCGGCGGGCTGAAAGCCCATTCCGCCATCCACCGGCTTGCCGATGACCTTCAGCCCGTCCACTGTATCCTGTGCCAGCGCCGTGGTTGCCGTGATCGTTACAGCAGCTGCGGCCCAGACGCCGCCAAGCAAAGATGAAATCCGCATGTGCATTCCCTGTTCGAATGACGGCCCCTGGCCGCTGAACGGCGCCCGAATTTCGAGCAGGCCGTTGAGTTCCCGGCCCCAAAAACCATATTACCACGGATGAAACAAGCCATGTTTGTTGCGGCATTGGGCCGCGATTTGATCTGGCGC
>JADQCD010000321.1 GCA_016278285.1 Actibacterium sp.
GCCCAGCACGATCCGGTGCGGATCATACCCCTCGGCCAGCAGGCCGTCCCAGGCCGTCCAGGCATCACGATAGGCCGCGGGGAAAGGGGACTCGGGGGCGAGATGATACGCTGGCAGGCAGGCCGGCAGCCCCGACATCGTCGACAGATGCGCCACCATGGCGCGATGCGTATTGGGCGAGCCCATGAAATACCCGCCGCCGTGCAGATATAGCAGCGCGCCGCCCTGCCGCGCCCCATGCCCCGTCACCCAAAGCGTGGCAACCTCTCGCCCGTCGGCCTCCAGCGCGCCCCAGCGGAAGGCCGACCCGCGCGGCGGCCGGAACCAGAACCGCGCCTTGCGCTCGAACGCGGCGCGCGCGTGCATGTGGTCGGAACTGCGCGCCAGAAACGGCCGCTCGGTCAGGGCAAGCGACAGGTTGAGCAGGCGGCGCATCAGGCTCATGCGGCGCGCCTGTCCTCGATCACTTGCCAGATCCGGGCGGCGATATTGACACCGTCGAAGCGCTCCAGTTCCTGCAATCCGGTGGGCGAAGTCACGTTGATTTCCGTCATGTAGTCACCGATCACGTCGATCCCGACGAAGATCTGGCCGTGCGCGCGCAGGGTCGGACCGATCGCCGCACAGATTTCCAGATCCCGATCGGTCAGGCCGATCTTTTCCGGACGCCCGCCGACATGCATGTTCGACCGCGTCTCACCCGTCGCCGGCACCCGGTTGATGGCGCCGACCGGCTCTCCGTCGACCAGAATGATCCGCTTGTCGCCATTCGACACGTCGGGAAGGAATTTCTGCGCGATCAGCGGCTCGCCCGACAGGCCGGTGAACAATTCATGCAACGAGGAAAGATTCCGGTCGTTCGGGTCCAGGCGAAACACCCCCGCCCCGCCATTTCCGTAAAGCGGTTTCAGGATGATGTCCCCGTGACGGTCCTTGAAGGCCCGGATCGTGGCCAGATCGCGCGCGATCAGCGTGGGCGGGATAAAGGCCGGGAACTCCAGAACCAGAAGCTTCTCGGGGAAATTGCGCACCCAGAACGGATCGTTGACCACCAGCGTTTGCGGATGAACCCGCTCAAGCAGGTGGGTGGTGGTGATATATCCCATGTCGAAGGGCGGATCCTGCCGCAGCCAGACAACATCCCAGTCCGCCAGGTCGATTTCGACCTCGTCACCAAGCGTGAAATGGTTCCCCTTCTCGCGCCGAACCTTCAGTGGGCAACCACGCGCCTTGACCCTGCCCTCCTCCCAGAACAGACGATCCGGCGTATAATAGAACAGGTCGTGTCCGCGTTTCTGGGCTTCCTCGGCCAGGCGGAACGTGCTGTCCGCGTCAATATCGACCGGCCCGATCGGATCCATCTGGATTGCAACTTTCAGCGGCATGGCATTCCCTTCCACCGTTGGTGTTCAAGGAACTTGATGGCCTGCCGCGCGTCCGGTTGCAATCGTCCTTTCCCTCAGGCTGCCAGGGCGCTCTCCATGATCTCGATTCGTCCATCGCCATCGACCAATGCCACATCAAACCGCATCCGGGTCAATTGACCCTGCGGCTCGCCGGCCACGAATTCAGAGGCCGCCGAGAAAATGCGCGCGACCTGACGATCCGAAACCCGCGCCGCGGCGCGCGCGAAAGAGCGGCCCCGCTTGACCTCGACGAAGATCAAACCGCCCCCGTCGCGTACGATCAGGTCGATCTCTCCGCCCGCACCACGCCAACGCCGGCCGATGACCCGGAATCCGCGCCGGGCATATTCCCTTGCGACACTCTCCTCGGCATGACGCCCCGCGTGATAGGAAACCTCTCCACTCATTCTTCATCCTCCATTGCCAGGGCCGCCTGATAGACAAGGCGCTTCGCAAGCCCCAGATCCGCCGCCACCGCCGCTGCCGCATCCTTCACCGAATGGTCACGCAACGCGACCCGCAACGCGGCCTCCATCGTTTCCGCATCGACGACACGTTCCGGCGCGCGGTCGACCAGAACCACGATCTCGCCTTTGACGCTGCGATTCGCGAACTGTGCCGCCAGTTCACCCAGCGTTGCACGCGCCACTTCCTCGAACCGTTTCGTGAGTTCCCGGCAGACCGCAGCGCGCCGGTCTGTTCCGAAGGCTTGCACAAGATCCGTTAACAATCCCCCAACGCGCCTGGGCGATTCGTAGAATGCAAGTGTCGCCCCGCTATCGGCCAGTCCCTCCAGCCATTTGCGCCGCGCAGCCTTGGCCGAGGGGGGAAACCCCGCGAACATGAAGCGGTCGGTCGGCAACCCCGAGACCGTCAGCGCCGCCAGCAGGGCCGATGGCCCCGGCGCCGCGCTTACCTTCACGCCCGCCTCGATCGCTGCCCGGCCCAACTGGAATCCCGGGTCGGCCACCAGCGGCGTGCCGGCCTCGCTTGCATAGGCCACCGACATTCCGTCGGCGATCATCCGGATGATGCGGGCCCGCATCTCCGGTTTGCTGTGTTCGTGATAGGCGATGATCGGCCGCGCGCCCGGCGCGACCCCATGGATGCGCATCAGGTGTTTCACCGTGCGCGTATCCTCGGCCGCGATCACGTCGGCAGAGGCCAGAATATCCAGTGCCCGCAAGGTGATGTCACGCGCCGCGCCGATCGGCGTGGCCACGAAATAGAGCCCGGGCGACAGCGGTTCGGTCTGGATGTCCAAGGGAAATCGCGGCCTTCTATGACGTTTACTTGGTTCGGCGAACCGCTTAGGCTCGGGTCACTGTCCGGGCCCCGGCCCGCGAGCAAGGAGAGACTTCATGTTTGCCGTTTTCCGCTCTGCCTGCAAGCCGGTCACCGCCTTCGCCGCCGGTTTGGGCGCGATGCTGTTCCTTTCCGGTTGCGAACCGGTTCCGATGGCCTCCACCGGTCCGTCGATCGACACCTCTGCACCGGTTCGGGTCGCCCTTCTGGTTCCCGGCGGCTCGGCCCAGCCGGGTGACGCGGTGCTTGCCTCCAGCCTGGAGAACGCGGCGCGGCTGGCAATGTCCGACCTGGACGGGGTTCGGGTCGATCTTCGGGTCTACGACACTGCCGGCGAGGCTCAGACCGCAGCGGCGGCGGCCACCCGTGCCGTGAATGAAGGCGCGCGGATCATCCTTGGCCCGGTTTATGCCCAATCGGCCAATGCCGTCGGGCTGGCGCTGGACGACCGCAACATCAACGTGTTGGCCTTTTCCAACAACACAGACATTGCCGGCGGCAACGTGTTCGTGCTGGGCCAGACCTTTCGCAACACGGCCAACCGGCTGGTCCGCTATGCCGTGGAGCAGGGCCGTGGCAATATCATGATCGTTCACGACCGCAACATGTCAGGTGAGGCAGGTGCCGAGGCGATCCGCCGCGCCGCCGCGGCCAGCGGTGCAACGATCGCGGGGCAGGAATCCTACGAATTTTCGCAAAACGGCGTGGTCGCTGCAGTGCCGACAATCGTCGAAACCGCGCAAAGCTCGGAGGCTCAGGCGATATTCTTCACCGCCGACACCTCGGGCGCTCTGCCCCTGCTGACGCAACTTCTGCCCGAACGCGGAATCGATCCCGCGCAGACCCAGTTCATCGGCCTGACCCGCTGGGACATTCCGCCGGGCACTCTGGAATTGCCGGGGGTTCAGGGCGGCTGGTTCGCGCTGCCGGACCCGGGACTGACGCAAGCATTTTCCCAGCGGTACGAGGCCAGCTATGGCCAGCCGCCGCATCCGATCGCGGGTCTGGCTTATGACGGGATCGCTGCGATCGGTGCGCTTGTGGCGCAAGGCAACCGCGACGCCCTGACCACATCGGCCCTGACCCAACCGCAGGGCTTTGCCGGCGTCAACGGAATTTTCCGCCTTCTGCCGGACGGAACCAACACCCGCGGTCTTGCCGTCGCCGAGATCCAGAACAGTCAGGTGGTCGTGATTGATCCTGCCCCAAGAAGTTTCGGCGGCACCGGGTTCTGAACCCGATCCCGCCGTGAATGGTTACAACGCGCCCGACGGCCTGATCCGGCCCGAGGCGGAAATCTTCGACCGGGAAACGTTTGAAGCCGCCCTCGAAACGGCGCTGGCGGACGAAACCGACCCGCGCGCCATTCGCGCAGCCGCGGTGAATCTGATGTCGAGCGCGCTCAGGTCGGGCACAGCCGCGATTGCCGCCGCCTTCGAGAGCGAACCCTTCGCCGCCCGCGGGGTGGTGCGGGCGCAGGCGTTCCTGACCGACTGCATTCTGCGCGCGGCGCTGCACATTGCCACCGATGTACTGCACCCGCTGAACACCCCGACAGAGGGCGAGCGGATCGCGGTTCTTGCGGTCGGCGGCTATGGCCGGGCCGAGATGGCGCCGCATTCGGACGTTGACCTGCTGTTCCTGACCCCGTGGAAGACCACCCCCTGGGCGGAGTCCGTCGTCGAGTCGGCGCTTTACATCCTGTGGGATCTGAAGCTGAAGGTCGGGCATTCGACGCGCACCGTGAAGGATTGCATCCGGCTGGGCCGCGACGACTACACGATCCGCACCGCCTTGCTGGAGCACCGTTTCCTGGCCGGCGACACCGGGCTGGCCGAAGATCTACGCGAACGGCTCTGGGACGATCTGTTCAAGTCCACCGCCGGCGAGTTCATCGAGGCCAAACTGGAAGAGCGCGACGCTCGCCATCGCAAACAGGGCGATCAGCGTTTCATGCTGGAACCCAATGTGAAGG
The DNA here is from genome assembly GCA_016278285.1 of Actibacterium sp. GTDB lineage: Bacteria > Pseudomonadota > Alphaproteobacteria > Rhodobacterales > Rhodobacteraceae > JADQCB01. The sequence continues at coordinate 4,687 of JADQCD010000321.1, forward strand.
AAGGCAAGGGGGGGCTGCGCGACATGCAGTCGCTCTACTGGATCGCGAAATACGTCCACCGTGTCGAGGATGCGCAGGCCCTGGTGGAACTGGGGGTCTTCACGCCGGAAGAGTATCGCAATTTCGCCGAGGCCGAAAATTTTCTCTGGGCGGTGCGCTGCCACCTGCATCTGATCTCGGGCCGGGCGATGGATCAGCTGACCTTCGACATGCAGGTCGAGGTCGCCGAGCGGCTGGGCTATATCGACCATGGCGGGCGGCGCGCGGTCGAACATTTCATGCAGGATTATTTCCGCCACGCCACGCATGTCGGTGACCTGACGCGGATCCTGCTGACCGCGCTGGAAGCCAGCCATGTGAAACGCGAGCCGACACTTCTGGGCTTTTTCCGGCGCCGTCGGCGCGCAAAGGCCGGATATATCATCCACCAGAACCGTCTGGGCGTGGCGGACGAAACCACCTTCTTCGACGACAGGCTGAACATCCTGCGCATCTTCGAAGAGGCGCTGCGCACCGGAACCCTGCTGCATCCCGACGCGATGCGGCTGATCGCGGCAAACCTGGACATGATCGACGACGCTCTGCGCAACGACCGCGAGGCGCAGCGGATATTTCTCGACCTGCTGCTCAAGCACGGCAACCCCGAACGCTCGCTGCGGCGCATGAACGAGCTGGGCGTGCTGTCCGCCTTCATCCCCGAGTTCCAGCCGATCCAGGCGATGATGCAATTCAACGTCTATCACCACTATACGGTGGACGAGCATACCATCCAGTGCATCTCGGTGCTGGCCCAGATCGAGCGCGAGGAACTGGTCGAGCAGTTGCCGGTGGCCAGCAGCATCCTCAGGCGCGGGGTCAACCGCAAGGTGCTGTATGTCGCCCTCTTGTTGCATGACATCGGCAAGGGACGGCCCGAGGATCACTCGGTCCTGGGCGCGCGCATCGCCCGGAAGGTGGCCCCGCGGCTGGGGTTGAAGCCCGACGAATGCGATACCGTGGAATGGCTGGTGCGTTATCATCTGCTGATGTCGGACATGGCACAGAAACGAGACCTCAGCGATCCACGCACGGTTCGGGACTTCGCCAAACTGGTCAAGACCAAGCGGCGGCTGGACCTGCTGACCGTACTGACCGTATGCGATATCCGCGGCGTGGGGCCGGGCACCTGGAACAACTGGAAGGCGCAGCTGCTGCGCGATCTGTATCGCCAGACCGCCGACGCATTGGAAAACGGGTTGGAAGCGGTCAATCGGGAAAGCCGCGAAACCGAGGCGAAACGCGCCCTGCGTGAGGCCCTTTCGGGTTGGGACAGAAAGGATCTTCGGGCCGAGGCGGCGCGCCACTACGGCCCTTATTGGCAGGGGTTGCAAACCGAGACCCATGTGATTTTCGCCAACCTGCTGCGGGGCATCGCCGACGACGAGATCCGCATCGACCTGCACCCCGACCAGGATCGCGACGCCACCCGTGCCTGTTTTGCGCTGGCCGATCACCCCGGCATCTTCTCGCGGCTGGCCGGCGCCCTTGCGCTGGTCGGCGCCAATGTGGTCGATGCGCGCACCTATACCTCGTCCGACGGGTTCGCCACGGCGGTGTTCTGGGTGCAGGATGCCGAAGGCCACCCGTATGAGGAAGAGCGCCTGCCCCGGCTTCGCCAGATGATCCAGAAGACCCTGGCCGGCGAAGTCGTCGCCAGCGACAAACTGGCCGACCGCGACAAGCTGTCCCGGCGCGAACGGGGGTTCCAGTTCCCCACTTCGATCACCTTCGACAACGACGGATCGGAAATCTATACGATCATCGAGGTGGACACCCGGGACAGGCCCGGCCTGCTCTACGATCTGACCCGCGTCATGGCCGGCAGCAACGTTTATATCGCCTCGGCAGTGATCGCGACCTACGGCGCGCAGGTCGTGGACAGCTTCTATGTGAAAGACCTGTTCGGATTGAAACTGCATTCGCGCGCGCGGCAAGGCTCGCTGGAAAGGAAACTGCGCGCGGCGATCGAGGCCGGCGCCAAGAGGGCGCGCAGCCGATGAATCCTATCGGCCTGGTTTCGGGGTTCCTGACCGTCGGTCTCTGGACGCTGCTCAGCCGCATTCTTGGCCTGGTTCGCGATGTCATGATCGCCGCCTATCTTGGCGCGGGTCCGGTGGCCGAGGCCTTCCTGATTGCCTTTTCGCTTCCCAACATGTT
>JADQCD010000156.1 GCA_016278285.1 Actibacterium sp.
CATCACGCCGACGCCATAGGCGGTCAGCAGGCCCAGACCCAGCCGGCGCTTGAGGCCGTCGCCGCCGGTCACCGCGCGCTCGCTCGGGTTTGCATGATCGAAGCGGCGCGGGGGGCTGTCCGCCCCCTCTTCGCCTGCGGCGAATTCACCCCCGAGAGTATTTTGCGAAGGTGAAGTGCGGGGTCAGCGCGTTGCGGCATGGCGCAGCCTTTCAGGCAGGTTGCCCGCCCAGGTGCTGATCGTGCCGGCGCCGAGGCAGACCACCATGTCGCCTGGCCGGGCCTCGGCGCGCACCAGGCGCGCGAGATCCGGTTCGTCGTTCAGGGCAACCGCGTGGCGGTGGCCGTGGCGGATCAGTCCGGCCACCAGATCATCGCGCGACGCGCCCTCGATCGGGGTCTCGCCGGCCGCGAACACCTCGGCGATGGCGACCACGTCGGCGTCATTGAAACAAGCGCAGAAATCATCGAACAGCGCGTGCAGGCGGGTGTAGCGGTGTGGCTGGTGCACGGCGATGACGCGGCCCCCGGTCGCCTGGCGCGCGGCGCGCAGCACCGCCGCGATCTCGACCGGGTGATGCCCGTAATCATCGATGATGGTTACGCCATCCACCTCGCCCACGCGGGTAAAGCGGCGTTTGACCCCGCCGAAGCTGGCCAGCGCGGCGCGGATCTCGTCGCGTTTCATGCCCAGATGGCGGGCCACCGCCACCGCGGCCAGCGCGTTCGAGACGTTGTGATCGCCCGGCATCGGCAGGGAACAGCCCTTGATCACCATGCCCTCGGCCTGCAGCGCGATGTCGAAATGCGCGATGCCCTTGTCATAGACCAGATTCACCGCGCGCACATCCGCCTGTGCGTTGAAGCCGAATGTGACGACGCGCCGGTCGGTGACGCGCCCCACCAGCGCCTGGACCTCGGCATGATCGGTGCAGCACACGGCCAACCCGTAGAACGGGATGTTGGACACGAAATCGTGGAACCCCTGGCGCAGCGCGTCGAAGCTGCCCCAGTGGTCCATATGCTCGGGGTCGATATTGGTCACGATGGCGATGGTGGCGGGCAGACGATTGAAGGTGCCGTCGGATTCGTCGGCCTCGACCACCATCCAGTCCCCTTCGCCCATCCGGGCGTTGGAACCATAGGCATGGATGATACCGCCATTGATCACCGTCGGATCGATGCCGCCCGCGTCCAGCAGGGTGGCGACCAGGGTGGTGGTCGTTGTCTTGCCGTGCGTGCCCGCGATCGCGACATTGGATTTCAGGCGCATCAGCTCGGCCAGCATTTCGGCGCGGCGCACGACCGGAAGCCCCCGCAGGCGCGCGGCGTCCAGCTCGGGATTGCCCGGCTTGATGGCGCTGGAGATTACCACCACCTCGGCATTTTCCAGGTTCTCGGCCCTCTGGCCGATGAAGATTTTCGCGCCCAGGCCTTCGAGCCGCTCGGTGATCGGGCTGGGCTTAAGGTCGGAGCCCTGGACGGTATAGCCCAGGTTGAGCAGCACCTCGGCGATGCCCGACATGCCGATGCCGCCGATCCCGGTAAAATGGATCGGTCCGATGTCGATGGGAAGCTTGGTGGCCGCTGCTGCGTTCATTCCGGTCTGCCTCTGCCTGCCAGCGCCTCGACGATCTCCGCCAACCGGTCCGTGGCATCCGGCACGCCGCAGGACAGGGCCGCCTGCGCCATCTGAAATGCCCCGTCGGGGTTGGTGAGAACGGCGGCTATCTGCGCGCAAAGCGCGTCGGGTTCAAGCCTTGATTCCGGGATCACGATGGCACCGCCCGCCTGGGCCAGACCACGGGCATTCGCGCTCTGGTGATCGGCGACCGCGGCCGCATAGGGGATCAGGATCGCCGGTCGACCAATCACCGCGATATCCGCGATGGAGGCGGCACCGGCGCGCGAGATCACCAGCTGGGCCTCGCTCATCCGGCGCGGAATATCGGTAAAGAAATCCTGCACGACGGCGTCGATCCCGGCGGCCCGATAGGCCCCCACCACCCGTTCCGCATCTTCTGGCCGGGCCTGATGCGCCACGCGCAGATGGCGGCGCACCCAATCGGGCAACGCGGCCATGGCCCGGGGCACCACATCGGACAGGATGCGCGCGCCCTGGCTGCCGCCCATCACGAGGACCGACATCGGGTAGTCGCCGGGCGCGATATAAGGGGCGCCGGCACGGTGCAGAACAGCGGCGCGAACCGGGGTGCCGGTGTGAAAGCTTTCGACGCCTTCGGGCAGTGCCGTGGGCCAGATGCCGCAGGCGACGGCATGAACGCGCCGCGCGAAGATCCGGTTCACCCGGCCGGGCACGCCGTTTTGTTCATGGATCATCCGCGGCAGGCGCAGCAGAGTCGCCGCGGCAAGCGCCGGGATCGCGGGATATCCGCCGAAGCCGACCACCACGTCCGGCCTGTCGCGCAGCATCGCCAGGGCGGCCGAGATCATCCCCGCCGCCAGGCGGAACGGCACCGCCGCACGCGCCAGCGCATTGCCGCGGGCGAAGGTGGCCGCGGCAACCTGTTCCACCTTGACGACATGCGGGAACCCGCCGGCATAGCGCGCCCCGCGCGCATCGGTGGACAACTTGACCCGCCAGCCTTTGCGCACCATCGCCTCGGCCAGCGCCTGGGCGGGGAACATGTGCCCGCCGGTGCCGCCCGCGGCAATGACCAGCAGGGGCGCCTTGCCCGCCATCAGCGCCCCGTTCGCCGCAGGATGTCGCCGATCTCGCCCTGTGGTCGTTTCCGGGTCAGCGCCAGCAACATCCCTATCAGGATGCCGCCCGCCACCAGCGACGAGCCGCCATAGCTTACGAAAGGCAACGTCATTCCCTTGGCGGGCAGCAACCGCACCGCAACGCCCATATTTATCAGCGCCTGAACCCCGAAGACACAGGCCAACCCGGTGCCGGCCAGCCGGATGAACGGATCACGTTCCCGCATCAGGCGATAGAGCGAACCCAGCACGATGACCGCGTAAAGCGTGATGGTGGCCAGGACCAGGACCAGTCCGTATTCCTCGGCCGCGACAGCGATGATGAAATCCGTATGCGCGTCGGGCAGCACCTGCTTGACTTGCCCCTCGCCCAGTCCGACCCCGAGGAATCCACCCTCTCGGATCGCGTCGATGGCATAGCCGATCTGGGTGCGCGGATCGATATCCGCCGACAGGAAGCCGTCGATCCGCCGCGCGAAATGTTCGGAATTGTTATAGGCCACGGCGCCCGTGAACACGCTCAGCCCGGCCACCCCCAGCAGCAGCACAAGCGGTGCGCCGGCGACAAAGTAAATCACGCCCCAGATGAACAGGATCAGCGCCGCCTGCCCGAAATCCGGCTGCATGGCCAGAAAAGCCACGATCGCGATGGCGATGCCGAACGAGAAGGACTTGCCCGGCGGGCCGTTCAATTCCTGGCTGGCGGCCATCAGCCAGGCGGCAAGCACGATGAAGCCTGGCTTGAGGAATTCGGACGGCTGCACCGAGCCGAAACCAAGCGAATACCATCGCACCGCGCCCTTGCCGAAATCGGTGCCCAACGCAGGCAGCATCGCAAGCGCCGCGAAGGCCGCGAAGAAGCCCAGCACCCCAAGCCGCCGCACCATGTCGGGCGACATCATCGAGAAGATGAACATCACACTCAGCGCGATTGCCCCGAACAGAGCCTGCCGTTCGACATAGTGGAAAGGATCCAGCCCGTTGCGCGCGGCAAGCGGCGGCGAGGCGGCAAGCGCCAGCAACATTCCGATCCCGAACAGCAGCAGAACGCAGGACAATGCCAATTTATCCACGGTGCGCCACCACCGCGGCAGGATCGGCTCTCCCACGCGCATGGGCGCGGCGCCATACACCATTTCCGTCATGATCGACTGCCTCGATTGCCTCTGTTGCCCGGTTTTCCGGGTCTGTGCGCCAGTCTACCCAGAAATCGGCCGCCACGCCAGTGCGGATGGTTCAGGTGCGGCGAAAAACCGAGTACTGAAAGCGCTGCTCACGGCCTGCCGGGGTAAAATGGGCATGCATCGCGTGCGTCAGCAGCGTGAACTGCCCTGGCGCATGGATCGCCAGTTCCGCTGCGAGCGTCTGCGATGAATACCGCATGACCGGAAGCCCGGAGCATTTTTCAGGCCCGTCCGGGGCGAAGGTCGCGATGATCGCCACGCCGCCCGGCGCGACCGCCATGCGCAGGGTCGCGACATAGGCGGCCCGCTGCCGCGCTTGGGTGAGGAAATGAAACACCGCCCGGTCGTGCCAAAGGAAATACCGCCGCTGTGGACGCCATTCGGTAACGTCTGCCACCACCCAAGCCACATCCCCGGCGCGCGCGCCCAGCCGTGCGCGGCTGAGCTCCAGCGCCTCCGACGACAGGTCGAGAACCGAAACATCCCGAAAGCCCGCCGCAAGCAACGTATCGGGCAATCGTGACGCACCACCGCCCACGTCGATGACCGCATCTTGCGGTCCCGCATGACGCGCGATCAGATCCGCCGACAGTTCCGGCATCGCCTCGAACCAACTCAGCTCCGTCGGACCCCGGTCGCGATAGACGTCATCCCAGTGCATCGTTCCTCCGGTTTTCATCAGCTTTGAATATGAATATAAGATGCCCGGCGGCGCGCTGCCAGCCGGACACGGCTTGCACCCTGTCCCGGCGATGCCTAGGCTGGTGTCGAATTCGCGGCGCGGGTGACGTCCTTGAGCAGTCCGAACATTCTTTTCCTGTCCATCGAGGATCTGAACGACTGGATCGAACCGCTTGGAGGCCATCCCGACACGGTCACGCCGAACCTGACACGGCTGGCTGCGCGGACCATGCTGTTCGAGCACGCCTATGCCACGGCGCCGGCCTGCTCGCCCTCGCGCACGGCGACGCTTTACGGCCAGTATCCCTGGGAAACCGGGATCTATGGCAATTTCCACAAGCCCGACCACCTGTATCCGCGTGGCATGCGACTGTCATTGGTGGGCCTGCTGCGCGACGCGGGATTTGACACCATCGGTGCAGGCAAGGTCTTTCACGTTTTTCCGAAACAGTTCGATCACGACGAGTGGACCGAATGGAACCGCCGCGATCTGGACGATTTCCCCCCGCTCAGCGCGACGCGGAAATCGGGCGAACTGGGGGAAAACTCGGATTTCGGCCCGACCGACGACACCGAACAGCAATACGACGAGATCAACACCGACTGGATCGTGCAGCGATTGCAGCCGGGCGCCGAGGGAAAGTTCTGGGCGTTGGGTCTCTATCGCCCGCATTTGCCCTTTATCGTGCCGCGAAAATATTTCGACATGCTGCCCGATCGGGTGGCCGATCCGCCCGGTCTGGGCATGAACGGCTTTGCCCCCGACAATGCGGCACAAGTCGCCGGACTGCCCCGGCCGGCGCGGCGGCTGATCCGGATGAACGCCAATCTGGGCCGGGCACTGCACGCACATGGTGAATACAAGGATTTTGTCCGGGCCTATCTGGCGTCGATCGCCTATGCCGACGCCCTGCTGGGCCGTGTGCTGGACCGTATGGACGAAACCGGGCTGTGGGACAATACCGTGGTCGTGCTCTGGTCCGACCACGGCTGGCAACTTGGCGAAAAGCTGGCCTTTCGCAAATTCACACTGTGGGAACGCGCCCTGCGGGTGCCGCTGTTCATAGGCGGGCCGGGCATTGCGCCGGGACGGACGGCCGAGCCGGTCAGTCTGATCGATCTTGCCCCCACCGTGCTTTCGCTGGCCGGCGTTCCCGTGCCGGCACGCTTTTCAGGTCAGGATCTGACCCCGGCCCTGCACGGCGCATCACAACACCTGCGCGGCCACGCGCTGTCGGTCTGGGGGGCAGAGCTGGACGGGCCCGACCCCAAGCTGGCCTTTTCGGTGCGAACGCGCAATCACCGTTTCATTCATTACTGGACCGGCGCAGAGGAACTTTATGACCACCGCACCGATCCATTCGAACATCACAACCTTATGCACCAGCCCGCCATGGCCGATCTGGCGCAGCTGGCGCCGGTCAGAGACGCGCTGCACGACCTGCTGCCGACGCGAACGGCCGCGCCCGTCAGGACGCGGCCGCAAAAAAACCGGCAGATGCGTTGAGGTGCCTCAGATCACCACGACATCCAGCGGCGGGAAGCCGTTGAACCCGACCGAGCTGTAGGTCGAGGTGTAGGCGCCACAGGCGCGGATTATGATCCGCTCGCCCGATTTCAGCCCCAGCGGCAGCTGCACGGGCCGCTTTTCGTACAGCACATCGGCACTGTCACAGGAGGGGCCGGCCAGGATGCAGGCGCCGGTTTCCTCGTGGTCGCGGTCGGTCATGAACTGATAGCGGATCGCCTCGTCCATCGTCTCGGCAAGGCCCGAGAACTTGCCGATATCCAGATAGACCCAGCGATGCGTGTCCGCGTCCGACTTGCGCGACACGAGCATCACCTCGGCGGCGATCATGCCGGCCTCGGCCACCAGCCCGCGGCCCGGCTCGGCCATCACCCGGGGCACGTCGCCGAAACGCGCGGCAACCAGCTCCATCACGCGCGCGGCGTAACGGGTCGGATGCTCGATCGCCTCACCGTAGAACGCCGGAAAGCCACCGCCGATGTTCAGCAGGTTCAGATCGTGGCCCGCGGTGCGGGCGCGGTGCCAGATCTCGGCGATCTGGTCCAGCGTGGCAGTCCACATCTCGGCGCGGCGCGTCTGCGATCCGACGTGGAACGAAAAGCCGACAGGCTTCAGCCCCAGTCGCGTGGCCATTTCCAGAAGGTCCAGCGCCTTGTCGCGGGCGCAGCCGAACTTGCGCGACAGGGGCCAGTCAGCCTCGGACGCATCGACGATCAGGCGGATATAGACCTGCGCGCCGGGGGCGTGC
>JADQCD010000012.1 GCA_016278285.1 Actibacterium sp.
AACGGGACCCGGGGGTTGCAATGACATGCTGAAGACGCACGCGAAATATCATATCGGTCAGGTGGTTCGGCACCGGAAGCATCCGTTCCGGGGCGTTGTTTTTGACGTGGACCCGACCTTTGCCAATTCCGAAGAGTGGTATGCGGCCATCCCCGAAGACAGCCGGCCGTCAAAGAATCAGCCGTTCTATCACCTTCTGGCCGAGAACGATCAAAGCTATTACGTGGCCTATGTGTCCGAGCAGAACCTGCTGCCGGACGAAACCGGAGAACCTGTGGACCACCCCGATCTGCCAGACCTGTTCGGCGATTTCGAGGATGGCCATTATCCGCTGCACTTCGCGCTGAACTAGAGCATGTCGGTCTTGATCGGGTTCGGGATTCCCATGGCGTTCTTCCTGTGGTTCCCTGCCATTGAGGCAGATATGGGGGTCAGAGATGGGGAAACCGCATCCTATTGAGCTGCGAGAGCGCGCCGTTGCGCTTGTGGAACAGGAAACACGCACACGGAGGCAGCCCGGCGGCTGTGCGTTTCGATCAAGTTCGTCAACGACATGGTTCGGCTCAAACACGAGACCGGCGCGCTGGAACCGAAGCCGCAGGGCAATCCCGGGCGCGGCAAGCTGACAGGCGTCAAGGATTGGGTGAGCGCCCGGATCGCGGCGCAGCCCGATCTGACGGTCGACGAACTGACGGCGGAGCTGGGCGCGGAACACGGCTCAAGGTGCATCGCTCCTCGGTCGGGCGGTTGCTGCACCGGCTGGGGCTGTCGCACAAAAAAAGACCTTCAGGCGCTTGAACAGAAGCGCAAGGACGTCGCTGATCTGCGGCGCATCTGGATCACGAAACGCCAGCCCTTCATGGCCAGGCATCTGGAAAGACTGGCGTTCATCGACGAGACCTCGGTGAAGACCAACATGGCCAAGACCACGGGATGGGCGCCCCGCGGGCAGCGTCTGGTCGATCATGCGCCGTTCGGGCATTGGCGCACCCAGACCTTTATCGGAGCCTTGCGCCATGACCGGCTGGATGCGCCATGGGTCATCAGCGGGGCCATGAACAGCGAGATGTTCGATCTCTATGTCGAAACCCAACTGGCGCCGACGCTGCGCGAGGGCGACGTCGTTATCCTCGACAACCTGTCCAGTCACAAAAGTTCCGGCGCGGCCCGCGCCATGCGGGACATCGGTGCGTGGTTCCTGTTCCTGCCGCCCTGCAACCCCGACCTCAATCCCATAGAAATGGCCTTCTCAAAGCTGAAGGCGCTGATCAGAAAGGGTGCGATCCGGACCTACGATGAGCTTTGGCAGGCCGTCGGCCATGTCTGCAATCTGTTCACCGATGAACAATGCTACAACTTCTTCAAAGCCGCCGGATACAAATCCGATTAAACGCGACATGCTCTAGGCCGTCGACCGATCCGCTCGCGAAGCAACTGCGCACGACATCCGGTTTGGAAGGGCTTGCAGAGGCAAGGCGTTGAGACCACGCGCTATCCTCGCCGGCCCTCCCGAACCTCGCGCAGGATTCGAGGGGCCGTGTGATCGTCCGGGATGGGACACCTAATTGGGTAAAGATCCCTGGTCGTCCATCGCCTCCAGCTCGTCGATCATGCCGGAGATCATGCTCAGGCCCTTGTCCCAGAATTTCGGATCCGTGGCATCCAGCCCGAAGGGCGCCAGAAGTTCCTTGTGGTGCTTCGAGCCCCCTGCCTTGAGCATTTCGAAATACTTGTCCTGGAAATCCGCGCCGCTTTCCTCGTAGACCGCGTAAAGCGCGTTCACCAGGCCGTCGCCGAAGGCATAGGCGTAGACGTAGAAGGGCGAATGCACGAAATGCGGAATATAGGCCCAGAAGGTTTCATACCCGTCCATGAAGTTGAAAACCGGGCCCAGCGATTCCGCCTGCACCGACATCCACAGCGCGTTGATGTCGTCCGGGGTCAGTTCACCGCCGCGGCGCGCGTCGTGAAGCTTGCATTCGAAATCGTAGAAGGCGATCTGGCGGACCACGGTGTTGATCATGTCCTCGACCTTGCCGGCCAGCAGGGTCTTGCGCTCGGCCCGGGTGCCGGCGTTTTCCAGCAGCTTGCGGAAGGTCAGCATTTCGCCGAACACGCTGGCGGTTTCGGCCAGGGTCAGCGGGGTGGATGACAGCAGTTCACCCTGGTCGGCGGCCAGCACCTGGTGAACGCCATGGCCCAGCTCATGCGCCAGGGTCATCACGTCGCGCGGTTTGCCCAGGTAGTTCAGCATGACATAGGGGTGCACGTCCACCACGGTGGGATGCGCGAAGGCGCCCGGGGCCTTGCCCGGCTTTACGCCCGCGTCAATCCATCCCTTGTCGAAAAAGGGTTGCGCGATTTCTGCCATCCGGGGCGAAAAATCGGAATAGGCCTCCATCACCATGGTGCGGGCGGTGGCCCAGTCCACGGTCTTCGGCTCGTCGATAGGCAACGGCGCGTTGCGATCCCAGATCTCCAGCCTGTCCAGCCCCATCCATTTCGCCTTTAGCGCGTAATAGCGGTGCGACAGTCGCGGATAGGCATTCACAACCGCGTTGCGCAGCGCCTCGACCACCTCGGGCTCGACATGATTGGAAAGGTGCCGCCCGGTCTGCGGGGCGGGCATCTGACGCCACCGGTCCTCAATCTCCTTTTCTTTGGTCAGGGTGTTGTGCACGCGCGAGAACAGCCGGACATTGCCGCTGAACACGCGGCCCAGTTCGCGCGCAGCCGCTTCGCGCCTGGCGCGGTCGGTGTCGGTGAGGAAGTTCAGCGTGCCCTCGATATTGTGCTGTTCGCCATCGACCGTGAAAATCAGCCCGGCGATGGTTTCGTCGAACAGCTTGTTCCAGGCGGCTGCGCCCACGACCGACTGGTCGTGCAGGAATTTTTCCAGCTCGTCGGACAACTGATAGGGCCGCATCGCGCGCAGACGCTCGAAGATCGGCCTGTAACGTGCCAGATCGGCATTGCCGGCGAACAGCGCGTCGAGCCGTTCATCCTCGATCCGGTTGATTTCAAGCGAAAAGAAGACCAGCGGCGTGGTGAAACCGGTGATCTTGTCCTGCATGTCGGAAAGGAACTTGGCGCGGCCGGAATCCGTCGTGTTCTGGTAATAGCGCAACCCGGCAAAGGACATGATGCGCCCGCCCACCACGTCGATGCGTTCATATCGTTTTACGCATTCAAGCATACCGGGGACATCCAGGCTGGCAAGCTTTCCCTCGTAATCGGCGGCGAATCTGGAACATTCGGATTGCAGCCACTCCAGATCGCGCGCCAGTTCCGGCGCGTCCTCGTCGCTGTAGAGATCGGTCAGATCCCATTCCGGCAGGTCACCGAGGTTGCCGCCGGCGGCCGGGGCATTGGCGTCGAAGACAGGGCTGGGGGCGGAAAAGCGCATGAATGGACCTTTGTGTTGCAAGCGTTCCCCTGACATATGCTGGCGGGGCAGGCACGTTCAAGACAAAGCACGGTCACAGCGCCGCGTCGAACAGCGCGCAGATCTCGTCGAAAACCATCCTGCGGGTGTCCGGGCCTTCCATCATCACCTCGTGGCGGGCGCCCGCCACCTCGATCAGCCGTCCGCCGGGCCAGCGCGCCATGCGTTGGCGGATCGCATCCGGGCTGACGATTCTCTCTTCACCGCCCAGGAATGTCAGCGCCGGGATGTCGGGCGACGGACGGTGTGCCAGCTGGCCGATTTCGCGCATCGCCTCATGCACCCAGATCAGGCTGGGCCCGCCCAGCGTCAGTTCCGGGTGATCGGTCACCTGGCGCTGCATGTAGGCGAACATCTCGGCATCGGCGGTCAGGTCGTTTCCCTCGAACGCGGCAGCATCGACATAGCTGCGGTTGCCCGACGTGCCGGGCGCGAAGCGCCGGCCCAGCGGCGTCGGGCGGGTCGCTGTGGTCAGGACCCTTGCGGCTGCCCGCATCGGGGTCGGCATCATGATGTCCCACATCGGCGCGGTGAATGCCGCGGCGGGCACCTTCAGCCCTTCGAACAAGGCGCGCAGTCCGATCGCCCCGCCCATCGAATGCGCCAGCAGGAAATGCGGACCGGAGGGCAGATCCAGCGCGGGCAGGGCGCGGGCAAGTGCCATAACGTCGAGCTGATAATCCATGAAATCGTCGACGAACCCGACCTCGGGCGCATTGAGCATCCGCTCGGCAAGGCCCTGTCCGCGCCAGTCCAACGTGACGGTGGCATAGCCGCGGGTCCGAAGATCGCGCGCGGCACGGCCATATTTTTCCACATATTCGGTGCGACCGGGAAACAGCAACACCGTGCCCTTTTCGCCGTCCGGCCAGACGGCAATGCGGATGCGCACACCATCCCGCGCGGTCAGCCAGAACGCCGCACCGCCATCCGGACCATCGGCCACATCATCGAAAAGGGGCGCAGGTTTCATCGTTCACGACAACGCCGAGCCCAGTTTCATCGCCAGACCCATATCGCCATCCACCGACAGCTTGCCGGACATGAATGCCGTCGTCGGGTTCAATTCACCTTCCAGCATCGCCTGAAAATCGTCGGCATTGGCGGTCAGGGTCACGTCCGCTTCGTCATCGCCGGCCCGCGCACCGCTTTCGTCGACGATGAGCGCGCCTTCGCCTTCGATCACGAACTTGGCGATACCGTCGAAGCCCGTCCCGATCTTTTCGTTCAACGCCTTTACGGCGGCGTCAATCACGTCGCTCATGGAAATCCTCCGATTGTGACCGGCGGGGTATTGGTTTTCCCCGCACAAGTATTACTCTGGAGCTTGTTATGGGCACTCTTCGACGGTTTCTCAAACATATCTTCGCGGCATGTTTCCTGGCTGGTCTCTCTGGCCTGCCGGGGCAGGCCCAGACCGATCGCCTGGACAGCCTGTTTGCGGAGTTGAAGCAGCCTGAACTGCCGAACTGGAAGATGGTCGAGGACCAGATCTGGGCCGAATGGTCGAAATCCGGCTCTCCGGCGATGGATCTGCTGCTTCAGCGTGGCCGCAAAGCCATGGAGGCCGAAGACTACGACACGGCGATCGGCCATTTCACGGCGCTGGTCGACCATGCGCCGGATTTCGCCGAAGGCTATAACGGCCGGGCGACGGCCTATTTTCGCAAGGGGCTTTTCGGTCCCGCGCTGGCCGATATCCGCCGGACGCTGGCGCTGAATCCGCGCCACTTTGGTGCAATGATGGGGTTGGGCGCCGTTCTGGAGGAACTGGGCCGGGATCGGCAGGCCCTGGCGGCCTATCGTGCCGCGCATGCGCTGCATCCGCATGAACCCGATCTCGCACAGGCAATCGAGAGGCTCGAGAAAGCCGTATCGGGCGTAAAACTCTGAAAGGCCAGAACATGCTGCGGCAAGAGCAGAGGATCATGGCGGTCCTCGGGCCGACCAATACCGGCAAGACGCATTATGCGATCGAGCGGATGCTGGCGCACAGGACGGGGGTCATCGGTCTGCCGCTGCGCTTGCTGGCGCGCGAGGTCTACGACCGTATCGTCGCGTTGCGTGGCCCGTCGGTGGTGGCGCTGATCACCGGCGAAGAGCGAATTGTGCCCGGGCGCGCGCAATACTGGGTTTGCACCGTCGAGGCGATGCCCACCGACAACGGCGCGGATTTTCTGGCCATCGACGAGATCCAGCTTTGCGCCGATCCCGAGCGCGGCCATGTCTTTACCGATCGGCTGCTGCACGCGCGAGGGCTGCACGAAACGCTGTTCCTGGGCGCCGATACGATGCGCGGCGCGATCGGTGCGTTGGTGCCGGGGGCGCAGTTCATGCGGCGCGAGCGGTTTTCGGACCTGACCTATGCGGGCTCGAAAAAAATCAGCCGAATGCCGGCACGCGCGGCGATCGTCGGGTTTTCCGTCGAAAATGTTTATTCCATCGCCGAGCTGATCCGTCGCCAAAAGGGTGGCTGTGCCGTGGTGATGGGGGCGCTCAGCCCGCGCACCCGCAACGCGCAGGTGGAGATGTATCAGAACGGCGAGGTCGATTACCTGGTCGCCACCGACGCCATCGGCATGGGACTGAATCTGGATATCGACCATGTGGCATTCTCCGGACTGCGCAAGTTCGACGGCCGCCGGATGCGCGACCTGCAGCCCAACGAACTGGCGCAGATCGCCGGCCGGGCCGGACGCCATACGCGCGCCGGGACCTTCGGAGTCACGGGTGAGGCCCCCAGGCTGGACGATAGCGTTGTCGATGCGATCACGAATCATCGTTTCACCCCGATCCGCAAGCTGCAATGGCGCAATCCGAAGCTTGATTTTGGCTCTGTCCAGCGGTTGATCGCCACACTGGAGCGGCGCGCCGAAAATGACTGGCTGACGCGGGCCCGCGAAGCGGACGACCAAAATGCGCTGCGCGCGCTGGCTGATTTTCCAGATATTCGCGACCAGGTCACGACGGCGCCCGATGTGCGGCTGTTATGGGATATCTGCCGGATCCCGGATTTCCGCGGGATCTCGGCCACCGAGCATGTCAACCTGCTCGACCGGATCTTCGGTTTCCTGCATGAGGGCGGGACTGTGCCGGACGACTGGCTGGCCCGCCAGATCAGACGTATCGACCGGACCGATGGCGACATCGACGCATTGTCGAAACGGCTGGCCTATATCCGGACCTGGACATATGTGGCGCAGCGCAAGGGCTGGGTGGATGACGAATCACATTGGCGCGATGCGACTCGCGCGGTAGAAGACCGATTGTCGGATGCGCTGCATGGTGCGCTGACGCAAAGATTTGTTGACCGGCGGACCAGCGTTCTGCTTCGCGGGTTGAAACAGAAGGAGAGCCTGTTGGCCGAGGTGAACGACAAGGGCGAAGTGA
>JADQCD010000063.1 GCA_016278285.1 Actibacterium sp.
CTCGACCCCGGGCCTGGGACTGCTGATGTGGGTCAAGGCCGCCTATGGCGACCGTGCCGAGGAAATCTGGCAGGGGCTTGCGCCGCATGTCCTGACGGTCACGAAGGGCTGGTCCGAGGCCTATGGGCTGTTTCTGGATGGTGAAGCGGATATGGTCCTGTCCTACACGACCTCGCCCGCCTATCACCTGATCGCCGAGCAGGATCCCAGCAAAGCTGCAGCCTTGTTTGACGAAGGACATTACATGCAGATCGAGGTGGCCGGTCGCATCGAGGGGTCGGACCAGCCCGAACTGGCCGACCGTTTCTTGCGTTTCATGTTGACCGATGCCTTCCAGTCGGTGATCCCAACGACCAACTGGATGTATCCCGCGGCAATGCCCGCAGATGGCTTGCCCGAGGGGTTCGAGACACTGATTCAGCCTGAAAAGTCCCTGATCCTGCCGCCCGAGCGGGCCGCGAAACTGCGTAACGAGGCGCTTGAGGAATGGCGCAGCGCGCTCAGCCGCTAGGCGCCGGCATCCGGGCCGGGGCGGTCGTTGCCGCCCTGGTCCTGTTGCTGACGCTGGGCACGCTCGGTGCCGTGTTCGCCCGGGCCGAAGGCGTGGTGGCTCTTGGCCCCGGCGATTGGGCGGCGCTGCGCTTCACGCTGGTGCAAGCCACGTTGTCGGCGGCATTTAGCGTGGTGCTGGCGATCCCGGTCGCAAGGGCGCTGGCGCGACGCGCCTTTTTCGGTCGCAGTGCGCTTGTCACGCTGCTCGGGGCGCCCTTCATCCTGCCGGTGATCGTTGCCATCCTGGGCCTGCTGGCCGTTTTCGGCCGCAACGGGCTGCTTAACCAGGGTCTTCAGATTCTCGGTGTCGCACCGCTGTCGATCTATGGCCTTCAGGGTGTGGTTCTGGCGCATGTGTTCTTCAATCTGCCACTGGCCACACGGCTGATCCTTCAAGGGTGGCAATCGATCCCGGCCGAACGCTTTCGGCTGGCTGCGTCGCTGGGGTTCGGGGCCCGGGACGTCAACCGCTGGCTGGAACGCCCGATGCTGCGCACAGTTCTGCCCGGTGCTTTCGTGGTGATCTTCGTTGTCTGCCTTACCAGTTTTGCCGTGGCCCTGACGCTGGGCGGAGGTCCGGGCGCGACGACGGTCGAACTGGCGATCTATCAGGCGTTCCGCTTCGAGTTCGACCTGGGCCGCGCCGCGCTGTTGTCGCTTGTCCAGTTCGCACTGTCCGCGCTGGCGGCGGTTCTGGCGGTCTGGGTGGCGGTTCCCGCTTTCGGCGGCGCCGGGCTGGACAGGGTCCCGCAACGCTGGGATGCGGGCGGGCTTGCCTGCCGCTCGGCAGATACCCTATGGATCACGCTGGCTGCCCTGTTCCTGATTCTGCCGCTCTGGATGGTCGTGGCGCGGGGCCTGCCCGCCATCCCGCAACTGCCGACCAGCGTTCTGACCGCTGCAATCCGCTCGCTGCTGGTGGCGGTGAGCTCGGCATTCCTGATGCTGGGCCTGGCCCTGCCGCTGGCGATAGCGAGGGTGCAGCTGGGCAGGGGCCCGGCAGGCGCCGCACTGGAGGTCACGGGCGCGCTGTCCATCGCGGCCTCGCCGCTTGTCATCGGCACGGGCCTGTTCATCGTGATCTTCCCCCTGACCGATCCCGTCGCCTTGGCCCTGCCGGTCACCGCACTGGTCAACGCGGTGATGAGCCTGCCTTTCGCGATGCGCGTGCTTGTGCCGGCGCTGCGAGAAGCCGAAGCGGCCTATGGGCGCCTGGCCGACAGCCTGGGCATGAGCGGCCTGGCACGGCTGCGCCTGTTGGTGCTGCCGCGACTGCGTCGGCCGATCGGCTTTGCCACCGGCCTGGCTGCCGCGCTGAGCATGGGGGATCTGGGCGTGATCGCCCTGTTCGCGGACCCGGCGCAAGCCACGCTGCCGCTGCAACTCTATCGCCTCATGGCAGCCTACCAGATGGATCAGGCCGCCGGCGCCGCGCTGTTGCTGCTGGCGCTCAGCCTTCTGCTGTTCTGGATCTTCGATCGCGGGGGGCGGGGCCATGCTGCGACTTGAGGCGTTGCACCTGACACAGGGGGATTACACACTTACCGCGGATCTTTCGATTGAATCCGGCGCGCGGGTGGCGGTGATCGGCCCGTCGGGCGCGGGAAAATCCACGCTTCTGGATCTCATCGCCGGGTTCCAGATGCCCGACTCGGGGCGGGTCCTGTGGAACGGACAGGATCTTGCACCCATTCCCCCCGGTGCGCGCCCGGTCAGTCTGATCTTCCAGGACAACAACCTGTTCCCGCATCTGACCGTTGCGCAGAATGTCGGGCTGGGCTTGCGCCCGGACCTCAAGCTCGACGCCGCCGCGAAGAAGGCGGTACTGCGCAGCCTGGAACGGGTCGGCCTTGCGGGGCTGGGCGGTCGCAAGCCTGCGCAACTGTCCGGCGGTCAGCGGGGCCGGGTGGCGCTGGCCCGGGTGCTGCTGCGGGCGCGCCCCCTGCTCTTGCTGGACGAGCCGTTTGCCGCGCTTGGTCCGGCGCTGCGGTCCGAAATGCTGATGCTGGTCGGCGATCTGGCGGCGGAAACCGGCGCGACCATGCTGATGGTCAGCCACGATCCACGGGACGCTGCGGCGATGGCCGACCAGACGATCACCGTTTTCGGCGGCCGCGTGGATCCGCCACGCGATACCGCCACGCTTCTGTCCGATCCCCCGCCTGCGCTGCGCGGTTATCTGGGTTGACTGTCACAAGACGTCACGCAGCCGCGCCCGTGATCGCCACAACGGCGGCAACCGGCAGGCAACCATGCGCTGCGACGGGGCAAAGGCGCTAGCGTTTCCGTCGTTGCGACGACTGTGCGCCACCGGCCTTCTTTCGCGGCGGTCGATTGGACGGGTCAAACCGTTTCGAGGTATCCAGCGCCCCAGGATGGCCCGCGATGTCGGCCCCGCGCCTGGCGCCAGCACCACGCCCGGCGGAGCCCGGCCCGGCCTTGCCTGCCAACGCACCCTTTCCAGCCGCACCGGCCGGCTTGTCCCGCAATTTTTTGGGGGTCGCAGCGTCCGGATGACTGCCGCTCTTTCTCGGCGCCGTGACGTTTCCGCCGGCCTTGGGGGACGGTGCCGGGCGTGGGGCCGCACTGGGCCGCGCAGGCGCCTTCGCTCGGCCGGCGGCAGGCAAGTCGGCCTCCGAATCGGGTCTGCGCCCCATTTCGGGTGTTCCCTCGATCCGGCGGGCCGATACGCCCTCTTCCAGCAGGCCGTCCGGTCCCAGCACCTTCAGGAATCGCGGTACGCTCTCCTCGGCCAGTTCCACGAAGGTTTCGGACTGCTGGACCCGGATCGCGCCGATCGCATCCTTTTCCAGTTTTCCTGCGCGGCACAGCAACGGCAACAGCCAACGTGCCTCGGCGCGGTCGTCGCGACCGACGGAAAGGGCGAACCAGACGCCGGGACCAAAAGGCGCGCGTTCCCTGGCGGCGGGACGGGCATCCGGCGCGGAAAGTTCTTCGGGCGCCGACCGGCGCGCCCGATAAAGCCGCAGACAGGCCGCGGCGATTGCCTTTGGCGGGTGCAACCCAAGCAACCGCTCGGCAAAGGCCGCTTCGTCGTCGGTGATGTCTGCGGACCAGTCCTGATCGGCCAGCAGCCTTTCTTCGTCGCGGCGCAGGATATCTTCGGCTGCGGGTGCGGTGGTCCATTCGGCACTGACGCGGGCGCTTTTCAACAGGCGTTCGGCCCGCTTGACCGACTTCGGCGGCACCACGAGGGCCGAAATGCCCTTGCGCCCGGCCCGGCCGGTCCGTCCCGAGCGGTGCAAAAGACCCTCGGGGTTCGAAGGCAGCTCGGCATGGATCACAAGCTCCAGGTTGGGCAGGTCGATGCCACGCGCCGCGACATCGGTGGCGACGCAGACCCGCGCCCGCCCGTCGCGCATCGCCTGAAGGGCATGGGTCCGTTCTGCCTGGCTCAGTTCGCCGGACAGGCACACCACGGCGAAGCCTCGATTGGCAAAGCGCGCGGTCAGCCGGTTCACGGTCGCCCTGGTATTGGCGAAGACGATGGCGTTCTGTGCCTCGTGATAGCGCAGGACATTGATAATCGCGTTTTCCGCGTCCTGCGGGGCGACGCGCAGCGCCTGATAGGCAATGTCGGCATGCTGGGTTCTGTCCGAAAGGGTCGTGACCCGAACGGCGTCGCGCTGGTAATGCTGCGCCAGCGTTGCGATCATCGGCGGCACCGTGGCCGAAAACATGAGTGTCCGACGCGCGACCGGGGCCTCGCTCAGCATGAATTCCAGATCCTCCCGGAATCCCAGATCGAGCATCTCGTCGGCCTCGTCCAGAACGACCGCCCGCAGGCTGCCCATGTCGAGTGAGCCGCGCTGAATATGGTCGCGCAGGCGGCCGGGCGTTCCGACGACGATATGCGCCCCGCGCTCAAGCGCCCGGCGTTCGTCGCGCATGTCCATCCCGCCAACACAAGAAACGACCCGCGCGCCTGCCTTCGCGTAGAGCCAGCCAAGCTCTCGCGTTACCTGGAAGGCCAGCTCACGGGTGGGGGCGACAATCAGGGCAAGCGGCGCCGCGGCCGGGCCAAGCGTCTCGGCCTCGCCAAAAAGCGTGGGGCCGATGGCCAGCCCGAATCCGACCGTCTTGCCCGATCCGGTCTGCGCCGAGACCAGAAGGTCGGCGTCGCGCAGTTCGGGGTCGGTGACCGCCTCTTGCACCGGGGTCAAAGTTTCATAGCCGCGCTCGGCGAGCGCATCGGAAAGGGTCTGGATCATCAGGAAACCGATCTGTGTGGGTATGTGCGGCACCGGGTGCCGCGGTCTGCCGCGATGACAGAGGAAGGAAAAGCCCCCTAACGCAATCAGGCGGCCATGTATACGGGCTAAATCGGATCGCGCATCATGCCGCCGCTTGCACACAGTGCCCCGGATCCGCGAGTCACGCTGACCCCGATCCGAATGTCCGTGCCGGAAACGATCTCCCGAGCGCGCAGCACTGCCGGGAAAAGGGGACGGCACCGTTGTCGATGCCGCCCCTTCGTGTTCGCGATTTCTTGACCGTCATCAGCTGAGTTTGCGCTCGATCTCTTCGCGCTCGAAAATCTCGATCACATCGCCTGGCCGGATGTCCTCATAGTTCTCGAAGGCCATCCCGCATTCCTGGCCCGACTGAACCTCGGCCACTTCGTCCTTGAAGCGCTTCAGCGTCTTCAGCGTGCCTTCGTGAACCACGACATCGTCGCGCAGCAGGCGCACACCAGCCGAGCGGCGGGCGATCCCCTCGGTCACAAGACAGCCGGCAACCTTGCCGACGCCGGAGACCTTGAAGACCTCCTTGATCTCGGCATAGCCGATGTACTTCTCCCGGATCTCGTTCGACAACAGGCCGCTGGCCGCCGCCTTCACGTCGTCCACAAGGTCGTAGATCACACTGTAATAGCGGATCTCGACGCCCTTCTGGTTGGCCGCGTTGCGCGCCGGCGCGTTGGCCCGGACGTTGAAGCCGATAATCGGCGCTCCGGACGCCTCGGCCAGGCCGACATCGGTTTCGGTGATCGCACCGACGCCGGCATGCAGGACGCGCACGCGCACTTCGTCGTTGCCGATCTTCTCCATCGCCTGGACGATCGCCTCGGCCGACCCCTGAACGTCGGCCTTCACCAGGATCGGAAGCTCCTTCAGGTTCTTGTCTTCCTTCGCCTTGGCCAGCAACTGGTCCAGCGTCGTTGCGGCACCGGCGGCTGCCCGCTTGTCCTTGGCGGCCTGCTCGCGATATTCGGCGATCTCGCGGGCCTGCGCCTCGGTCTCGACTACGTTCAGAACGTCGCCCGCCTCGGGCGTGCCATTCAGGCCCAGCACCTCGACCGGAACCGATGGCCCGGCTTCTTCGACGCGCTCGCCCTTGTCGTTGATCAGCGCGCGGACCTTGCCCCACTGCTCGCCCACGACAAAGATGTCACCGCGCCGCAACGTCCCGTTCTGCACCAGAACCGTGGCCACGGGGCCGCGGCCCACGTCAAGCTGGGCCTCGACCACCGCACCGGTCGCGGCGCGATTCGGGTTGGCCTTCAGTTCCAGGATCTCGGATTGAAGTGCGATTGCTTCCAGCAGCTCGTCCAGACCCTTGCCCGTGATCGCCGAGACCTCGATATCCTGCACATCGCCCGACATGGCCTCGACCACGACCTCGTGCTGCAGCAGATCGGTGCGCACCTTGTTGGGGTCGGCCTCGGGCTTGTCGCATTTGTTGATCGCGACGATCATCGGAACCTGCGCCGCCTTGGCGTGATTGATCGCCTCGATCGTCTGCGGCATCACCGCATCATCGGCAGCCACGACCAGAACGACGATATCGGTCACATGCGCGCCCCGGGCCCGCATCGAGGTGAATGCCGCATGTCCCGGGGTGTCCAGGAAGGTCAGGGTCGAACCGCTGTCGGTCTGCACCTGGTAGGCGCCGATATGCTGGGTGATTCCGCCGGCTTCGCCAGCGACGACCTTGGCCTTGCGGATCGCGTCCAGAAGCGAGGTCTTGCCGTGATCGACGTGCCCCATGATCGTCACGACCGGGGGACGCGGTTTCAGATCCTCGGGCTTGTCCTCGACCGTGTCGATCACCTGTTCCACGTCGGCATCGGACACGCGCACGACCTTGTGGCCGAATTCCTCGACGATAAGCTCGGCGGTATCCGCATCGATCGGCTGGTTCTGGGTGACCATCATGCCCATCTTCATCAGCGACTTGACCACATCGGCCGAACGCTCGGCCATGCGGTTGGCCAGTTCCGACACGAGGATCGATTCGGGCACCTGGACC
>JADQCD010000105.1 GCA_016278285.1 Actibacterium sp.
TGTCGGGCGCCGGGTCGGAGGGCGCGGGTGGCACCGGGTCCGGCGACGGGTTCGTTTCCGGCGCGCTTTCGGCGGCGGGGGCATCTGCCGGGCGATCGACCGGGCGGGGCACCGGCGGCTTCGGCGCCGTCACCTCGGCCGAAGGCGCCGCGGCCGGTGCCGTCAGGGCGGCATATTCCTCGCCGCTGACGATGGAAACCTGGGTCACCTCAAGTGGTGCGGGAGTCCGGGTGGTAAACAGCCCCCCGACCAGCA
Source organism: Actibacterium sp. (assembly GCA_016278285.1). GTDB lineage: Bacteria > Pseudomonadota > Alphaproteobacteria > Rhodobacterales > Rhodobacteraceae > JADQCB01. Next base: position 256 of record JADQCD010000105.1, read on the forward strand.
ACCACAGGATCAGGCCGGCATGCCCGAGTCCCGAAATATAGAAACCCGTTTTCATGGCACCCGGCCTTACCCGCCCTGCCCGTCATCCAGCGTCGGCCCGCCGCTTTCGGTGACCAGCGCGATATTGCGGAACCCGCCGGCATTGAGCGCGCCCATGACCTTCGCCACCTGTGCATACGGCACGGCGCCGTCGGCTCGCAGAAAGATCTTGTCGCTGTCGCGTTCGGCCGCGATGGCCCGCAACTTGCCCATCAGTTCGCCCGGGGCGGTCTCTGTAGACTGAAGCACGATGCGGCCGTCGGATGTCAGCGTGATGGTCAGCGGCTCTTCCTGTTCGGCGGGCAAGGCTTCGGCCGCCGTTTCGGGCAGTTGCACCGGGACGCCGACGGTCAGCAGCGGCGCGGCGACCATGAAGATGATAAGAAGCACAAGCATCACGTCCACGAATGGCGTGACGTTGATCTCGGACATTGCGGCCGACCGCGCGCGGCTGCGTCTCCGCCGGCTGCCCCCCTTGCGTTGCACCACACCCGCGGCCATCGCTCAGCTGTCCAGCTGGCGCGAAAGGATGGTCGAAAACTCGTCGGCGAACGCGTCGTAGCCACTGACGATCCGGTCGCTGTCGGCGGACAGCTTGTTGTAGAAGATCACCGCCGGAATCGCCGCCAGAAGGCCCAGCGCAGTTGCCAGCAGCGCCTCGGAAATTCCGGGCGCGACCACCGCAAGGTTGGTGTTCTGCTGCATTGCGATCTGTTCGAAGGCGTTCATGATGCCCCAGACCGTGCCGAAAAGCCCGATGAACGGCGCGGTCGAACCAACGGTGGCGAGAAACGAAAGCCCGCTGTTCATTTGCTCGGCCTCCTTGGCGATGGCCACGTCCATCGAACGGTCGATCCGCGGCGCCGCCCCCGGAATCAGCGCGCCGTCCTGCCGATGCGAACGCCGCCATTCCATCATGCCCGAAACGAAGATACGTTCCGACGGGCCCGACGGCTCATCGCCGATTTTCTCGAACAGCTCGTCCAGCGGCTGCCCCGACCAGAAATCCGCGTCGAAGGCCGCGGCCTCGGCGCGCGCGGCGCGATAGGCGATGAGTTTCTGGATGATGATCGCCCAGCTCCAGAAGGAGGCCCCGATCAGAAGAATCATGACGATCTTGACCGCGATCGTTGCGCGCGCGAACAGCGCGAGCATGGAGAAATCCATCTCCTGCGCCAGCGCCAGGGTTTGAGTGTCCATATGCCTGCTCGTTTTTGGGCCGTGTTCTTTCCGGCTCTGATTACCGCAGACACTACAGTCTTTTAAGAGCGATTGCCAACACAACCACGTCAGAGCCGATTTTTGCCCTAACCATTGGTGAGCAATCGGCGAATATCTGCCGGCAACCGCACCGGTGCCCCGCCCGCGCCCAACGCCACCACTGTCACTCGGGCGGCGAAAATGGTCTCACCCGCGCGCAACACGCGCTGTTTCAGCGTCATTCGCGCGCCCGTCGCCACCTCGGTCTCGGTCTCCACGTCGAGCAGATCGTCGAAATGCGCCGGCCGCAGGTAATCGGCTTCGACCCGCCGCACGGCAAAAACGATCCCCCGGTCGGTCTTCAGGCGTGCCTGGTCGACCCCCAGGTCGCGCAGCCATTCGCTGCGCCCGCGTTCGATGAATTTCAGGTAGTTCGCGTAATAGACGATCCCGGCAAGATCGGTGTCTTCGTAATAGACACGCACGGGGAAGCGATGGGCGCTCATGCGCCCTGCCCCGATCCCCGAGCGATCCGTGCCGCCATTCGCAAGGCGTGGGCCGGGTCATCGGCGCAGACCGGCAACACCGGGTCATACCCCGCGCGGATCACCTCGGCGATCTCGGGGCGCAGCACGGTGCCGCCCTCGGGCGTACGGCCCAAAGGGCTGCGTTCGGAAAACGCGGTGTCCGACCACAAAAGGATCATCTGCACCATCTGCGACAGCGCAACCTCTTCGGCGGGCAGGTCTGCCAATGCATCGTCCATCCGCACGAAGACAAAGGCCGCCTGGATCGCGCCGGCGTCGTCGAAGCGGAAAAACCGGTACTGGTTCGCCCCGGCCGCCTTCAACCGCGCCACCAGCGCCGCCAAGTCGGGCACCAACCGGTCCAGATCGGGCATCTCAAGCAGTTCCTGCCAATCGCGGAAGAAGAACACCATCAGGTTTGCGCCAAGCTCGGGGTCGGTCTCGGCCATCTTGTGTCCGGCCAGCGCGACCACAGCCTCGCAGACGCCCTTGACGGTCTGAAGGGTCTGTTCGGTGACACCGAAAACCACCGGCGCGATCGGCCGGCCCCAGCGGGCGAAAAGATAACGCCCGTCAGCCCTGGTGAACAGCGCCTCAATATCGCCGGATTGCACGGAACCCCCTGTTATCCGTCCCGAAATGAACTCGCCGGACGATTAAGACCTTCGTCTTGCGATGTCCACCGTCATGCCGGCCCCTGCAAAGGGGGTGTTGCCGGAAACAGGCGCAACTTTCCGGCCGTCCTTGCCGACGGCTTTCAGCCTGAAAAAGCCGACATCCCGGAAAATCTGTGCAACTTCAAGGCGCGAATTCGGCGCCTATTCGAATGCGCAGCCCTGCTTTACGCCAAGCTTCCTGAAGATCGTCGCCGCCGGGCAGAATCCGGTAAAGGCGGATTGAAGCAGGTTCAGACCGATGAACACGGTAAACCACATCCAGAGCGGCGAAACGAAATAGGTCAGGGCCACGCTCAGCAGGATCATTACACCGGCAAAGGCCATCACGCTGCGATCAAGGGTCATTTCTCTCTCCTGTCATACGGGGCGGGTGCCTCCGATCAGATGGAATATGGCATCGCGCAAAATATATTCAAGTTGCAGAATGTGAATTGCTGCCCGCGCCGGTCGTGGCGGATTCGGGCACGGCTTCCGGGCCGGTCGGATGGATTTCCTCCTGCGCCTGCTGCGCCGCTTCGCGTTCTGATTCTCGCAGCAGCATGCGCTCGATCCGTTTGTCCAGCGGCGTCATGGCGGAAAGCATGAAAAGCCCGCCAACCACCGCGACGATCACCAGCTGCGATGAAAAGCCATAGGGTATGCCAAACAGCCTGGTCAGGCCGCTGTTGATCTGAAGCGCGCCCAGACCCAGCGTCGTGGCAACGCCGAAAACGGTCGAAACGACGGTCAGAATGTCGATGACATCGCCCCAGCCGCGATCCACGCGATCGCCCAGCAGCGGGCGGAATGTCTCGCTGATCAGGCCGTGGCTTTGATGGCGGAAGCGGACATAGGCGATGGCAAGCCCCACCAACGCGAAATTCGCCCATTGGTGCAACCCCCAGTGAAAGAAGGCATAGCGCATCCCGGTCTGGGCCGCGTGCGCGGTGCGCGGCAGGCCGTTGCCCAGGGGCGGTTCGTTGAAATGCATCATCGGCTCGGCAACGCCCCAGAACATCAGCCCCACGCCCATCCCGGCGGAAAAGATCATTGCAAGCCAGCTGGAAAACGAGAATTCGGCCGGTTCATCCTCGGCGCCCAGACGGAACTTGCCGGCCCGTCCCAGGCCGAGCGCCAGGACAAAGACGACGAAACCGCTTGTGACCATCAGATAAATCCACCCGACATTGACCGCCATGGCGTGCAGGATGGCCTGCGCAACCCGCTGCACAGCGTCGGGCGAAATCGCGGACGCCGCCACGAACCCGACAATGATCAGCATCGAAAGATGAAAGACGACGCCAACGTCGCCCAGAAGCCTTGCCAGGATGTCGGAGATCCGTTTCATGCAGCCCTTCGCAATCGGGCCGGGTCGCCCCGGGAAGACAGGCTCTGGCCGAGGCTAACGTCCGTGTAACGTCGGTTGCAAGGTCACGCGGCTGTATCGCGCATCCTGCACGGCCTGCCGTGACTCTGCGGTTTTCCTATTCCGGGTCGCAGGCGATTTCCGCGCGCATCAGCGCCGGATCGCCGTCGAAGGTTCCCGGCACGATCGAACAGCCTGTCGCCTTTTCGATCGCCGTATACCCGCGCGCCATGATACCGTCCGAATATTCCATGTTGGTGCGAATTGCCTCGACCTTGCGGCCGTCTGAAAAGACGCTGAACCGGCTTTCGCCCACGACGACCTCGCGCTCGGGCAAGCCATGCATCGTGATGCTCGGACTGGCGCAGCCGGCAGCGGCAACCAACAGGATCAGTCTCATTCGGGTCATGTGTCCTCCTCGGCCATTCGCTCGATGAAGCCGGTGATCGGTTAACAGAAGGTTAAGTCTTGATCGCCGATAGGTCGCGTATACGATCATCGAGACAATTACCGGAACCCGCGACCAATGATCCTCAACCTGACCGTGCTCCTGTTGTTCCAACTCTCGGGCGAGGTGCTGGCCCGCGCGCTGGCGCTGCCCCTGCCCGGTCCGGTGATCGGCATGGCGCTGTTGCTAGGGCTGCTGTTGGCCCGGCCTGCCGTGGCAGATCGGCTGCGCGAGACCGCGTCGGCGCTGCTGGCGCATCTGTCGCTTCTGTTCGTGCCGGCCGGGGTCGGCATCGTCGGGCACCTGGGCCTTCTGGAACAGGCCGGGGCGGCGATCCTGATCGCGCTGGCGGGATCGACCGTCGCCGCGATCGCGGTGGGCGCCGCGGTTTTCGTCGGCGTGGCGCGTCTGACGGGACGGGCGGATGACTGAGTTTGCCGAAATCTGGAGCTATCTGGCACAAGAGCCGCTGCTTTGGCTGACGGCAACGCTGGCGGCTTACGCCGTGGCCGACGCGATCTTCCGCGCAGCAGGGCGGCGGCCGCTGGTCAACCCGGTGCTGATCGCCGTGTTATTGCTGGCGCTTCTGCTGGGCGCGACGGGCACGCCCTATGGCACCTATTTCGAGGGTGCGCAGTTCGTGCATTTCATGCTGGGGCCGGCGACCGTCGCGCTGGCACTGCCGCTGCACGCCAACCTGGCCCGGGTCCGGCAAAGCGCGCTGCCGTTGCTTGCCGCGCTGCTGGCCGGGTCGCTGACCGCGATCTTCACTGCACTCGGCATCGGCTGGGCGCTGGGGCTGGATCAATCCACGCTGCTGTCGCTGGCGCCGAAATCGGCCACTGCGCCGGTGGCGCTGGGGATTTCGGAAAATATCGGAGGCTCGCCGACCCTGACGGCGGTGCTGGTGATTCTGACCGGCATCATCGGCGCCATCACCGCCACGCCCCTGCTGAACCTGCTGCGTATCCGCGACTGGCGCGCACGCGGCTTTGCGGTGGGGGTCGCGGCGCATGGCATCGGCACGGCCAGGGCGTTTCAGGTGAACGAAACGGCGGGCGCATTCGCAGGCATCGGCATGGGGCTGAACGCGCTTCTGACCGCCATCCTGGTGCCGTTGATCGTCGGGGGAATATTTTGAACGACGGACCTTGTTCGGACCCGGGGCGCCGATTACGACGGCCACGCGGTGTTGTTGCTGATCCGCCAGAGCCTTGCCGGGATGCCCCGGCACGCGTCACCCTGCAAGCAGCCTGCCCAGGGCGTCGAGATCCGGACCGCCCCGCGCGGTCACCGCGCCCCACAACGCCGTCTCCCGCTCCGCGCCCAGCAGCGACACAGCCTTGGCGCGCAGTTTTTTCCGCCGCTCGTCCAGCGGCATCGGGGCATCCAGATCATGCTCGGCACGATGCTCGCCCCCATCCCGCGTGCGCACCACGACCCGCGCGGCGGTTTCCGAGAGCGTATCGTCCGATCTGACTTCGACGCGGTCGCGCAGCGTGACGAGTTCCGGATCGGCGCAAAGCGTGTCGGTGAAACTGTCCAGCGCGCCGGTGTCGAGCCCTGCCAGCGCCATCGCCGCCGTCAGCCGATAGCTGAACTTGGCCTCCAGCCCGGTGCGCGGCATGTCGATGTTGCACACGCTCAGCCATCGCGGATGAGTGGTGATCGCAACCGCCGTCACCTTGTCAGCCGAAAAGCCGTGCAGCTTGCCGAGCGCCTCCAGCGCCGCATGGGTGCCGTGGCAGCAGGCGTGGAACTTGTGGCTCACGGTTTCGAACAGCCAGTCCGCGCCCAACCCGTCCATCGCGCGCAGATCGGCCTGCCCGTGATGGGTGGGGCCAAAGCCTTGCGCCCCTTCCAGCCCCTCGGGGTTCGACACGAAACCGCGCGCCACCAGCAACGCGGCCTCCACCCCGTTGGCTGCCGCGATCCCGGCATTGTAGGGTTTGCCCATCGTGCCGAACTGCGACTTCAGCCCCGAAGCGCAGGTCGAGGCAAGCCCCAGCGCCTGCATCACCTGCTGCCTGTCGCAGCCCAGCAACCGCGCCGCCGCAAGGGCGGCACCGAAGGCGCCCGCCGTCGCGGTCTGGTGAAACCCGGCCTGGTAATGCGCCCGCCCCAGCCAGACGCCCACGCGGATCGAGGCCTCGACCCCGACCAACGCGGCGTCCAGAAAGGCCGCGCCCGTCGCGCCGGTGCCTTGCGCCACGGCCAGGGCGGCAGGCAGCACCGCGACCGAAGGGTGGCCGATATGGGCGAAATGCGTGTCGTCGTAATCCAGCGCATGGCTCG
>JADQCD010000284.1 GCA_016278285.1 Actibacterium sp.
AGAACCTCTGGCGTCGGCATCCAGGACAGCGCGAAGAAGCGGGTTTCGGAGGTGATCCGGACCGGCGCGACGGAGCTGACCTATGAGCGCAACGTCCAGCCACAGCCGAAGATCGGCCCGTGGAAGGATGAGCTTGAACGAATGCTGGCGGAGAACGCCCGCAAACCGAAGCGCGAGAGACTGACCCGCATCCGGATTTTCGAAGAGCTCCGTGCCTTGGGATATGACGGCGGCTACGATGCGGTTCGACGCTATGCGGCCGCGTGGTCGACGTCGGAGCAGGAAGCCTCGGCCGCGGCCTATGTGCCGCTGAGCTTCGATCCCGGCGAGGCCTACCAGTTCGACTGGAACCATGAGATCGTGCTGATTGACGGCATGACCACGACGGTGAAGGTCGCGCATGTCCGGCTCTGCCACAGCCGGATGCTGTTCGTTCGGGCCTATCCGCGCGAGACGCAGGAGATGGTCTTCGACGCCCACGACAAGGCGTTTGCCTTCTTCGGTGGGGCGTGTGCCCGGGGCATCTACGACAACATGAAGACGGCGGTGGACACGATCTTCGTTGGTCGTGACCGCGCCTACAACCGCCGGTTCCAGCAGATGTGCGGGCATTACCTCGTCGATCCTGTTGCTTGCACCCCGGCCTCGGGCTGGGAGAAGGGGCAAGTGGAGAACCAGGTCGGCGTTGTCCGGCGGCGGTTCTTCGTGCCGCGACCGCGGTTCAAGAGCTACGCGGAGCTCAACGCCTGGCTTCAGGACCGCTGTATTGCCTGGGCCAAGTCCCATCCGCATCAGGAACTGCGCGACCGGACCATCTGGGATGTATTCCAGGACGAGCGGGCGAGCCTGGTGCCATACGTCGGCCCCTTCGACGGCTTCCATTCCGTTCCGGCCTCTGTATCGAAGACATGCCTCGTCCGGTTCGACAAGAACCGTTACTCGGTCGACGGGCGTGCGGTCGGCCGCCCGGTCGAGATCCGGGCCTATGCCGAGCGTGTCGAGTTCTGGCAGGACGGCAAGATCGTCGGGCAGCACGCACGCGCCTTTGGCCGCGACAAGGCCATCTACGATCCCCTGCACTACATTCCGGTCTTGGCCCGCAAGCCCGGCGCCCTCAGGAACGGGGCTCCGTTCAAAGGGTGGGAGTTGCCACCAGCCACGCGGCGCGTCCAGCGCAAGCTGGGGCGCGTGCCCAATGGCGACCGTCAGATGGTCCAGAGCCTGAGCATGATCCCCACAGACGGGTTGGATGCGGTGGAGGCTGCCTGTGCCGAGGCGCTGAACGAGGGGGCGCCAGCAGCCTCGGTCGTTCTGAACATCCTCGCCAGACACCGCGAGCCGCCACCACCGCTGAACATCACGACACCAGAGGGGCTGCAGCTGCGTTGCGAGCCCGTGGCCGATTGCAAACGCTACGACAGCCTGAGGAGGCCCAACCATGGAAAGATCACAGGTGCTGGACGCGATGAGCCAGCTGAAGCTCTACGGCATGAAGGCCGCCTACGATGAGATCATCACCACGGCGGTAAAGCGTCAGCACGAACCGCAACAGATTGTCGGCGATTTGCCGGATAGCCCGTCACCAGACCTCCCCGCCGGACAGGCGGCTGAGAGATCATCATAGCCGACCGCCGTGTTCATGCCGCCCCTCCCCGCCGGACTGACGCATTCCGTCCGGTGGGATATGAACCAGCGCGACAGCGCCGATCACGAGATGGGCGGAAAGAAGAATGGCTGCGAAGCGGGAGAGGCGGAAGTTCTTCTGATCGTTACCGATCCAGTGATCCAAGGATCGTCCTACACCGCTGGTCGATCGCCTCAACCACCAAGTCGATGATGCCGTGCGGGCCCGCCGGCATTATCTTGACCTCAGCAGCCGCCGCGCCGAGTTCCTCCTGCACGCGCTTCCCGAGATATTCTACGCGCGCAAGCGCCCGGCGTGGCGCCAGGCCGCAGGCCTCGGCTTCCCGCGTCCAGTGACGCCCCTCGATGTATTCGCCGTCACGCTTGCCGCCGACATCGAGCGCGAGATTTCGCGTGATGTTTTCCCACACGCTGGCGCACATGACGTCATAGAGCGGCGCGAGCCGTACCCCGTACGGCTCCAGGAGCAGGGAGTGGTTCTTCAGGTGGGCATCCGTGTTGCAGCACAGGACATTGAATACCAGCATGTCCCACATCTGCATGACGGCATTACCGCCACCCACCTCCCGCAGTCGGTCCATCATCCGCGCGAAGCTTCCTTTCTCGCCGCGATACCGGGAGTGCTGGTACTTGGCTCCGGGCGGCAGCCCGAGCGCCTGGCAGAAGTCCTCCTGGTGCCTGCGGCGCAGAAGATCTCCCTCCTGCACCCGGTCGTATCTCTCAACCAGGAGATAGTCGCGCTCCACGGCACGGCCGGTGATGACAGTCGCGGCCGGCAGTCCGACCCGGTGCGCCAGGGTCAGGCAGAATGCTTCGTTGTGCACACTTCCCCAGAGGCGACCGGGGCTGTCGGGCTTCAGGATATGGCTCGACGGCGCGCCGTCGACGGGGATGCCGATCCTACCATCGTCGAGGAGACGGACGGACAGCTTCGACTGCACACCGGCCAGCGACATCGAAACCCCGTCTTCCCCGGCGAGGAAGGGCTTGGCCGGCAATTCATTCAGCACCTTTTGCAAGTCGGCATCAGAATCGATGGGAATCACGGTGCTCCCGGTCGTGCCGCGCTCGGAGAAGGACAGGGCCCCCGAAGTATCGCGACCAACCCTTTCGAGAAGAGCCAGAACGTCCGTGTGTGGCACGTCGAGAATCCGCGCCATCATTCTCAGCGCATCGGCATCCTCCGGCAGTAGATTGATCAGCCAGGGCGCCATGACGTCCCAGCCAAACCCGGCCTCCGAAAGCGGAACCGTCGAGGAAATCGGAAAGGCTCCTGGCTGCCCGAGCCAGTCAGCATCATATTGGAAGACCCGGGCCGGACCGGCTTGCGTGTCGATCGATCCGACCCGGTATTTCTCGAAAAACATATCCATTGCTTATGCCGGGGGCAGTTGCGGGGACGCCGGGCGGCGATTTTCGAAGAGTGAGATCATATTGATTCCGAGCGCTTCGGCCGCAGCGAGTGCCGGAGCGAGGTAGCTGGTGCCCTTGCCTCGTTCCAGTTCACTGATGAACCGCCTGTTGGTTCCGATCATGGACGCCAGGTCGTCCTGGGTATATCCAAGCGCCTTCCGGCGGGTGCGCACACCCTCCCCGAACTGCCGCGCAAGACGCTGCTCAGCCGACTTCAGTTCCATGAAAGGGGTGCTCCTGTTACATCTTGGTATCATTTCTGGCGTCGCCGGATAAATGATACCATCCTGTATCATATTTAGCATGAGAGCGCCTACGTTACAAGTCTGTATCATATGCGAACGCGGCAATGGAAATGATACAACTGCGTAACCTCTCGCCAACATCAGGGCAGATTCCGACCGAGCGTCGGAGACGGCCCCGGGCGGCACAAGCACATTGGTCCTATGTTTGAAATCAGAAGAAGAAAGTGCCGGAACGGTTCGTTTTTTCCTGGCAGGGCGCTGCCGGATGCGCGCGAGACTATTTTCTCGCACTTTTTTCATTTCCCGTATCACAGGCGGTGCTGAAATCTCCAAAAAATCAATAGCCTGCCACGGTGTCCGCGGCAGGCCTGATAGTGGCTATGTCCCACAGGGCGGAATGCGTCACCGCCGGACAGGCGGCTGAGAGACGACAACAGCAACGCCGGAGGTTCCCAATGAACCCTCCCCGCCGGACAGGCGGCTGAGAGACGGCGCGCCATACCTTGTGGCAGTGGCTGTGTCCGGCGGGGAGGATCGACGTGGTCAACGACAATCTCTCAGCCGCCTGTCCGGCGGGGAGGACAAGCCAGCCGAGCAACTCCGCGCCGAGCCGCGTGCTGTCGGCCCGCTTGCGTCGGCTGCGGCCCATGTCGGCAGGAAGGCGGCGTTGAAGGCGCCCTCGGCCAGGATCGCGCGGAAATGGTTCGGCAGGCGAAAGGCCAGCATGAAGGCGTCCGCCACCGGCCCGGCGCCGAGCGTCGCGGCCAGCACGACATCGCGCAGGAAGCCGAGGAGCCTGCTTACCAGCGTCAGGCCTGAGACGGTGCCGAGTTTGCGTAGCATGAGGAGCGGTTATCCTCCGGATTAACCTGGCCCGCCCGCGCCGCTTTGGGTGCGACGGATAGATTGCAATTGAAAACACGAGTTCCTTTATCGTTTATTGTGGGAAAACGCTAACGTCTTCGAGAGTGTCGCCCATGAGCATCGACCAGATCTTCGTTCTCGCGCTTGTCGGGGTGGTCTTCCTGAGCTTCTTCAAGGAGTTCTACCCACCCGAGGTCACGGCGCTGGCGGCCTCGGCGGCGCTTCTGGCGACGGGAATCATCGAGACGCGGGATTTTCTGACAGTGTTCAGTTCCTCCGCGCCGATCACGATTGCCATGATGTTCATCATTTCTGCGGCGCTGGAACGCACCGGCGTGCTGACCATCATCGGCGATGTACTGAAGCGGCAGGCGCGGGGGTCGTTCCTGCGAGCGATGCTCCTGATGATGGTCGGCACGATAGGGGCTTCGGCCTTCATGAACAACACGCCCGTCGTGATCCTGCTGACGCCGATCATGATCTCGGTCGCGGCCTCGGTGGGCGTGGCGCCGTCGCGGCTCCTGATCCCGCTGTCCTTCTCCGCGATCTTCGGCGGCACGCTGACGCTGGTCGGCACCTCCACCAACATCCTGATGAGCGGCGTGGCGCGGGATGCGGGGCAGCCGCCGATCTCGATGTTCGAGATGACGCTGCCCGGGCTGATCTTCGCCACAGTGGGCATGCTCTACATGGTCTTCGCGGGCCGGTTCCTGCTGCCCGATCGTGCCTCCTTGTCGGGCCTTCTCGGGCAAGAGAGCAAGCGCCGGTTCCTCGCGCGACTGCTGATCCCGAACGGGTCGAACTATGTCGGCAAACGGCTGTCTGAACTGCCTTTCGATACCGCCGAGACCCGCATCCTGGACGTGGTCCGCGGCGAGGTCTCGATGCGGCCGAGGATGACGGATCTGACGCTGGAGGTCGGCGACCGGCTGGTTCTCAAGACCGGCACGGGCGAGATCCTCGGTCTGAAGGAGGACGGGCAGATCGCCTTTCGGGATCGGGGCGGTCACGACGTCGAACCGGTGACCGCCGACCAGACGATCACGATGGAGGCGAGCGTCGGCCCGAACTCGCACCTGCGCGGAAGGCCGATCCGGGACCTGAAGCTGCGCCGGAAATACGGCGTCTACCTCATGGCGGTGCATCGGCAGGAACTGAACATCAGCCAGGAATTGCAGGACCTGCGCCTGCAATTCGCCGACACGCTGCTGCTGGAAGGGCCGCCTGAAGGGCTCCAGCGGCTGATGGAGGATGGCGGCATCGTCAACCTGTCTGCGCCCACCGAACGCCCGCAGCGGCGCGCCAAGGCTCCCATCGCCATTGCGACGATCTTCGGCGTGATGGGGCTGGCGGCGTTGAACGTCATGCCCATCGCGGGGCTCGCGGTGATCGGGGCGGTCGTGGTGATGATGACCCGCTGCGTCGACCCGGAGGAGGCGTTCGACGCCATCGACTGGCGCATCCTGTTCCTGATCTTCGGCATGTTGGGCCTGTCCATGGGGATGGAGGAGACCGGAACCGCGCGCGTGATCATCGAGGCGGTGGTGGGCGCCGTGGGCGGGATCGGCCCGCTTGCCATCCTTGCAGCCGTCTATGTCCTGACCAGCGCACTGACTGAGATGGTCTCGAACAACGCGGTTGCGGTGCTGATCGGCCCGATCGTCATCGCTCTGGCCATCGAGCTCGGCTTCGACCCGCGCCCCTTCATCATGGCGGTGATGTTCGCGGCCTCGGCCAGTTTCGCCACGCCGATCGGCTACCAGACCAACACCTTCGTATACGGCGCCGGGGGCTACAAGTTCACCGACTTCATCAAGGTGGGTCTGCCGCTCAACATCGTATTCGCCGTGGTCGCGGTGCTGGTCATCCCGATCTTTTTCCCGTTCTGAGGCGGATGCGGTCAGCAGCAGCGTGCTGCCATTGGCGCGATCCTCTCGACAAGGCGGCGCGCGGCGCGGTCGAGCCAGTAGTATTGCTCGGGGCCATCGATCCCATGGGAGGGCACCGGGAGGCCGGCGCGCTCGGCAAGATCGGCGACGACTGCGTCGAACTCTATAGACGACAGGCCGCAATCGCGATCCGGCAGAACGAGGATCCGAGACGCCATATCGGGCGAGAGATGATTGCGCCACAGGACGAAGTTGCGAGGCCCGGCGAGCCGGACATGCCAGCCAAGCGCCTCGGCGCTGCGGACCCACACCTGCGGCAGCAGCGACTGGGCCCGCAGGGTTGGCGCCGATGTGGTGATCCGGGCAAGCGCCCCGACCATCCACCGCCACTGCATTCCACCGCCGGCCATGCAGATTTTATGCCGCGGTGAACGCCCGCACGAAGTCGGTCGCGGGCTTCGCGCGGATCTCGGCGGGCTTGCCCACCTGCTCGATGCGACCCATCGACATGACGACGACGAGATCGGCCAGCTCCATCGCTTCCTCCTGGTCATGGGTCACGAAGACCGTGGTCAGGCCGGTGCGGTGGTGGATTTCGCGCAACCCGTTGCGCAGCTCCTTGCGGACCTTGGCGTCGAGGGCGCCGAAGGGCTCGTCGAGC
>JADQCD010000022.1 GCA_016278285.1 Actibacterium sp.
GGCGGTGGGGATGGCGGCGAACCCGCTCGGGGCCCACCAGGCTGGCTTGAGTTTTCGCCGGCCGCGCAGCCGCGCTTGTGGCTGCGTTTCATTGGGGCGTGCCGGAGGTCGGGCGACTTCGGCACGCCCACCTTCCAAGTTCTTCGCGGAATAGCGTCCGATACGATTGCTTACTTTCGCTCTCGCCGGGCGCTTTGGCGGATTTGCGCAACCGCGCCGCATTTGCGCAGAGCGCCTCAAGACACTGACTTGCCTCTCTTTTTCTTTCACGCCTTCGTCCTTCTGCAACTGCTGTGAGTTGCGAAGAAGGAGACGATGATGAAACCAAGCTGCTTGAACCAGAAAGAATTGGCAAAACGCTGGACCATTTCGCACCGCACCCTGGAGCGCTGGCGGTGGGCTGGCGAGGGCCCGGCCTACATGAAGATCGGCGGACGGGTCGTCTACCGTGTTGCCGATATCGAGGCCTTCGAACGCGAAATGATGAAGGGGACGGTGGAGCAAGGCGTCCCGGCCTCCTGACAGATTTGTCAACCTCCTCGACATGAATCACGCTCCAAAGCTCTGATTTGCGACGCATTTCTATTGCGCCACCCCCTCGGCTCGGCTAGCCTCAGCCTAAGCCCAGAAAATGGGCGCGCATAGTTATCGTGCGCACTGCCCGAGCCGGGGATAGTGATGGGAAACGACAGGTCGGAACTTCGCTGGGGCGTCGAGCAACGCCTCGAGTTCATAGAGTTCCGCCTGTTCTGGGAGGGACATGTGAACCGCAGCGATCTGATGGACCAGTTTGGGGTCTCGGTTAACCAAGCGTCCACCGACCTGAACCGCTACATCGGCTTCGCGCCGGACAACATGGTCTACGACAAGAGCGCGCGCACCTACGTTCGCGGCCCCGAGTTCAAGCCGCGGTTCCTCAAGCCCGATGCGAGCCGCTACCTGGCGCAGCTGCGCTCACTCGCCGACGGGATCCTCGACCGCGAGGATTCCTGGATCGCCGACCTCCCGCCCTATGCGGCCGCCCCGACGCCGGTGCGCGGGGTCAATCCGATGACGCTACGCTCAGTTGTCGGCGCCATCCGCCGGTTCGAGGCAATCGAGGTCAAGTATCAGTCCCTCTCCAACCCGGAGCCGCGATGGCGCTGGATATCACCCCACGCCATCGCGTTCGACGGCTTTCGCTGGCACACGCGAGCGTTCTGTCTGACCGACGAGTGCTTCAAGGACTTCCTGCTCTCGCGGATCCTCAAGATCCGTAGGTCGCGCGAGAGCGAGATCTCGGCCAACGATGACCGCGACTGGCATTCCAAGGTCACGCTGGAGATCGGGCCTCACCCCGAACTCTCGGAAACGCAGGCGAAGGTCATCGCGCTCGACTACGGCATGCGAGGCGGTAAGGCGAAGATCAAGGTTCGGCGCGCGCTTCTCGACTATGCGCTCAGGCGGCTCGGCCTCGACACCGATCCGGCGGCGCGGCGTCCGCAGGACCAGCAGATCGTGCTGCTCAACACTGTTCAGAGCGAGCATCCAGATTTGCAGAGCCCAGCAGACTTACCCAGTTCCCGAGCAAACGCTCGGGGCGACTGAAAGATCGGATACCCGCAATGTCTTTCTTCGAAAAACCCGTTCTCAACATCCCCTATGCCATGCCAACCCGCCATTGGGAGCTGGATGACGAGGGGCGGCCGACGGACAGGGTCATCGATTCACGCCGACGTTCGGACCTCATCTCGGCTATGCCGCAATCAAAAAGCCTCAAGGGCGGCCAGCAGGATGAACTGGACCTGAGCACCGAGGGCTTGGGCGGCTTAGGCATCGACTTCAACGTCACCGAGTTCGTCAACGAGATCCGGCGCGAGGTGGATGTCTGGCGCACGCTGCCGAACCCGGCGCAATGGCAGGTGTCGCCCACGACGCAGCGGCTCTTGCAGCATTGGCGTGCCCTGCAAACCGACGAGAGTCAGACCATCCGCCCCTTCTTTTGTCAGCTCGAGGCGGTCGAGGTGGCGATCTGGCTGGCCGAGGTCGCGCCGAAGCTGGGCGCACGGGGAAAGCGGTTCAAGGCGCGCTTGGAAGCGGCAAACGACGCCGCCAACCCAGACCTGTTTCGCATCGCGCTGAAACTGGCCACAGGCGCGGGCAAAACGACCGTGATGGCCATGCTGATCGCGTGGCAGACACTGAACGCCGTGCGCAGCGCGAATTCCAAGACCTTCACGCGTGGCTTCCTGATCGTCACGCCGGGCATCACGATCCGCGACCGTTTGCGCGTGCTGTTACCCAACGATGCGGACAATTATTACCGACGCATCAACCTGGTCCCCGGCGACCTGATGCAGGACATGCAGCGCGCCCAGATTGTGCTCACGAATTACCACGCGTTCAAGCTTCGCGAAAAGGTGCAACTCGCCAAGGGCACGCGCGCCGCCCTGGAAGGTCACGGCGACGACCTCGTGACGCTCGAGACCGAAGGCCAGATGATCCAGCGGGTCATGCCCGAATTGATGGGGCTCGGCCGGATTATGGTCATCAACGACGAGGCTCACCATTGCTACCGAGAAAAACCGGCCGCCGAGGTCGAGAAGCTGACAGGCGACGACCGCAAGGAGGCTGAGGAGAACCGCGAGGCCGCCCGGCTCTGGATTTCCGGGATCGAGGCGGCCAAGCGCAAACTCGGTCTGCAAGCCGTCTATGACCTCTCGGCCACGCCGTTCTTCCTCTCTGGCTCAGGCTGGCCAGAGGGGGTGCTCTTTCCCTGGGTGGTCTCCGACTTCTCGCTGATGGACGCCATCGAATGCGGCATCGTGAAGCTGCCGCGCGTGCCAGTGGCCGACAATGTGCCCGGCCAACCCGAGCCGCTCTATCGCAATTTGTGGAAGGCCATCGGGAAGAAGATGCCCAAGAAGGCGAAGGGCACACCACCAGACCCGCAAAAGCTACCCATAGAGCTGAAATCCGCCATCGACGCGCTCTACGGCCATTACGAGAAGACCTTCAAGCTGTGGCAGGACGAGCAGGTGGGCATCCCGCCGGTCTTCATCGTGGTCTGCAACAACACTGCGAACTCCCAGCTTCTACGCGACTACATGGCCGGGTACCCGTCCACTGCGAGCAGACGTCCCCGGTTCGTTGTGAAGGCAGGCTCAACCGCAATGAGGAATGGGGCGCCAAACGAGAAACGCAAAGACTGGCTGACAGAAGAGCTTGTTACAAAAGGCGTTCTCGCGCCTGACCCGACCAATCCAAGCCTATGGGTTTTCACGCAAGATTATGAATTTACCAGCGCCTCAGCTGCAGGCGATGTGATCAATGATGGTAATCTCAGCGCACCCCAATATTGGCGAAATACTCATACTGGCAAGACTTTGAAGGAAGATCTTGCCGGAATTTCATGACCTTCCGCATCGCCGACAGCTTCTCCGACAGCCTCGCCCGGCTCACCGCGCAGGAGCAGAAGGCGGTCAAGACCGCGGCGTTCGATCTGCAGATGAGCCCGGACAACCCGGGCCTCAGCCTGCACCGCGTCGACCGCGCCCGCGACAAGGGGTTCTGGACCGCGCGGGTGAATTCCGACATCCGGCTGGTGCTGCACAAGCGGGGCGGTGACACGCTACTGGCCTGGGTCGGCCACCATGACGACGCCTATGCCTGGGCCGAGCGGAGGCGGCTGGAGAGCCACCCGCGCACCGGGGCCATGCAGATCGTCGAAATCCGCGAGACGGTCGAGGAGGTGGTGATCCAGCGCTATGTCGAAGAGGCCGTGCGCAAGCCGCGCCTGTTTGAGGCGGATGCCGACGATGCGCTCCTGTCCTGGGGCGTGCCCGAGGACTGGCTCGGTGTGGTGCGGGATGCCACCGAGGACACCGTGCTCGACATCGCCGGGCACCTGCCCGCCGAGGCGGGCGAGGCGCTGTTACAGGCCGCGACGGGAGGGCGCCCGCAACCCGCCGCACCGGTCGAGGGCGCGGACCCCTTCGCCCATCCCGATGCCGGCCGCCGCTTTCGCGTCATGGAGAACGTGGACGAGCTGCGTGCGGCGCTCGAGGCCCCGTGGGAACGCTGGGCCGTCTACCTGCACCCGGCGCAGCGCGAATACGTCGATCGCGATTTCAACGGCCCCGCCCGCGTCATTGGCTCTGCCGGAACCGGCAAGACCGTCGTGGCGCTGCACCGCGCTGTGCGGCTGGCAAAGAATCCGGATGCGCGGGTGTTGCTGACCACCTTCAACGAAAGGCTGGCCGAGGGGCTGGCGCGAAAACTGCCTCTGTTGGCGACCGAAGATGTTCGGGAACGAATCAAGGTCGCTGCCCTGGCCCCGTTGATCGGGGATCTGCACGCCGAGCAATTCGGCCCCTGTGCCATCGTGACCGAGGAGGAGATACGCGCGCTTCTGCGTGAAGGTGCCGCCGCGAGCGATGCCGCGTTCACCGCCGATTTCCTTTACGATGAGTGGAGCCTCGTCGTGGATGCATGGGATGTCCGGGATCTCGACAGCTATCGCGACCTGCCGCGCCTCGGCCGCAAGGTCCGGATGCCCGCTGCGCGGCGCGACGCCGCCTGGGCGATTTTCGAGGGTTTGCGTGCCAACTTGATCAGCCGGGGCACGAAAACCGAAGCGCAGCTGGCCCATGACCTCGCCGAAACGGGCGCGTTCCCATTCACCCACGCCGTGATCGACGAGGCGCAGGATATTTCCGTGCCCGAGCTGCGATTTCTGGGCAAAGCCCTCGGCAGTGCGGTGAACGGCCTGTTCTTCGCCGGAGATATTGGTCAGCGCATCTTCCGCGCGCCATTCCCATGGGCTGCGACAGGGATCGAGATCCGGGGGCGATCCCGCAGCCTCAAGGTGAACTACCGGACATCACATCAAATCCGGCGCTACAGCGACGACCTTCTACCAGAAACACTGGTCGAGCCGGATGGAACCGAAGAAAACCGCCTTGGGGTTACATCTGTCTTCGATGGGGCTGCCCCGGAGGTGCACAGCTTCGGTTCACGATCGGATGAGGTGACGGCGGTCAACGCATGGCTCGAAAGCCTCTTGCAAGCCGACGTCCCGAGTGACGACGTCGTGTGCCTTGTCCGAACATCGTCCCTCGTAAACGAGATCGTGCCGATGGTGCCGGTCCGGGTCATGTCGATGCACGAGGCCAAGGGCGCCGAATACCGCGCCGTCGCTGTCTTGGCGCTCGATCAGGATATCGTTCCGCTCGAAGACCGCCTGCTGTCTGCGAATGATGAGGCTCGGCTCGACGAAATCATGAATACGGAAAGACACCTTTTGTATGTCGCGGCTTCTCGCGCCCGGGATCACCTGTGGATGTCAGGTGTGGCGCCCGTATCCGAGTTTCTGCAGGACCTTTTGTAATGACGCGGCAAGACCCGGTAGAGGAACCGACCCATTTGAAGCTGCCAAGATCGCAATCATCTAAGGGAGGCCGATCCATGCCCTTCCGCTGCTGGCGCCGCATCCGTCTGGCCCCCGGGGTCACACTGAACCTGTCGAAATCGACGGCCTCGCTGTCCCTCGGCCCGCGCGGCGCGAAATACACGATCAGTCCGCGTGGCAACCGGGCGACGGCGGGCTTGCCGGGCACGGGGTTGTTCTACACCGTCCATGACCGCCAGCGCGCCGGGCGGGGAGGCGGCGTCCCGACACCCAAGGTGCCGCAGCGTGACCGGCTGAAGCTCGGTTTCTTCCAGCGGCTGATGACCTCGGCCGAGGAGCGGCGCTTCATCGACGGCATCCGTGCGCTCAATGACGGCGATCAAGATGCAGCCCTGGCGGCGCTGGAAGAGGCGCGCGATTTGCCCGATGCCGCCTGGATGGCCGGGATGATCCGCCTGCGCCGCGAGGAGCTTGACCGCGCCAAGGCGCATTTCCAGCAGGCGCTGGGCCGGCCTGATGACCTGGGCAAACTGTTTGAAAAATACGAAATCGCCGCGCAGGCCAGCCTGCCCGTAACCCCCGACCTCTTTGCCCATGTCTTGCCGCGCGAGCGCGGCACCCGGCTGGCGCTGGTCGAGATCGCACAACTGGAGGGCCGCCATGTAGATGCTTTGGCGCATGTCGAGCGGCTGCTGGAGATCGATCCTAGTGACCCGGTGGTGCTCCTATCCTTCGCCGAGCTGGCACTCGACACGCCTGATGATCGAGCGGTGATGGACCGGGTGGTGCGGGCCACGGCACATGTGGAGAACGAAACCCCGGTCGATACCGCCATCCTGCTCTATCGCGGTAAGGCACTGGCGGCGCTGGGCTTGGCGGATGCGGCCATCGATGTGTTGACGCTGGCCAATCGCCGCCGCAAGGACCGGCCCTACGCGTTGTTGCACCAGATCCGGTATGATCGCGCGGTGCTCTTTCACGAGACTGGCCAGCGCGCCCGCGCCCGGCGCGAATTCCAACGCATATACGCCGCCGATCCGGAATTTGAAGATGTGCCAGAAAGGCTTGGGATAACCCGTTGAACCCCTACTCCACGGCGTCGTGCTCCGGCATGCGCACGAATCCGTCCTCGGGTCGTTGGAGTGCCGCGGCGTACATCCCTCAGCCGACCTTGCAACCCCAGAACGACGTATGACCGGCGGCGAAGTATCCGTCCGCGACCCGGAAATACCCTTGCAGCTCGACGGTGTCGCCGGCGGTGAG
>JADQCD010000082.1 GCA_016278285.1 Actibacterium sp.
CTGCGACCCACTGATTAAAAGTCAGTTGCTCTACCAACTGAGCTAACGGCCCACTTGACGCCTGCTACTAGAAAACCCCGCTCCTGCGGTCAAGGCGAATTACGCGCTTTTTTCAAGCATCTCTGGATTCGACTTCCATGGCGGGATATATGGCGGCCATGCGCAACACGGCTGATCAAAACGACCTGCCCCTGATGAAGATGCACGGGCTTGGCAACGACTTCGTTGTCATCGACCGGCGGTCAGGGGCTGCGCCGCTGTCCGCCGCGCTTGTCGCAGCCATAGCGGATCGTCGCCGTGGCGTCGGATTCGATCAGCTCGCCGTGATCGAGGCCGCGCCGGATGCCGATGCGAGGCTGACCTTTTACAATGCTGACGGTTCGAATTCGGCGACCTGCGGCAACGCGACGCGCTGTATCGCACGTTATATCATGGACGAAACGGGAGCCGGGCGGGCGATTCTTGTCACAGAGCGCGGTCGGCTGGTCGCCGAGGATGCCGGCGACGGTCTGACCCGCGTCAACATGGGCGCACCGCTGCTGGGCTGGCGAGAGATTCCGCTGGCCGAGGAAATGGACACGTTGGAGCTTCCGATCGAGGGGACGCCGGTTGCCACAGGAATGGGTAATCCGCATTGCACCTTTTTCGTCGATGACGCCGAGGCGATTCCGCTGGAACAGTTCGGCGCCCGGTATGAACATCACCCGCTGTTTCCCGCACGCACGAATGTGCAGGTCGTCAGCCTGATCGGTCCCGATCACCTGCGCATGCGGGTGTGGGAACGCGGCACCGGCGTGACGTTGGCCTCGGGCTCGTCCTCCTGCGCGGCGGCTGTCGCGGCGGCCCGGCGCGGTTTGACCGGGCGCAAGGTGACGATCGAGCTGGATGGCGGCACGATGCAGATCGACTGGCGCGACGATGGCGTCTGGATGACGGGGCCGACGATGCATGTTTTTACCGGCAGCCTGACCGCCGCGTTTCTGGATGCGGTGTGATGGACCGTTCTGTTCCGAAATTCACCACGCTCGGCTGCCGGCTGAACGCCTATGAAACCGAGGCGATGAAGGAGCTGTCGGCCGCGGCCGGTGTCGAAGATGCCGTGGTCGTGAATACCTGCGCAGTAACCGCTGAGGCGGTGCGCAAGGCGCGCCAGGAAATTCGCAAGCTGCGGCGCGCGAATCCGGGCGCCAGGCTGATCGTCACGGGCTGTGCCGCCCAGACCGATCCCGACAGCTTCGCCGCCATGGACGAGGTCGACCTGGTCATCGGCAATACCGAGAAGATGCAGCCCGGGACCTGGGCGGCGATGGCCGCCGGGCCGGATTTCATCGGCGCGACCGAAAAGGTCAGGGTCGACGACATCATGTCGGTGACCGAAACCGCCGGCCACCTGATAGACGGGTTCGGGCGTCACCGCGCCTATGTACAGGTGCAGAACGGCTGTGACCATCGCTGCACCTTCTGCATCATTCCGTTCGGCCGCGGCAATTCCCGCTCGGTGCCTGCCGGGGTGGTGGTGGAACAGATCCGTCGGCTGGTCGGGCGTGGCTTCAACGAGGTGGTGCTGACCGGCGTCGACTTGACCAGCTGGGGCGCCGATCTGCCGGGGGGGCCGCGCCTGGGCGATCTGGTAATGCGGATTCTGCGGCTGGTGCCCGACCTGCCGCGCCTGCGGATCAGCTCGATCGATTCGATCGAGGCGGACGAGAACCTGATGCAGGCCATCGCGACGGAACCGCGCCTGATGCCGCATCTGCACCTTTCGTTGCAAGCCGGCGACGACATGATCCTCAAGCGGATGAAGCGGCGGCATCTGCGTGATGACGCGATTCGGTTTTGCGAGGAGGCGCTGACCCTGCGCCCCGATATGACATTCGGGGCCGACATCATCGCCGGTTTTCCAACCGAGACCGAGGCGATGTTCGAGAATTCCATGAAGCTTGTCGCGCAATGCGACCTGACCTGGTTGCACGTCTTCCCCTACAGTCCGCGCCCCGACACCCCGGCGGCGCGGATGCCCCAGGTCGACGGGAAGACCATCAGGGACCGCGCGGCACGGTTGCGCGCTGCGGGCGCCGCACAGGTCAAGCGCCACCTTTCGGCCCAGGTGGGTCGCACCCATGAGGTGCTGCTTGAGCATCCTCGCATGGGGCGGACGGAACAGTTCGCCGAGGTCGCATTCGACAGCGATCAACCCGAGGGTGCGATCATCACCGCCGCGATCACCGGCGCTGACGGTGATCGGCTGATGGCCCGGCGAGTCTGAACCGTTCTCTCCGGCTTGGCGGGTCTCATCCCGTCGATCGGCGTATCTTGTGGCATCCCCGGCGCATTTTCTGTCGGGATGGGCGCGCGCCCAGAACCGAACCGTTGACCGTGATCAATGACGTATTTGCCCGCGCCCCGCACCATCGATCCACAAGGTCATGCAGGGAGGATTTTCCATGACGAATATGCTTTCACTGTTTTCCGCCGGTGTTTTCGCTGCGATGCTTGCAGCCCCTGCAAATGCGCAGGACATGGCCATAGGCGAAACGCTCTATCAACAATATTGCGCGACATGCCACGGCATGTCCGGCGAGGGCGATGGCCCGCTGGGTGAAATCATCTCGGTGCAGATCCCCGACCTGACCCAGCTTTCCACGCGCAACGATGGTGCCTTTCCGATGCTAAAGGTCATTCACATTATCGACGGGCGCACCGGCCTTCGCGGGCATGGCGGCCCGATGCCCACCTACGGCGCCATTTTCACGCAGGATGCCGTCGCGGCCCGTGATCCGATCGGTGCGGCGATCGAGGCCCGTGGGCGGGTCATGTCATTGGCTGAATACCTGATGACGATTCAGAAATAACGTCCGCCGCGCAACGCGCCAGCTACCTTGAAAAATATTTGGCTGCCGCGCTGCGCGGCGGGAATGGACAGATCGTGCCGGTGCACATACTCTCTCGCCAAACCGAGAGGGATTTCATGAAATTGTTCGACA
This sequence comes from Actibacterium sp., assembly GCA_016278285.1. GTDB lineage: Bacteria > Pseudomonadota > Alphaproteobacteria > Rhodobacterales > Rhodobacteraceae > JADQCB01. The sequence goes on from JADQCD010000082.1 coordinate 2,985, forward strand.
ACAGCGCCTCGCCCTTCTGCCGCAAGGTTCGGGTGGTGCTGCACGAGACCGGCCAGCGCGACGCGGTTGAACTGATTCACGCAACCGGCAACCCGATCGCCCCTTCGGCAGAAACGCCTACCGCGCAGAACCCGTTGGGCAAGATCCCGACGTTGCTGCGCGACGACGGGCCGGCGATCTATGACAGCCGGGTGATTTGCCGGTTCCTGAACGATCATTGCGGCGGCGCGCTTTATCCTCCCGCACGCATCTGGGAGACCTTGACGCTGGAGGCCACCGGCGACGGCCTGATGGATGCGGCCGTCCTGATGGTTTACGAAACGCGCTTCCGGCCAGCGGAACGCCGGTTTCCTGAATGGGTCGAGGGCCAGTGGGACAAGATCGAGCGGGCGCTGGCCGCGCTCGAAGACCGCTGGATGAGCCACCTGAACGGGCCGCTTGACATCGGACAGATCGCCGTCGGCTGCGCGCTCGGATACCTGGATTTCCGCCATCCCGATCGTGACTGGCGCAAGGGGCATGTCGCGCTGGCTGACTGGGCCGCGGAATTTTCGTCGCGCCCGTCGATGCAGGCCACCGTGCCGGTAGCATAGCTCGGCGCGGGATGGGCTTCAGAAACGGAAGGCCACGCCGACATTGACGGCATTGGTGACCAGATCCGTCTTGAGCGTTCCGCCATTGCTCAGGTCGGCGTCGTGCATCGAATAGGTTCCGTTATATTCGCCGAACAGGCTCCAGCGGTCGGACAAATCGCGGCTGACGCCGAGAACCCAGCGCGCCGCCGGCCCGGTTACCTGGTATTCGTAGGTCACGCCACCCGCCGAAGTTACCTCGACATGGGGAATTGCCATGCCAAGTCCGGCCCCGGCATAGGGTGTCCAGGTCCGGTCCGGCGCGTTCCAGCGATACATGACATTCCCGGTCAGGACGTTGACGCCGTTGGTCAGTTCCAGTCGGCTGAACCCGCTGGCGGCCAGGGTGGCGTTGGTCGCGTAGACCTTGGAATGGGTGAACTCCAGCCCGAAACCGAGCCGTCCGCCATCGCGCCACCAGGTTCCGCGCAGGCCGTAATAAGGTGGCGGAGAAAATGACTTCCCCTCCCACTCAGCCAGGAAGCTGAACGCGCCGACGCCTCCAGGGTCGTTGCCTTCCACCCGGCTGTGCGGTGCACTTTGCGCGCCAAGGTAGAAACCGAGTTCGATCTCGGCCAAGGCAGGCCCGCCCAGGACCACAAGCGTGACGGCCAGGGCGCAACAGCGTCGCAATGCCCACGAAAGAAATCCTGAACCCGAGATTCTGTTCACTTCACGACCTTTCCGCCAGGCACGTCTGGAATCTCAGGTGATCATATCAGTGTCTGGAAGGAAATAAATGATGAACCGGTGCGAAAAACCCGTCACGCGCCTGTTGTGAGCCGTTATGTCGCACGAAATCATCCGGTTGCCGAAGTAAATTCCGTCGCGTGTGGATTTGCGTTCTGGACGATCCGGGGGAAGATGGCTAGAACCACGGCGATTGCAGCCGCATGATCCGCGATCGGGCGAAGCCCCAATCGGACGCTTAGGAAGGGAGAGGTTTCCGTGTCTCACGCAGAAGACCACGAAGGCACGCGCCGGGATTTTCTTTACTACGCCACCGCTGGCGCCGGTGCCGTCACTGCAGGGGCCGCTGTCTGGCCACTGATCAATCAGATGAATCCTTCGGCCGACGTGCAGGCGCTCAGCTCGATCCGCGTCGATGTGGCCGGGCTTGAGGTCGGCAGTCAGCTGACCGTGAAATATCTGGGCAAGCCGGTTTTCATCCGTCGCCGCACCCAGGAAGAGATCGAGGCGGCGCGCGGCGTTCCGATGTCGGAACTCATCGACCCGAATGCCGAGAATGCGAATCTGCCGCAAGGCGCCGCCGCGACGGATGCCAACCGGGCCTTTCTTGAGGATAGCGGCGAGTGGCTGGTGATGATCGGGGTTTGCACCCATCTGGGATGCGTTCCTATCGGCGAGGCGGGCGATTTCGGTGGCTGGTTCTGTCCCTGCCACGGCTCGCACTATGATACCGCCGGCCGCATCCGCAAGGGACCCGCGCCCGAGAACCTGCATATTCCCGTCGCCGAATTCGTCGACGACACGACGATCAAGCTGGGGTGAGGGAGAGCGACATGTCTGGAATTCCGCACGACCATTATGAACCGAAATCGGGTTTCGAAAAGTGGCTTCACCGGCGGTTGCCGATCGCGGGCCTGCTTTATGATACCCTGATGATCCCCACGCCGAAGAACCTGAACTGGATGTGGATCTGGGGCATCGTCCTGACCTTCTGCCTGGTGCTTCAGATTGCGACCGGCATTGCGCTTGCCATGCATTACACGCCGCATGTGGACATGGCATTCGCCTCGGTCGAGCACATCATGCGCAACGTGAACGCCGGCTGGGCGCTGCGTTACATGCATGCCAATGGCGCGTCGCTGTTCTTCGTCGCCGTCTACCTGCACATTTTCCGCGGCCTCTACTACGGCTCGTACAAGTCCCCGCGCGAGGTGACCTGGATCATCGGAATGCTGATCTATCTGGCGATGATGGCCACCGCGTTCATGGGATATGTCCTGCCCTGGGGGCAGATGTCGTTCTGGGGCGCCACGGTGATCACCGGCCTGTTCGGTGCGATTCCGCTGATCGGCGAACCGATCCAGACCTGGCTGCTTGGCGGCCCGGCGGTGGGTAACGCTACACTGAACCGTTTCTTCAGCCTTCATTACCTGCTGCCCTTCGTGATCGCCGCGCTGGTGGCGGTGCATATCTGGGCGTTCCATTCCACCGGCAACAACAACCCCACCGGGGTCGAGGTGCGCCGCGGATCGAAGGCCGAGGCACAAAAGGACACGGTGTCGTTCTGGCCCTATTTCGTTATGAAGGATCTGTTCGCGCTGGCGCTTATCCTGGCAGTGTTCTTTGCCATCGTCGGTTTCATGCCGAATTACCTGGGCCACCCGGACAATTATATCGAGGCCGACCCGCTGATGACCCCGGCCCATATCGTGCCGGAATGGTATTTCCTGCCCTTCTACGCGATCCTGCGGGCGTTCACGGCGGATGTCTGGGCCGTGCAGTTCGTCAGCTTCATCACATTCGGCATCGTCAATGCCAAGTTCTTCGGCGTGCTGGCGATGTTCGGCTCGATCCTGGTGATGGCGCTGGCGCCCTGGCTGGACACCTCTTCCGTCCGTTCGGGCCGCTATCGCCCGATGTTCAAGTGGTGGTTCGCGCTGCTGGTGGTGGATTTCATCGTGCTGATGTGGTGCGGCAGCCAGACCCCGAATGAGCTGGTGGCCTGGATTTCGCTGATCGCTGCGGCCTATTGGTTCGCCTATTTCCTGATCATCCTGCCCCTTCTGGGCGTGATCGAGAAACCACTGGCCCAGCCGACCACCATCGAAGATGACTTCAACGCCCATTACGGCAAGGGCGGGGCGGTTGCCGGCACGGCCGCGCAATCCACCCCGGCCGAGTGAGAGAGAGGATCGACAACATGATCAGGAAGC
>JADQCD010000083.1 GCA_016278285.1 Actibacterium sp.
GGCAAATGTCCTGGTGGTGCCGGCACGGCATTCGGCCTCGATCTCGGTCAAGCTTATGCAGGAAATGGCCGGCGCGACGGTGATCGGCCCGATCCTGGCGGGCGTGAACAAGCCGATCCAGATATGCTCGACCGTCTCGACCGTGAACGACATCACCAACATGGCCTTGCTTGCCGCCAGCAAGGTGGGCTGAGGCCGATGGCCGTCTGGACGCTCGGCTCGATCAACGAAGACCGCGTCTATTCGCTGCCGCACCTGCCCGGCGCCGGCGAAACCCTCGCGGCGGCGGATCATCGCATCGGGCTGGGCGGCAAGGGCGCCAACCAGTCGGTCGCCGCCGCCCGCGCCGGGGCGGTCGTGCATCATATCGGCATGATCGGTGTCGATGGCGACTGGGCCGTCAGCCGGCTGGCAGGGTTCGGCGTCGATACCAGGCATGTGGGCCGCACCGACGGGGCGACAGGGCACGCCATGATCATGGTCGCCGCGGACGGAGAGAACGCAATCGTCATCCACCCCGGCGCCAATGCCGCACAGGATGAGGCGGGGATCACGGCGGCGCTGAAGGCGGCCGCACCCGGCGACATTTTCCTGCTGCAAAACGAAACCTCGGCGCAGGTCATGGCCGCCGGCGTGGCGCGCGAAAGGGGCCTGCAGGTCATCTATTCCGCCGCCCCCTTCGCGGTCGAGACCACGCAGGCCGTGTTGCCGCATGTCTCCGTTCTGGTTCTCAACGAGGTGGAGCACGCACAGCTGACCGCCGCTCTTGGCCGGCCCGAGGGGCCGGAGGTCGTCGTGACCCGCGGGGCCCGCGGAGCGACCTGGTCGCGGCCGGGGGCCGGCACGATACACCAGCCGGCTTTCGCCGTCTCACCGGTGGACACCACAGGCGCGGGCGATTGTTTTACTGGCACATTGGCGGCGGGCCTGAATCAGGGGCTTGACCGGACCGCGGCGCTGCGCCGGGCGGCAGCCGCCGCCGCGCTGCAGGTTACGCGGGCGGGCACGGCTGATGCGATGCCCACGCGCGCTGCGGTCGATGCGTTCCTGGCCATGCAGGGTCAGTGAATGAAGGGCGCGTCGCGGCCCCAAAGCGCGCGAACCCGCTGATCCCGGCCACAGGCTTCACGATACCGCGCATAGGCTTCGGCTTTTGTCCTGACCCCGAACCGCGTCAGGACCAGGTCGTCCTTGCGGTAATAATCCTGGTGATACGCCTCGGCCTCATAGAACGCCTTGGAGTCGAGGATCGGTGTCACGATCTTCTGCCCCAATGCTTCTTCCGCGCGCGCCTTCGCGGCCTCGGCGATCGCCCGTTGCGCGGGATCAGAGACGAAAATCGCCGTGCGGTAACTGTTGCCGCGGTCGCAGAACTGCCCGCCGGCATCGGTCGGGTCGATGCTGCGGAAAAACAGGTCCATCAACTCGGCATAACTCACCTGATCGGGGTCATAGGCGATTTCCGCGGCCTCGTAATGTCCGGTGCCGCCACGCGTTACCTGCTTGTAGCTCGGGTTCGCGACGGTCCCCCCGGTATATCCCGAGACTACCTCGCGCACCCCATCAACCTTTTCGAAATCGGCCTCGACGCACCAGAAACAGCCCCCTGCAACAACCGCCTTTTTCACAGGTGCGGCATGTCCCGCGCCGAAATTCACGCCGAAACCGACGATGATCGCGACAGCCAGAATCACGGCCTTCACGGATTGAAATGGTTGCGATGGATTGACGATATGATTCATGACAAACTCCGATTCCTGCCCGGAACGACCGTATCTCACCGGGTGGATCAACACGAAGCCACAAGGCCGTGACCTCACCTGCCCGCGATCCGGTGCAACAATCCTTATCCGGTCTGGCGCCGCCTTGCCCGGCCGGCACGCAAAGAGCCGGCGCGATCACGCACCGGCCCTTCATCTTGCCCCAAATACTCCTGGCCGCGGCTTCGTAACCGCCGCCGGTTCAGCCTTTCAGCCGCCGGTTCCGCATTGCGATCAGGCGCAGACGCAAGGCATTGAGCTTGATGAAGCCCGCCGCATCCTTCTGGTCATAGGCGCCCGCGTCATCCTCGAAGGTCACATGCTCCTCGGAATAAAGCGACCGGTCGGACCAACGGCCGACGGTGCGCGCCAGACCCTTGTAAAGCTTCAGCCGAACGGTGCCGGTGACATGCTCCTGGCTGCGGTCGATCAGCGCCTGCAACATTTCGCGCTCGGGGCTGAACCAGAACCCGTTATATATGAGTTCCGCGTATTTCGGCATGATCTCGTCTTTCAGATGCGCCGCGCCACGATCCAGGGTGATCTGTTCGATCCCGCGATGGGCTTCCAGCAGGATCGTGCCGCCGGGCGTCTCATAGATACCGCGCGACTTCATTCCGACAAACCGGCCCTCCACCAGGTCCAGCCGACCGATCCCGTGCTTGCCGCCCAGCTCGTTGAGCCGCGTCAGGATCGCCGCCGGGGACATCGTCTTGCCGTCGATGCTGACTGGATCGCCCTTTTCGAAACCGATCTCGACGAATTCCGGGTCGTTCGGCGCGTCCTCGGGGTTCACCGTGCGCTGATAGACGTAATCGGGCGCGTCGATTGCCGGGTCCTCCAGCACCTTGCCCTCGGAAGAGGTGTGCAAAAGGTTCGCATCCACGCTGAATGGGGCCTCGCCGCGTTTGTCCTTGGCGATGGGGATCTGGTGCGTCTCCGCGAAATCCAGCAGTTTCGTGCGGCTGGTCAGGTCCCATTCGCGCCAGGGCGCGATCACCGTGATGTCGGGATTCAGCGCATAGGCCGACAACTCGAACCGGACCTGGTCGTTGCCCTTGCCGGTGGCGCCGTGGGCCACCGCATCGGCGCCGGTTTCCTGGGCGATCTCGATCAGGCGCTTGGAAATCAGCGGCCGCGCGATCGAGGTGCCCAGCAGGTAAAGACCCTCGTAAACCGCGTTGGCACGGAACATGGGAAAGACGAAATCGCGCACGAATTCCTCGCGCAGATCCTCGATAAAGATGTTTTCGGGCTTTATTCCCAGAAGTTCGGCCTTCTGGCGCGCCGGCTCCAGCTCTTCGCCCTGTCCCAGATCGGCTGTAAAGGTCACGACCTCGCAGCCGTATTCGGTTTGCAGCCATTTCAGGATGATCGAGGTGTCGAGGCCACCGGAATAGGCCAGAACGACTTTCTTGGGGGCGGACATCTCACTCTCTCCACTCTGCCGGATATCGCGCGGCGGATAGCGGGTTTTCCCCGCAAGGGCAAGGGAAGGCGCGCTTGCGCGGCGGGCCGATTCGCGCCATTGCTGCGGGGATGGAAAATTTCGCCGCCAAAGCCCGCGCCGCCGAACAGGCATTGCGCGCCCTTTTTCCGCCAACACCGTTGCAGCGCAATGACCACCTGTCGGCCCGGTTCGACGCGGATATCTGGCTGAAGCGCGAGGATCTGACGCCGGTGCGGTCCTACAAGATCCGCGGCGCGTTCAACGCGATGCGCAAGGTGCTGGCCGACCGGCCCGCGCAGGGTGTTTTCGTTTGCGCCAGCGCCGGCAATCACGCACAGGGCGTGGCCTATGCCTGCCGGCATTTCGGGGTGCGTGGCGTGATCTTCATGCCCGTGACAACGCCGCAGCAGAAGATCGAAAAGACGCGCACCTTTGGTGGCGAAAATGTCGAGATCCGCCTGACCGGGGACTATTTCGACGACACGCTGGCATCTGCCCAGGCGTATTGCGCCGAGGTTGCTGCCCATTTCCTGGCCCCGTTCGACGATCCGGACGTGATCGAGGGGCAGGCCAGCGTTGCGGTCGAGATACTGGATGAATTGCCGGACCCACCCGATATCGTGGTTCTGCCGGTCGGCGGCGGCGGGCTGTCGGCCGGGGCGGTGTCCTATCTGGCCGAGGCCGCGCCGCGCACCGCTTTCCGTTTTGTCGAGCCTGCGGGCGGCGCGTCGCTTTCCGCGGCCCTGGAGGCCGGCGCGCCGGTAACGATCCCGCGGGTGGATACCTTTGTCGACGGGGCGGCGGTGGCGCGCATCGGCGCGCGGACCTTCCATGCATTGCGGGCGGTGGACCCGGCGCATGTTCTGCGGGCGCCGGAGGATCGTATCTGCGTCACGATCCTTGAGATGTTGAATGTCGAAGGGATCGTGCTGGAACCGGCCGGGGCGCTTTCGGTGGATGTTCTGCCCGTGCTGGCAGACCAGATTCGCGGCAAGACCGTGGTCTGTGTGACCTCGGGCGGAAACTTCGATTTCGAGCGTCTGCCAGAGGTCAAGGAACGCGCCCAGCGTTATTCCGGCGTGAAGAAATATTTCATCCTGCGGCTTCCGCAGCGCCCCGGCGCGCTGCGCGATTTCCTGGACATGCTGGGGCCCGAGGACGACATAGCCCGGTTCGAATACCTCAAGAAATCGGCGCGGAATTTCGGGTCGGTGCTGATCGGGATCGAGACACGGCGCGCGGAAAACTTCGGCGCGCTGTTTGCCCGCCTCGACGCGGCAGGATTCGTTTATCACGACATCACAGACGACGATCTTCTGGCGCAGTTCGTGATCTAGCGCGCCTCGGCGCGTCGCCCGAGTGCGAAAAGGAACTTTTCACGCGACCTCACATAACAGTCGATCAGCGCCACGAGGTCCACGGCGTCCGGGCCCTTTCGGGAGATGCGCTGACCGTCGCTGCGACATTGCTCGGCAAATTCGACAAAGCCGAGATTCAGCGCCGATCCCTTGAGGAAATGAAGGTCGTCGGACAGGCCCGCATGATGTTTTTCGGCCTTCAGCCGCGCGATCACCTCGTCCACCTCTTCGAAAAACAGCGCGACAACCTCATCGAATGGTTCCGGCCCGACATCGTCGCGCAGTTGGGCCACACTGTCCCAATCGATCATCCGCACCTCCCTGCTTGCCAGGCGCCCCCAAGATGGGAACAATATGCCGCTTTCCGGTTAACCGGGCGTGGTTGGCGCCGGAAATTTCGGTAAAGACTTATGTTTCATTGTGTCTTAATCCCGTCGGCCTAGCACTCTGGAATCCCGGACCGGAGGGCACGTGACAGCATTGTTGCAACCAGACGAACACCGACCCGGCGCTGCCGCCGGGCAGGCGCGCCGTGTGTTGCTGGTCGATGACAGCCGTTTGCAGCGGCGCATCCTGCGCGTTCTGCTGGACAAATGGGGATATCGTGTCGTCGAGGCCGATTCCGGCCAGCAGGCGCTGACGATCTGCCGGCACGAACATGTGGATTTCATCATAAGCGACTGGATGATGCCCGGAATGAACGGTTTGCAATTCTGCGCCGAATTTCGGGCTCTGGAACGCGAAACTTATGGTTATTTCATCCTTCTTACGTCGAAATCCGAAACGCGCGAGGTGGTGTACGGGCTGGAAATGGGGGCCGATGACTTCCTGACCAAGCCGGTCAGCGCCAGTGAGCTGCGCGCCCGGCTGGTCGCCGGAGAGCGTGTTCTGGGGATGGAGGAGGAGCTCAACACCAAGAACCGTATGATCGGCGCGGCGCTGGACGAATTGCAAGGGCTTTACGACACGATCGACCGCGACCTGATGCAGGCGCGGAAGATCCAGGAGTCGCTGGTTCCCGAACGGTTCAGCCAGTTCGACCACGGCCGGGTTTCGATGCTGATGAAGCCCTGCGGCCATGTCGGCGGTGACCTGGTCGGCATGTTTTCCGTCAGCCCGACGCGGCTGGGCTTTTACAATATCGACGTCTCGGGTCATGGCGTGACCTCGGCGTTGATGACCGCGCGGCTGGCCGGATACCTGAGCGGTCGGTTCATGGATCAGAACATCGCCGTTCAGCGTGGCGGGAACGGTTTTTACACCTTGCTTCCGCCCGAACGGGTGGCCCACATCCTGAATGCCCGGCTTCTGGCCGATAGCGGGATCGAGGAATATTTTACAATGGCCTACGGGGTTGCCGATCTGGGCAGCGGAACCGTGCAGATGGTTCAGGCCGGCCATCCGCATCCCGCCGTTCAACGCGCCGATGGCCGTGTCGAGTTCGTGGGACAGGGCGGGCTGCCGTTGGGCCTTTTGCCGGGCGCACGGCATCAAAGTTTCGAGGTCAGGCTGGCGCCGGGCGATCGCCTCCTGCTTTATTCCGACGGGTTCATCGAAGCCCCCGGCGGCGATGGTGAAATGCTGGAGGAGGCTGGCCTTGCCGCGATGCTGAGTGAGGCCGCCGCGATGGGCGGGTCCGACCTGCTGGACGGCCTGTTCGACGCCCTTGTCATCCGGGGGGGCGGCGTGGCGCTTGGCGACGATGTGTCGGCCATACTTCTGGAATATGACCCCGATTAGGGTGTCCGTGTCCGCAGCTGCGCGACGAAATGCCGGTCGCCTTCGTTGCCAAGCAACCGCGCGGCCGTCTTCGCGGGCATCCAGACCGCCCGATGTCCGGCTTCGGACGGCGGGCCATGTGGCCGGACCGGGCGCGCCAGATAGATGGTGCACAGCTTTTCCGCCCATAGATCGTATTCCGGCATGAAGGTGAAG
>JADQCD010000013.1 GCA_016278285.1 Actibacterium sp.
CGATTTGCCCGATCCGGACGGGCCCGCAATGACGATCCGTTCGCCCCGGTTCACCGTCAGGTTTATGTCACGCAGCACGTGGAACGAGCCGAACCACTTGTTCATGTCGGTGATCTGGATGGCAATTTCATCCAGTATCTCCATCTTGCTGCGGTTGATTTCGCGATCGGTTGCAAGTTCAGACATTTCAGTCACTCCCTCAGCGATTTTCTGTCTGAAGCTTGCGCTCCAGATACATGGAATAGCGAGACATAGAGAAGCAGAAGACGAAGAACATCAGCGCGATGAAGCCGTAAAGCTCCCAGACGATGCCGTTCCAGTCGGTGTCGGCGCGGATGGCGTTGGACAGGCCAAGCGGATCCAGCAAGCCGATGATCGACACCAGCGTGGTGTCCTTGAACAACCCGATGAAGGTGGACACGATCCCCGGAATCGAGATCTTCAGCGCCTGCGGCATGATTATCAGCCGTTGTGCCCGCCAGTAATCCAGCCCCAACGCATCGGCGGCCTCGTACTGCCCCGTGGGCAGCGCGGCCAGACCACCGCGGATCACCTCGGCCACATAGGCCGAGGCAAAGATCGTCGCCATGATGATCACACGCAGGATGATGTCGAAGCTGGTGCCCGGCGGCAGGAAAATGTTCAGCAATACCGAGGCCACGAAAAGCAGCGTGATCAACGGGACACCGCGGATGAATTCGATGAATCCGACGCACAGCGCCTTGACGATCAGAAGGTTCGACTTGCGCCCCAGCGCCAGGATTATCCCGATCGGCAGCGAAAAGCCGATGGCGACGACGCCGATAACGATCGACAACATCATGCCCCCGAAATCCCGGCTGGTCACCTCGGTCAGGGCCAGCGGTATGATCGACTGAAGCTGACCGGCCAGCGGACCGGCGACTAACAGCCACCAGATCAGCGCCACGACGACCGACAGGATGATCGCGCTCAGCGTCCCGATCATCGACGCTCCAAGCCGCACGATGCCATAGGCGATCGCGAACCCGGCCAGAATGGCCAGCGGCGTCCAGATCGTCCCGCCCCACAGAAGCCACGGCATCACGAAGGGATAAAGCGCTGTCACCAACAGAAACTGGCGCGGCGTGCCCTCGGCAAACAGGACTGGCGCCAGCGCGGCCCACAACAGGATGAAGGCCAGGATCGGACGCCAGTACAGCTCGGACGGGTAGAAGCCGAACAACAGCTGGATCCAGCGGTCGTTGATGACGCCCCAGCAGGCTTTGTCCACATTCGGGCCGAAGGTGGACGCGATGATTTCGCGGCACTCATCCAGCGATTGCGCCCCCCAGGTGGGCGAAATCAGCCAGGGCAGAATGACCGACAGGATGCTGTAGATTACCAGAATCGCCAGAAGCGTAAGCAGCGTGTTGAACCAGCCCGAGAACAGATTGGCCCGCATCCAGCCGACGACCCCGATGGCCGAGGTCGGCGGCGTCCGTTCCGGCAGGATTTCGGTGCGAACAAAGGACAGGTCGTTCGAGTTTGCATTGCTCATGTCACCGCTCCACCAGTTTCACGCGGCTGTTATACCAGTTCATAACCGCCGAGATGCTCAGGCTGATCGTCAGATAGATCAGCATGCCCAGCAGCAGCGTCTCCAGCGCGCGGCCGGTCTGGTTCAGGGTAATGCCCATCAATGTGCCGGTAATGTCCATGTAGCCCACCGCAATCGCCAGGGATGAGTTCTTGGTCAGGTTCAGATATTGCGAGATCAGCGGCGGGACGATCACCCGCAGCGCCTGAGGCAGAACGACCAGGTTCATCACCCGGTTCGGCCGCAATCCCAGCGCCGAGGCAGCCTCGGTCTGGCCGTGGCTGACCGACAGGATGCCCGCGCGCACGATTTCCGCGACGAATGCCGAGGTATAGATCGAAAGGGCAAGCCACAGCGCGATCAGCGAGTTGCGCATGTAGATACCGCCCTGGAAATTGAAGCCCCTGAGCGCCGGATAGCCGAGGTGAAGACCCAGCGCGATCAGCACGGCGAGCACCGGAATGACAATCAGGCCGAGCGAGAAATGCCACGTCGTCGGACGGACGCCAGTGGCGTTCTGGATTCGGTCCGCGCGCTGGCGAACCTTGCGCGCACCCCATATTCCCGCGAAAAGAACCGCGAGAATGACGATCAGGTTGGTGCTGATCTCGAACAGGCCGAAAACCGAAAGATCGCCAAACCCGCGCGTGAACAGCGGCTCGGGCACATAGATGCCGCGATTGGTGACGGCGACACTGTCGAACACCGCCATAGACGCCTCGGGATCGTCCCCGCGGAACGCACTCGGGGGCGGAAATACCTCGATGAGGATCGCCATGGTGAAAACGATCCACAAAAGCACCGGGACGTTGCGGAACGTTTCGACATAGACCGTCATCAGCCGCGCAACCAGCCAGTTCTTCGACAGGCGCAGGATGCCGACCAGCACACCTAGGATCGTCGCCGTGGCGCAGCCCATGACGGCCACCAGAAGCGTGTTCAGCAGGCCGATGAAAGCCGCGCGAAGGTGGCTGTCCTGGTTCTGATACTCGATCAGAGTCTGGTTGATGTCATAGCCTGCCGGCTCCATCAGGAAACCGAAGCTCGGGCGCATCCCGAGGTCTGCCAGGTTCTGGGCGGTGTTGTTTATGATCCAGCCAAGCAGCGTCAAGAACCCGATCAGTGCAACGATCTGGATCGTAATGCCCCGATACCGGGTATCGTAGATAAGCATACTTGGCCGGAACGACTCCTTCGGAGGGTCGGAATAACTGGCCATATTGGCGTTCCCTGTCTTCCCGGCGGTTCCACGAATGGCGCGTCTTTTGCGCGCTCTGTGCCCCCAGGGTCATTTTTTTCTGTGCTTGAAAAGAAGAAGGGCGCGGATTTTCCGCGCCCTTCCGGATCACCGTTTACCGGAACGGCGGTGCATAGAGCAGACCGCCTTCGGTCCACTGCGCGTTCAGACCCCGCGCCAGGCCGACCGGCGTGGATTCGCCGATATGGCGGGCGAAGATCTCGCCATAATTGCCGCCAGCCGCGATTGCGCGAACGGCCCAATCCTTGTCGAGGCCCAGCATCTCTCCGAGGTCGCCTTCGGTGCCAAGCATCCGGTTGATCTCGGGGCTGTCCGTGGGCTCGGAAGCCAGTTCTTCGACATTGGCCGACGTGATGCCGAACTCTTCCGCCGCGATCAGCGCGTTCAGCGTCCAGCGCACGACATCGCCCCACTGGTTGTCACCGTGGCGCACCAGCGGCCCCAGAGGCTCTTTCGAGATGATCTCGGGCAGGATCACATGCGCCGTCGGATCCTCGAAAGTGGCGCGTGTCGCAGCCAGGCCCGAACTGTCGGTGGTGTAAACGTCACAGGCGCGGGCCAGATACTGTTGCTGCGCCTCGGCGTTCGTCTCGATCGGAACCGGCTCGTATTCCATGTTGTTCTTGCGGAACCAATCCGCCAGGTTCAACTCGGTCGTGGTGCCGGTCTGGATGCAGACGGTCGCGCCGTTCAGTTCCTTGGCCGAGGTCACGCCAAGTTCCTTGGGAACCATGAAGCCCTGGCCATCATAGTAGTTGATACCGGCGAATTCGAAACCCAGGTCAACGTCGCGCGAAAAGGTCCAGGTGGTATTCCGGGCCAGCATGTCGATCTCACCCGAGGCGAGCGCGGTGAAGCGGGTCTTGCCGGTTGTCGGCACGAATTCGATGGCATTCTCGTCGCCCAGAACGGCCGCGGCAACGGCACGACAGACGGCAACATCAAAGCCCTCCCAACGGCCATTCGCATTCGGCGCGGCAAAGCCGACAAGACCGGTCGTCACACCGCAATTCAGCGTTCCGCGTGCTTTCACGTCGTCCAGAGTCGCGGCTGACGACATGCCGGCAGCAAGGCCAGCGGCGGTCAGGGCGCCCCAAAATAGCGATTTTTTCATGTTTACCTCTTCCTGATGGTCCACCCTCACGGGTGGTTTCGTTCCGAACCGTTTCTCGGGCCGGACTGACGGTGCAAGAGCGATTGCCCAAGCCAGTGCTGCAACTTTGGGCGATTTCGCACGAAAACGTCAAGAGCGGCGCCGCAAAATGCCATATGACCCGGCGGCAAAGCGTCCCTTTTCGGGGGGGGTGTCCAGAACTTGTGCAGCCCGGCCCGGTGGTTGCCCGTCAACGGGCACGGGCCAGATCGAAGAACCGTCGCGCGTTCAGGAAATCGCGTCGCCGTGCCGCGCCATGTTCGGCGGCTTCGGCATCCGTGCCCCAAAGTTCTTCCTGCCAGGTCTCGTCGATCCGGGACAGCCGCCACAGCGACTCGGGCGTAGCCTGGTCGTGAACCGCGGCAAGCCCGATCACGAGTGATCCCGACAGCGAAACCAGGTCGTGCAACGCCGTCAGTTCGAAGGCGGTCAGCGCGGCCACCTCATCCGCCAGCCTGGCGAGGCTTTCGGGTGGCTGCGGCCTGGGCATGATGCCGATCGCCGGCTCAAGCGGTGCGCCCAGGGATTCGGCGATCCATTCCAGCAGGGGATCCCAGGCCTCGGCCTGACGGCGGGCAAGGGCCTCGGGCGACCCGGCGCGGTGACACACAAGGTCGGTCTCGCCATATGCGGCGATCATCGCCGCAACCTCGGCATGCTGCGTGGCGACCTTGTCGATCGCGGCGTTGGCGGCCCGTGTCACCGGCATTGCGAACGGGTCGACCTTCTCGTCCTGGGCGTCCCATTCAGCGGCGACGGCCTTGGCCATCGCGCGGGTCGGCAACAGCAGGGCGGCCCTGGCCGGTGTCTTCACCGGGCGGCCATCCAGACGCACGGAAAAACCGTCAGCCCGATCCTCTACATCGGCCCGGGTCCAGAATCGCTTTTGCGTCCACTCGCTCATGGATCAATCATCCCATATCTCGTCCAAAACACCGGGAAGCGCGCTGAACTCGGCGATCACCCGGTCCGCCGTTTGCAGCTCGTCCAGCCCGTGATAGCCCCAGCCGACCCCGATGGTCCGCAGCCCCGCGGCGCGGCCCATCTCGATGTCGAAGCTGGTATCGCCGATCATCACCGCATTCGCGGCGTCCACTCCGGTCTCGGCAAGCGCGGCCAGCACCATGGCAGGGTGAGGCTTGGACGGATGGTGATCCGCGACCTGGCGGGTCACGAAGAACCGCGCCAGCCCGTGCGCCTCCAGCACATGATCCAGCCCGCGGCGCGACTTGCCGGTGGCCACGCCCATCAGAACATCGTCCCGCGCCGCGAGCCCCTCCAACACCGCCAGCGCGCCGGGATAAAGCGGCGCGGGCGCCTCACGGGTCCGCTGCTCGAAAAACGCCTGGCGATAGGCATCGACGATCCGGGCGCGCGGCGCCTCTTCCAGTTCGGGTGCCAGCGCACGGATCGCCTCGGGCAGAGACAAGCCAACGATTCGCAACGGATCGGCCGGCAGCTTCAGCCCCTCCGCCGCGAAGGCCGCCGACAGCGCGCCCAAGATATGCGCCTGGCTGTCGATCAGCGTGCCGTCGACATCGAAGATCGCGAGCATCAGCCGGTTCATTCGATCTCCGCGAACGGGTCTGCGGGCACGTCCGTCTCGGACCAGCCCAGCGTTTCCCAGGTCTTTTTCATATGCGGTGACAGCGGCGCAGTAATCTGCAAGCGCGCGCCGGTGACCGGATGGGTCAGGCTGATCGAGCGGGCATGCAAATGCAGCTTGCGGCTGATTTCTCCGCCCAGCTGCGCGCCCCAGCCGTCGCCCAGGTTCTCCTGCCCCGACCCGCCATATTTTCCGTCACCGATGATCGGGTGGCCCATTTCGGCCATGTGGGCGCGCAATTGGTGCGTGCGGCCCGTCACCGGCACCAGCGCGACCCAGCTGACGCGCTTGGCCAGTGAACTCAGCACCGCATAATCCGTGACCGCCCGCTTGGCGCCCGGCGTTGCGTCCACCGCGTCGGGATGCACGCAAAGCATTTTTTCCGCCTCACCCTGCGCACCGTGGCCGGGCGCCTTGACCAGCCCGAGCCGGATGGTTCCCATCGGGGGGCTTGGCTGGCCCGCCACCGCCGCCCAATAGATCTTGCGCGTCTCGCGGGAGCGGAAGGCGCGGGTCAGGGCACCGGCCGCGGCGCGGCTGCGGGCCAACAGCAGAACACCGGACGTGTCCTTGTCCAGGCGGTGGACCAGCCGCGGCTTTTCGTCGAGCCCGAAGCGCAGTGCCTCGGCCATGCCGTCAACGTGACGGGTCTGCTTGCTGCCGCCCTGGGTGGGCAGACCCGCTGGCTTGTTCAGTGCAATGAGGTAATCGTCGCGATAAAGTACGCATTCGCGGATCATCTGCGCATCGGCGTCAGTGACGCCCGGCTTCGGCCGCGACGCCACCTCGCCCGGGTCGGGCAGGGGCGGGATGCGCACCTGTTGACCAGCCACCAGCCGCGTGGCCGGTTTTACGCGGCCGCCATCGACACGGATCTCGCCCTTGCGGCACATCTTCTCGATGCGGCCCTGGGCGACATGCGGA
>JADQCD010000009.1 GCA_016278285.1 Actibacterium sp.
TCCCGCCCACCTGAGAAATGGAGGAAAAGTAGAGCAGCGGACAACTTCCCTGACAGAGGGGGATAGTGGCCGGCAACGGAATGGCCATGTGACTTGAAATGATGTGGGACCTGGCGTCCATGCTGCCGCCGCTCGCGATCTTCCGGGAGGAACGATTTCCCTCTGTCTCCTGATCGTCGGGGCCACGCTGCCCTGTCCCGCTCAGCCCTGGCAAGCGCCATCGCATAACAAGATCGGAGACCCCTTGTGATGTTCCGATATTTGTCAAGGCGTTCGTAGCGCGGAGATCGGCGTACAGCGAGAGCGGCGGTGCATGTTTGGATGCCGCCTTCGATGCGAGGATCTTCTGATCCTTTGAACCTGGAATCCTCCCCTAAGCAATGACGATAATCTGTTCCTTTGGCGATGACGGGTTGGCGCCACGATTACAATAATCGTCAGGCCACATTATCGGTTGGCAACAAGACGCCCGCTGAAGCGCGCCGAGCGCTTGAGCAATTTGAAGGCTCCGCGCCCGGCGCGCTTGCCCAACTCGAAACCGACGACTATCAACCCCAAGGACTCTCGCCATGAACGAGGGACGACCGGGGGGGGGCAGGTCACGCCGGAAAACCGCATAAGGTCGTCATCACGGCGGTCGCCCGCAAGCTCGTCACAATCGCAAACACTTTTTGCAGAGTTCGCCAGAAATGGGCCAACCAGCCTGGGAGATACAGTTGCTATTCCATTCGAAAATCGCCAGCCAGGCGCGGCATCTCAATCACAGAACAAGGGTAATCCAGGCTTCGGTACCTCGCAGCGCAGGAGCGTTCCTGTCTCGGATTCCGTGATCAGCATCTCGTGACCACCTTTCGGCGCGTATGCGGCATTGGTCGTGTGCAACCCAGAGGGTGAATCGATCCGTAGCGCAGGTTCCCCGCGCGGCGTCATCAGCCAGACTGCGCCCAGCCCGATATGGCAGATCGCCAACCCGCCGTCGCGGTCTATCGCCAATCCATCCGGTCCGCCGCCACCGCTTAGCTGTATGAACAAGCCTACCTTGGCGACGCCCCCGCCCGGCATCAGCGGGACGCGCCAGACCGCGTTGGCGCGCGTGACCGCGACATAGAGCGTCTGGTTGTCCGGCGACATGACCAGGCCGTTCGGGCTGGGCACGTTGCCGAGCAGGAGATCGACCGTGCCATCGGGACGCACGCGGAAAACGCGGCCGGTGGGGTCATGCAGCCCCGTCAGGCCCTGGTCAGTAAAATAGAGATCTCCCGTGGAGGAGAATGTCAGGTCGTTGACAGCCTTCAGTCGCTCGAGGTTGTGGCGTTGGAGAAAGGGTGCGATCTGGCCGGACTCGGGGTCGAACACCATGATCCCGTTCTTGTAATCGGCGACGAACAGGCGGCCGTCGGCGTGGAAGGCCAAGCCATTCGGCTCTCCGTCATATGTGATCATCGTTTCGAACCGGCCCTCCGGCGACACCCGGAAAATGCGGCCATAGGCGATGTCCACACACCACAACTGGCCGTCGCGATCGAAGGCCGGCCCCTCCAGCAGGGAATGCTCCGGCAACTGCCCGGGCTGGCCGTCCCGCCATTCGGAAGGTTCGCCACGCATCCGCAGGGCGTCGGGAAGCGCGGCAAAGACAGAAGCCTGTTTATTCGGCGGGGGTGCAAACATTCAGGATGATCCTTTGGTTATTGTCGCGCGAGTTCCGGGATGAGCAGTGCGATCTGCGGCACCGCGTATAGCAGAAGGCAGAACCCGAGGATGATTACGGCATAGGGGAGCGATGACCGGCCGATCACCCCCAGCGGCGCATTGCTGATCGACTGTACCGCCAAGAGATTCAACCCCATGGGCGGCGTCAGAGCGCCCAGCTCGATCAGCAGGACCAGGACGACGCCCATCCAGACCGCATCGTATCCCATCACTTCGAACACCGGGAACAACACGGGCACCGTAAGCAGCATGATCGACAGGCCATCGATAAACATGCCGATCACAACATAGATCGCGATCAGCAGGCAGAAGAAGGCGAAGGGTCCGATCCCGGCTTCGGCCAGCGCCCCGGAAAGACCCCGGCTGACGCCAGACGTGACAACCGCGAAACTAAGGAATTGCGCGAATAAGGTGATGAACATCACGACGCAGCTTGTCGTCACCGCATTGCGCAAGGCAAGCATCAGGGATTTGACGCCGAGATCCCGATAGAAAAGTCCGAGGAGCAGTGCGAGAAGGCAGCCGAAACCCGCGGCCTCGGTCGGGGTGACAATGCCGAAATACATTGATCCGATCACCGCCATGATCAGCACCGCAACGGGCAGGCAATCGCGCAGTCCCTTCAAGCGCGATCGCGGCGGTTCTATCGCTTCCTCGCCACTTGGTGCGAGATCTGGCTGGAGCAGCACGCGCAGGGCAATATAGAGGACGAAGGCCAACGCGAGGAGCAAACCCGGCAGGATCCCGGCCATGAAGATGGCCAAGACGGAGGTCTGGGTGATCGAGGCGTAGACGATCATCGGTATGCTCGGCGGAATCAGGATGCCGAGGCAGCCTCCGCCGGTGAGCGACCCTAGCGTCAGGACGTCACGGTAGCCGCGCCGCCGCATCTCGGGGACAGCAACCGTCCCGACCGTCATTGCGGTCGCGACGGTCGATCCGGCCAGCGCCGAAAAAGCCGCGCAGCCGACGATGTTGGTATGCGCCAGCGCACCCGGGACGCCGCGCAGCAGATCGGCTACGCCGCCATAGAAGCGCTGCGCGAGCCCACTTCGCAAGATGATCTCTCCCATCAGCACGAAGAGCGGGATTGCGACCAGGGTAAAACTGGTCGCGGTGTTCCAGATGACGTCACCGAAGGTGGGCCATAGCCGAGTTCCTGTCGCCAATGTTACGCCGACAATGCCGACCGCCCCGATCGTCGACCCGATCAACACACCTCCGAACAGGAAGCATCCGATGAGAGCGCCATAAAGAAGAAGTGTTTCCGACCATCCCATGCTAGGCCGCCTTCAGCGCAATAGTGGTCCGGCGGAGGAACTCCTCGGCGAAGGAGAGTGCCAGGATGGAAAAGCCGATGGGCACGGCGGCCTGCGGCAGCCAGAGCGGCGTATCCGAGGAAAAGGCCGAGGTCGATCCGAAGAGCCAGCTGAGTGCCCAGGTCTTGTAGCCGACATAGGCCGCAAAGCCGGACGCGGCGAGGCTGACTACGCTGGCCAGCGCCAGCGAGATCGCCCGAGTCCGACGCCCCATCAATTGCCTGCCGAACTCCACATGAAGTAGCGCACCCGAGCGGTGCGCGTAGGTCAACCCGGCCATGATGACCAGCGCGAAGCCGTAGCCGGCGTATTCGTCAGCGACCAGCGTCGACTCCCCGAACAGGGTCCGACTGAAAATCTCGACATTCATCAGGCAGAATACCAGGATCAGAACCACGATCGCGACGGCCAGCAGACCGCCCGCAACGATATCCAGGGCTCGTTGCAGGCCGCGCAGCCATCTCGGCAACGCGGCCTGCAGGTCCGGCTCGTCTTGTCGTTCCGGAATGACCACGTTCTGCCTCAGCCCGAGCAAGCGGCGCTGACGTCTTCCAGCAGCTTGGCCGCGATCTCGCCATTGGAATCCGCCCAGCCCTGCCATAGCGGTTTCGTGGCTTCTCGCGCCGCCTCGAAGTCGGCTTCCGATGGTGCGATCAGCGTCATGCCTTCGGCCTCCAGATTCTCCGCGGCTTCGCCGGCCGCGACGTCGATCGCTTGCTTGAATTTCTGCTGCCATGTCTCGGCCGTTTCGACGAGTGCTTCCTGCGTTTCCGGGGAAAGGTTGTCGAATGCAGCGTCATTCACCGCGATCAATTGATCGGTCATGGTGAAGTTAAGCATATAGCCCGCATCGACCACCTCGTAGAACTTCCAGTCATAGGCCGGAATGACCGCGGTGATCGCGCCATCGACAACCCCGCGCTGCAGGGCCGGGATGACTTCGGCCGGCGTGATCGCCACGCCGGACGCGCCCAGCAGGTCGAGCATCTCCACCTGCATCTTGTTCCAGGTGCGGATCTTCTTTCCCTCGAGCTCGCCGATCTCGGTTACGGCGTCGCGAAGCCAGATCTGCTGCGGCGGCATAGTCCAGCCGGCCAGCGCATGTACATTGAACTTGCTCTGCAGCCGCTCGTTGAAAGTCGGCATCGCGGCGTCGATGGCCTTGTAGAACTCGTCCGTTGAAGTGCACAGGAACGGCAGGCCGAACACCGTCAACTCGGGAACATCGCCGGCGACCGGGCCGAGGGCGAGATCGGCGATCTGGATCTGGTTGGTGGCCAGCGCCTTCAGGACGTCGGTGTTCTTGTACGGCAATTCACCCGACGAATAGACCTCGATCACAAGATCCCCGCCCGTCGCCTCGGCGACATCCTTGGCAAAGGCACGATAGAGTTGCGTTGGCTTGTCGTTGGTTGAGAACGGCGTGAACAGCGACCAGGTCGTTTCAGCCCCGGCCGGGCCAGTGATTGCAAGCATTGCCAGGACCGACGTTCCGATTGTGAGTGCGCGCAGTTTCATTTGGTGTTGTCTCCTCCTTGTAGGGATGTCTCCCATGTTGCGGATACGCTCTTCGCATCCTTCGGTTGCTGCTTTGTCGCGCCCGCAGCAGGCGGATCGTTCCTGCGTTTGGCTTTCCTCCCGCGTTCCACCGTTGTGAAACATCATGTCATTCCAGAAGCAGCCGCGCAGTGTTGGCATCGGCGATCAGGCAGTTGGCGAGCCGCCCGGTCAGAGCGGCCCGAATGGCAGGCACCCGCTTTACACCCGATGCGACGATCACCACCGGCCGGTCCTGATCGGGTCTGGGCTCGTATGACGTCAGCCGCGAATGATAGTCGGCCTCGATGATATTGCCGTCGGCATCGATCGCATAGCCGAGAAACTCTCCGACCGCGCCGGCCGCCATCGCCTGCCTGGTTTCCTCCCGGGTCAGAAACCCGTCGCGCAGCAGCGAGGCGTCCTCGCCCCAGTATCCGATTC
Organism: Actibacterium sp.; assembly: GCA_016278285.1. Classification (GTDB taxonomy): domain Bacteria; phylum Pseudomonadota; class Alphaproteobacteria; order Rhodobacterales; family Rhodobacteraceae; genus JADQCB01. Next base: position 5,010 of record JADQCD010000009.1, read on the forward strand.
CCATGATCAGAAAACTTGCCTTCGTCACGAGGTCAGTGATCGATTTGAATCCGTTCTGCGCTTGAAGAACTTCGCGCTCGGCCACCGTGTTGGTGACGACCGGAATCGGCCGCGGGTAGCATTCCGCATTAAGGGCGTCGGAAATCCAGATCACGACGTCATGATGGCTGGCCTTTCCGTCCCGCGTCAGGTTGCCCATCAACGAAACGCATTGGCAATTGGGCCGGTCCATTCGGCGCAATCTGCGCGACACCTCCCGCATCGTCGTGCCGTTCCCGACCGCCAGCACCACGGGCTCGCGCGGCGTCATGATCAGTTCGAGATAATGCGCGCCGGTCGCGCCAACCGTCGCAATATCCTCTCGCGAATCCGATTCTGTCGGAGCAATTTCGCAGGAGCGCAAGTCATACCGGTCACGCAATTCCTCGCCCAGCCGGATGCAATCACTCAACGGGTGCTTGAGCCGAAACTCTATGAGACCTGCATTGTGCGCAAGCGCCATAAGCCGCTGCACCACCTGTCGCGAGACCTGAAGCTCATCGGCAATCTGGTCCTGCGTCCGGGCTTTCTCGTATGAAAGCCACGCAGCGCGTGCTGCGAGATCGAGGCGAGGATCCGAAGACATGTCCAGATTGTCAGCGCGCCGGGTCATCAAGACCACTTCGATTGGCGGCGAGAGACAATTCGATCAGACGTGGTCGAATTGCAAAGAGCTGGACCCGACCGGAACCGTGCGCTGCTTGGGCCTCCAAACGCGGCGCTGGAGCAAAAGGTCGGAATCTCGGCCCTGCAGGATACCATCGCTCCTCCCCCTCTTCGAGCAATTGATCGAGTTACGATTATTTGTGCAGCCTTCGGAGGAAAAGTCAAGCGCGTCGTAAGCGCCCGATTTCAACCGGGGCGGCTGATACTTGACACGGGCGATGATGCCGGGCGCGTCAACGAAGTCATCGAGGAAGCTGGGCCACGCCTCGGCGGACAATCGTGCGAAGCCATTCAGATCACGCCTTGCACCGAGTCAGGTCGCGTGCGGATCATGCCTTCTGGTGTGCAAATCGTGCAACGAAAAGCCGCGAGGCCGCTGGTCCACGTCATTCCTCGTCACCGCGCGTGCCCGAAATCCCGCGTCGGCTGGTCTGCGGACACGAAAAAGGGCGGCTCGCGCCGCCCTTCGCCGGGGATCATCTTGTGTCTCTACGTCGATCGCCACCGGTGCGAGGCCGCCTCGACGCGCGCATGGGCTTGCAGGGCTTCGTGCCGCGTGTGGTGGCCATGGCAGAGCGGAAATCCGAAGGTATCCGCGCCTGTATTTGCGATCACGTAGCCGAGAGCCAGAAACGCGTCGTGTGCCGCCGGGGTCAGCGGATCGCGAGGCCTGGACGTTGGCCACACCGTGACGCCAGCGATTTCCGGGCCGCTACCCGCCCGTCCGAAGCCGGCATCACACCGGCGCCGCGCAGGGCGTCTTCGAGCCCGTC
>JADQCD010000127.1 GCA_016278285.1 Actibacterium sp.
CCGGTGATGCTGCGGCGCCTCGGTGCGGCCAAGCCGGCCGTAAAGGGCGCGCATGGTGGGCCCCAGTTGCAGCCATACCGTCTCGGCCATGGCCAGCATCGCCGGCGCCTGGGCACGCAGATAAAGGGTTCGGTGAAATTCCAGGTTGGCGCGGATGTATCCCACCGCATCCTTGCGGGCGACGACCTCGGCAATGGAGGAATTGATCGTCTGCAAGCGTTCGATCAGGGCCAGATGCGCCCGCGGCAGGGCGCGCGCGGCCAGTTCGGGTTCAAGCAAGGCACGCAGCGCGGCCAGTTCCTCGATCCGTTCATTCGACAGCTCGGGTGTGGCCACCCGGCCCGAGGAGGACAGCGAAAGCGCGCCTTCGGCGACCAGCCGGCGCATCGCCTCTCGGGCGGGGGTCATCGACACGTCGAATTGCCGGCCGATGCCACGCAGCGTCATCGACGCGCCCGGCGTCAGCTCGCCATGCATGATCCGGCTGCGCAGCGTGCGATAGATGCGGTCATGCGCGGCGCTGCCGCTGTCGGCGGGACGGGGGGGCTGCATCAACATGGCATTCATGTGATCACATAAATCCGCGCAGTCAATCGAAGAAACGATAGCGATGCAGCGTGGCGCCTTCGCGCCGCAGCCAGGTGCGCGGCGCCTCATGGCCCGGGCAAAGCTGCGCAACCAGCGCCCAGAACGCCGGCGAATGGTTCATCTGCTCCAGATGGGCGACCTCATGCGCGGCGACATATTCAAGCACGGCGGCCGGCGCCATCACCAGCCGCCAGGAATACATCAGATCCCCAGAAGCCGAACACGATCCCCAGCGCGACCGGGTGTCGCGCAACGTCAGGCGTCGATACCCCCGGCCCAATGCGGCCGCGTGCCGGTCCGAGGCCGCCGCCAGCCGGTCACGCGCCGCCTGTTTCAGAAATGCCTGCACGCGGCGCCCTGCCCTTGCCGGATCGCCGGGCACAAGCAACTGTCCGCGCTCGACCCGCGGACCCCGCCCATCCCCGGGCACCACCGCAAGCGTGCGCCCTTCGAACGGCACCGTCTGCCCGTGCCCCACCACCACGGCCGCGGGCCGCGTTCGAAGATGGTCCAGGATCCAGCTTTCCCTTTCGTGCAGAAAGGACAGCCCTTCCTTCAGCGACGCGCGGAGCGGAAGCGTCAACGTCACCTTGCCGTCAAGCTGCGAGATCCGCAGCGAATAGCGCCGGGCACGCGCCGACCGGCGCAGCGCCACCGCGATTCCCGGCGCGCCGGGCAATCTGGTGCTGGACGGGGTGTCGCGGCTCATGGGCTGGACTTTAACAGCGGGCACGGACCTGCGCAGCCACAAATCGAAACCATCCTCCGCACCGGAACAAAAGGGCTTTGACAGCCCCATGGACTTGTGGCAGTTGGCTGCGACTCTGAACAGCCAATGACGATCGAGGGGAATCCCATGCCCAAGGACGAATGGGGCGTCAAGCGCGTCTGCCCGAACTGCTCGACCCGCTTTTACGACCTTCAGCGTAATCCGATGACATGCCCTTCCTGCGGGCATAGCTTCTCGCTCGAGAGCCTGACCAGCGGCAAGGGGCGGACACTGGTGGCCGACAAGTCGGATGCCAAAAGCGCGACCAGCGACACCAAGGAAACAACCGAAGGCTCCGAGGTCGTGCTTGACGACGACGATACCGAAGTCGATCTCGGCGACGACGTTCTTGAAGATGACGAGGATGACGACAACGTGTCGCTTGACGACATCGCCGACGTGTCCTCCGAAGACGAGGACAGTTGAACATCCGGACCGGGATTTTTCACTTGAACTCGACCCGGTGATTCCATACAGACACGCGGGCAGGCTTTCAGGCCTGCCGCATCGGTTGGGGCCTTAGCTCAGTTGGGAGAGCGCTTGCATGGCATGCAAGAGGTCAGGGGTTCGACTCCCCTAGGCTCCACCATCCCGCACTTTTTGGGTGAAATGTCCGCTAACACCTTGAATGGAAAGGTGATTATAGCGGTTCGATAGCCATTATCGCGGCTGTAATGCCGAGGCTCTGCGAAAGCCAGTCCAAGCACTGTTCTCTTGAAGGCCAATCTGCCATTTTCGTATAGTTTCCAAGGGCTTTCTAAAAACTCAAGCGCCGGTTCGATAAACTCCTCCAGCCTGCCCTTCGGCGGTACGATTCGAGCCGCTTTTCGGTCAGCGGCAGCTTCTCCCGCTCCAGCTTGGCGAAATTGCCTTCATAGGCTTTGATGACGCTGGCGTTGTCAGCCTCGACGATCCCACCGAAGACCTCGGGCCGCGGATGGATCACCGGCATTCACCCGCACATGCTCGCTCCTTCCGACCCGTGATCCGAGGATTATCCGCTTTCCGACACTCTGGGGTTTTCGCGCGCAATCGGTCATTCTTGTTGCGCTTCGACGAACAAACCCTTATGCGGCACCGCAGCGAACCTGGACCCGGAAGAGATTCCGGGTGGCTCTTCCGGCCGCCGATCCGCCGGACAACCATGGAAAATGGTGCACTTGCACGCCGATCTCGCGCAAGCCGCAGGACCGGTATCGGACAGAATTTAAATGATCTCACTCGACGTTTACCGCGCCCAGTGGCTCGGCAACATTCGCGGCGACCTGCTCGCCGGGCTCGTCGTGGCGCTGGCGCTCATCCCTGAGGCCATCGCGTTTTCCATCATTGCGGGCGTCGACCCGAAGGTGGGGCTCTATGCCAGCTTCTCCATCGCCGTTATCACCGCGATCACCGGGGGGCGCCCCGGCATGATATCGGCCGCGACCGCCGCGACAGCGGTCCTGATGGTGACGCTGGTGCGCGACCATGGGCTGCAATATCTTCTGGCTGCCACCGTGCTGGCCGGTCTCTTGCAGATCGGTGCCGGGGGGCTGCGGCTGGGTTTCGTGATGCGCTACGTGTCGAAATCTGTGATGACGGGCTTCGTCAATGCGCTCGCCATCCTGATCTTCATGGCGCAGCTTCCCGAACTCGATCCGCGCGAGGTAACCTGGATCACCTATGCGCTCGTGGCGGCGGGGCTGGCGATCATCTACCTGTTTCCGCTTCTCACGACAGCGGTGCCATCACCGCTCGTCACCATTGTCGTGCTGACAGGGCTCACTGTCGCGCTGGGGCTCGATGTGCGGACCGTGGGCGACATGGGCGCCCTGCCCGACACGCTGCCCGTGTTTCTGATCCCCGACATCCCGCTGAACCTCCAGACGCTTCAGATCATCCTGCCTTATTCGGTCGCCGTGGCGGTCGTGGGGTTGCTGGAAAGCCTGATGACGCAGAACATAGTCGACGACCTGACCGACACGAAATCGAACCGGAACCAGGAATGCGTGGGCCAGGGCCTGGCCAACACCGCCACCGGCTTAATCGGCGGGATGGCGGGCTGTGCCATGATCGGCCAGTCGATCATCAACGTGAAGTCCGGCGGGCGCGGGCGGCTGTCGTGCTTCGTGGCGGGCGTGTTCCTGCTGATCCTGGTCGTCGGTCTGGGCGACCTCGTCAGCATCATCCCGATGCCGGCGCTGGTGGCGATCATGATCATGGTCTCGATCGGCACCTTCTCGTGGTCGTCGATCAGGAACCTCGCGGTGCATCCGCGCTCCTCCTCGATCGTGATGATCGCGACGGTGGTTACCGTGGTTTACACACACAATCTCGCCATCGGTGTGCTGGTGGGCGTGCTGCTGTCGGGCATCTTCTTCGCCGGCAAGATCGCGCAGCTGTTCCGCGTCACTTCCCAGATCAGCGACGACGGGCGCGTGCGGACCTACCGGGTACAAGGGCAGCTGTTCTATGGATCGGTCGAGGACTTCATGGACGCCTTTGACTTCAAGGAGGCGCCCGAGCGCGTCGTGATCGACGTGAGCGCCGCGCATATCTGGGATATCAGCTCGGTACAGGCGCTGGACATGGCGATCCTCAAGTTCCGCCGCGATGGGGCCGAGGTCGAGGTCGTCGGCATGAATGCGGCGACCGAAACGCTCGTCGACCGGCTGGCCATCCACGACAAGCCCGGGGCCATGGACAGGCTGATGGCGCATTGAGGGAGGAGAGACCATGACAGACAAGATCATCGCCCTGGTGGATGGTTCAATCTATTCGGAAAGCGTCTGCCATCACGCCGCCTGGATCGCGCAACGGACGCAAGCGCCCGTCGAACTGATCCATGTGCTGGGCCGGCGCGAGGCGCCGGAGAAGACCGACCTCTCCGGCGCGATCCGGCTTGGGGCGCGGACAAGACTGATGGATGAACTGGCTGTACTGGACGCGCAGCGCGCCAAGCTTGTCAGCCACCGGGGCCGCGCGATCCTCGAGGACGCGCGCGCCATCCTCGATCAGAACGGCGTGACCGAGATCACCACGCGTCTGCGTCATGGCGATATCGTCGAGGCCATCGGCGAGATCGAGGGTGAGGCTCGCGTGATCGTCATCGGCAAGCGCGGCGAGGCCGCGGATTTCGCCAAGGGGCATCTGGGCTCGAATCTCGAACAGATCGTGCGCGCAGCGCATCGGCCCATCTTCGTCGCGTCCCGCGCCTTCAAGCCCATCGGCAATGTGCTGGTGGCCTATGACGGCGGAGCGTCCGCGAAGAAGGCTGTGGACCACATCGCACGCAGCCCGCTCTTCGCCGGGCTGGCCATCACCGTCGTGACCGTCGGCAGCGAGACGCCCGAGATCAAGAAGGGCCTCGCAGATGCGAAGGCGCTGTTGCAGGCGGCAGGCATCGACGCCCAGACACGCATCGTCGCCGGCCAGCCGGAAACCGAGCTGGGCAAGCTGGTTGAGGAAGAAGGTTTCGGCATGGTCGTCATGGGCGCCTATGGCCACAGCCGCATCCGCAGCCTGGTGATCGGCTCGACCACGACCGAAATGGTCCGCTCTTGCAGGGTTCCTGTCATTCTGATGAGGTGAAGCAATGCCCGAGCCGACGTCAGAGCAGGTGAGAGCCCGTTTCCTTCGGCATCTTCGGGAGGAGCTCGACGCCCTGAGACAGGCCTCTGACGCCACGTCGGAGGGCCGCAGGCCGGTCGAACTGGACCAGCAAAGCGTCGGCCGCCTGAGCCGGATGGACGCGATGCAGCAACAGGCCATGGCGGCGGCTCAGGAAGCACGCCGGCATGGACGTATCCGCGCGCTTGAGGCCGCCATCCGGCGAATACAGGCCGGCGAGTTCGGCTGGTGCGAAGATTGCGGCGGGTTCATCGGCATGCCCCGGCTGGAACTCGAACCGACCGTCATGCGATGCCGCGACTGCGCAAGCTGACACGACCTCCCCGGGCCTGCAATCCGGACGTCGTTCGGATCCGGGCAAACGCAGGACCGTAACCCGAAGGTTCGGCTGCCGGGATCGACGCGGCTGGATGCGCTGCGCGACGTCTTGAGCGATATCTTCCGGGAAAAATAACGCTTGCCCCGGCCGCGATCTTCTGGCGATATGTTTGCCGAACCATATTGTGTCGGAAAGTCAGCATGCCCGTTTCCATCGCCCGGCGGTCGCTTCTCGCGGCGGTCGCAGCGCTCGCCCTCGCAACAGGATCCGCGTCCGCGCGGGACGATGCGCCGATTATCGCCGCCGCCTCGGACCTGCAATTCGCGATGACCGAGATCGCAGCGGCGTTCCGCGCCGAAACCGGGATGGACGTGCGGCTTTCCTTCGGCTCGACCGGTAACTTCGCGCGCCAGATCCGCGAAGGCGCGCCCTTCCAGATCTTCATGGCGGCCGACGAGCGTTTCATCGAAGAACTGCACCGAGACGGCTTCACCCGCGACGCGGGCGATCTCTATGCGCTCGGGCGCGTGGTGATCGTCGCGCCGCATGAATCGCCCCTTACGCCGGACACCGAACTGGACAATCTGGCCGAGTTGTTGAAGGCGGGGCAGATCACCCGCTTCGCCATCGCCAATCCAGATCACGCCCCCTATGGCATGCGGGCGATGGAGGCGCTGAAGACCAGAGGCATCTGGGACGATCTGCAGCCTGTACTCGTGCTGGGGGAAAATGTCAGCCAGGCGGCGCAATTCGCACTATCGGGAAATGCCACCGGCGGCATCATCGCCTATTCGCTGGCGCTTGCCCCCAAGGTCGCCCCGCGCGGCACCTATGCCCTGATCCCCGAAGACTGGCATGACCCCTTGCGTCAGCGCATGGTCTTGCTGGACGAGGCGGGCGACGTGGCCGAGGCATTCTATGCCTACATGAGCGAACCGGCAGCGCGCGCGATCATGAAGCGCTACGGCTTCGTCTTGCCCGCGGACGAGTGACCGTATGGACTGGACCGCGCTATGGCTCTCGCTGCGGCTGGCGGGATGGACCGTCTTGTTCCTTCTGCCGGTCGGAATCGTCATGGGCCGATTTCTGGCCTATCGCCAGTTCCGCTCGAAGGGGTTGGTCGAGGCGGTGGTGATGCTGCCACTGGTGCTGCCGCCTACGGTCTTCGGCTTCTGCCTGCTGGTCGCTTTCGGCCGGAACTCCCCGGTGGGCGATCTGTGGCAAAGCCTGTTCGGCCACCAGCTCGTGTTCAGCTTCGAGGGGCTGGTGCTCGCCTCGATCATCTTCAACCTGCCGTTTGCAATCCAGCCCGCACAGCGCGGATTCGAAGCGGTCCCGGCCGAGCTCCGCGAAGCGGCCGCCTGTTGCGGAATGTCGCCCTTGCGGTCCTTGTGGAAGGTCGAGCTGCCGCTGGCCTGGCCGGGGCTGATGACCGCCATGGTGCTGACCTTCGCGCATACGCTGGGCGAGTTTGGCATCGTGCTGATGGTCGGCGGCTCGATTCCCGGCGAGACCAGGACCATCGCCATTTCGATCTATGACCGGGTGCAGGCCTTCGACGGGCAGTCGGCGGCGATCATGTCGGCGGTGTTGGTGACAATCTCGCTTTTCACTATTGCGGTGACATTCTGGCTGTCGGCGCGCCTGGGGCGGGGGTTGTCCTGATGGCTTTGGACGTGATGGCGGAGGCCCGGTCTCCGATCCCGCTGGATGTCGCGTTCCGGGTGGAGCCGGGGGAGGTGCTGGCACTGGTGGGCCATTCCGGGTCGGGCAAGACGACGCTGCTCAGGACCATCGCGGGGCTCTGGCGACCCGTCAGGGGGCGTGTGACGGTAAACGGCACCCGCTGGCTCGACACGGTCGCGCAGGTGGATCTCGCGCCGCATCGCCGCCGACTGGGCATCGTGTTCCAGAATTACGCGCTTTTTCCGCACATGACGGCGGCGCAGAATGTCATGGCAGCGATGGACCGCGCCGACCCGAGGGAGGCCGAGCGCCTCCTCGATCTCGTCAACCTGCACGGGTTATCCGACCGCATGCCCGCGCAGCTCTCGGGCGGTCAGCAGCAGCGTGTCGCGGTGGCACGGGCGCTCGCGCGCCGTCCGCAGGTGCTGTTGCTGGATGAACCCTTTTCGGCGGTGGACCGCGCCACCCGCGAAAAGCTCCATGCCGAGATCATCGCGCTGCGCGCGCATCTGAAGATGCCGGTGGTCCTGGTCACGCATGACGTGAACGAGGCCCAGCTTCTGGCCGACCGGATGGTGGTGATCGAGAAAGGGAGCGTCGTGCGCGCGGGCAGCACGGCGCAGGTGATGGCCGACCCCGACGCGCTGCGTGCCATGGGCATCCGCGAAGTGGCGGCGATGCTGCCCGCGACGGTGGCCGAGCATCTCCCCGACGGGCTGACCCGCCTCGACGCGGCGACCGGCCCCCTGTTCCTGCCCACGGTCGAGGGCGCGCCGGGCACGCGCGTGCATGTGCGGGTCATGGCGCACGAGGTCATCCTGTCGCGCGCGCGCCCCGAAGGGCTTTCGGCGCAGAACATCCTCGCCGGTCGCGTGACCCGGGTCGTGCCGGGCGTGGGACCGGGCGTGATGGTGCATGTGACGGTCGGCGACCACGAAATCCTTGCCCGCATCACCCGCCGCGCCGCCGAACAATTGCACCTGCAACCGGGCGACACGGTCCATGCGATCCTCAAATCCATGTCGGTCGCCCGCGATCACGTTGCCCGCGCGCGCGACACGGCGCCCGACCTCAAGCAAGTCACGCGATGACCTGCCCGGCGCTGGCCTTCGGACGGGTGCGGCGGTCGAAAGTGCGGGCGCGCCGATCGGTCCGGACCGGGCCGGGGCCGGCCAGCCCGCGCTGGCCGGATCGCTCGGTTTCACGGCGCCGCAGGTCCATATCGGACAGCAGGGATGTCACGGATGGCACGCAACCCGGTGTTCATGCCGTCTCTTGTCCGCCCGATCAGGCATCCACGGCTCCGTCCCCCTTTCAGGCCGATTCTGGGCACTATCCGATGCGATTCCAGACAGGTGGCGTCGATCATCACGGTCTTGTCTTCGCCCTGCTCGGCAGCCAGGCCGGCCATGATCCGGGCCAGAACGCCCGTCTCACTTGATCGCTTCCGCCTGTTGCAGAGCGCCTTGTGAAGACCGTATTCCGCAGGCGCCCGCGTGTCCGGTGAAACGGGTGCAATATCATTGGGTGGGAAGGCAGTTGATCCCGTCGGGTCAGTGCGCCCCTTTGCCCTCCCAGGATCGAGCGCCCCTTCCTTCGCCTTGTCGAAAATACTCCGGGGGTCTGGGGGCTGGCCCCCAGCTGGCCGGGACGTGCTGGATGTTTGCAACGGGGCCTAAAGCGCCCGCCAGCCGATATCGCGACGATGGAACCCGCCGGGCCAATCTATCTGGCCGACCATCTCATAGGCTCTGTCGCGTGCCTGTTGCAGGCTCGCGCCCCGCGCGGTGACGTTCAGAACCCGGCCGCCCACCGCGGTTATCTTGCCGTCCGTGGCGCGCGTTCCGGCATGGAAAACCATGCGCGCGGAATCCTCGGGTAGCGAATCCAGCCCGTTAATCACCGTGCCCTTCTCGTAGGCCCGGGGATAACCTTTCGCGGCCATTACCACGGTCATGGCATGGTCTTCGGCCCAGTTGACGCGCGCCTGCTGCAGGCGGCCCTCGGCACAGGCCAGCAGCAGGTCCAGCGCCTGTGCGCCCAGGCGCATCATCAGAACCTGGCATTCCGGATCGCCAAAGCGTGCATTGTATTCCACCAGCCTGGGCTGGCCGTCGCGGATCATCAATCCGGCATAAAGAACCCCCTGATAGGGGGTTCCGCGTTTCGCCATCTCGGCCACGGTCGGGCGGATGATTTCGACCATCGCCCGGTCGATCACCGTCTCGGTCATCACCGGCGCCGGCGAATAGGCGCCCATGCCGCCGGTATTCGGGCCGGTGTCGCCCTCGCCCACGCGCTTGTGGTCCTGCGCCGTGCCGAAGGGCAGCACGTTTTCGCCATCACAAAGCACGAAAAACGAGGCTTCCTCGCCCTCCATGAACTCCTCGATGACCACCTCGGCGCCCGCCGCGCCAAACTCGCCGCCGAACATGTCGTCGATGGCGGCCAGCGCCGTGTCCGGTTCCATCGCCACGATCACGCCTTTTCCGGCGGCCAACCCGTCGGCCTTGACCACGATCGGGGCGCCGTGGGCGCGGACGTAATCCTTTGCCGGCGCGGCGGCGTCGAACCGGGCCCAGGCGGCGGTGGGGGCGCCGCAGGCGTCGCAGACTTCCTTGGTAAAGGTCTTGCTGGTCTCCAGCGCCGCCGCTGCCTTGTCCGGGCCGAATACCGCGATACCGGCGGCGCGCAGGTCGTCGGCCACACCTGCGGCCAGGGGCGCCTCGGGGCCGATCACGACGAATCCGATGGCATTCTCCTCGGCAAAGGTGGCCACGGCTCCGCCGTCCTCGATGTTCAGCGTGGCGCACTCGGCGATCCGGGCGATACCTGCATTGCCGGGGGCCACGATCAGGCGGTCGCATTTCGGGTTCTGCTGGATCGCCCAGGCCAGCGCGTGTTCGCGCCCCCCGCCGCCCAGAATCAGGATGTTCATCTGTGCCCCCGCTATTGGAGTCCGCCTTGCCGCGTTCTAAGCTGCCGCCGGACCCAAGACAAGCGAGCACCGATGTCCGATCTTTTCGACGCCCCGGCCCCCGGCACGAACGCCCCGGAATTCACCGTCTCGGAAATCTCCGGCGCAGTGAAAAAGATGATCGAGGGCGAGTTCGGCCATGTCCGTATCCGCGGCGAGATCGGCCGCGTCAGCCGGCCACGATCGGGGCATGTCTATCTTGACCTCAAGGACGACCGCGCGGTGCTGTCCGGCGTGATCTGGAAGGGGGTGGCCGCGCGTCTGGCCACCCAGCCCGAAGAGGGGCTGGAGGTGGTCGCCATCGGGCGACTCACGACCTTTCCCGGCCAATCGAAATACCAGATCGTGATCGAGCACATCGCGCCCGCCGGCATGGGCGCACTGATGGCGATGCTGGAAAAACGCAAGAAGGCACTTGAGGCCGAAGGGCTGTTCGCGGCCGAACGAAAGCAGCCACTGCCCTATCTGCCCGAGGTGATCGGCGTCATCACATCGCCCTCGGGCGCGGTGATCCGCGACATCCTGCACCGGCTGCGCGACCGGTTCCCGCGCAAGGTGCTGATCTGGCCGGTCGCCGTGCAGGGCGAGAAATGCGCGTCCGAGGTTGCCCGCGCGATCGAGGGGTTCAACCGCCTGACACCGGGCGGGGCGCTGCCCCGGCCAGATCTGTTGATCGTGGCGCGCGGCGGCGGCTCGATCGAGGATCTGTGGGGTTTCAACGAGGAAATCGTGGTGCGTGCCGCTGCGGCCTCGCGGATACCGCTGATCTCGGCCGTGGGGCATGAGACCGATACCACGCTGATCGACCATGCCGCCGACCGGCGCGCGCCGACACCCACCGCCGCGGCCGAACTGGCGGTGCCGGTTCGCATGGAGCTTCTGGCCTGGACCGACGGGCAGGGCGCCCGGCTGACCCATGCGCTGACCCGGGGCGTCGCGCTGCGCGGCCAGCGCATGAAGGATTTGGCCCGGGCGCTACCACGCCCCGCGCAACTGGTCGAATCGGCGCGCCAGCGGCTGGATTACACCGGCGACCGGCTGGGCCCGGCGCTGGTGGCCGCGGCACAGGGTCGGCGTGTCAAACTCTCGCAGGTCAGTGGTTCGCTGCGTCCCGCGGCGCTGCGTCGTCTGACATCCGAGGCGCGAATCCGCCTTGGCGATCGCACCGCGCGGCTGACGCCCGACACGCTGCAACGCGACATCGCCCGCAAGAGGCGTGAGCTGGACGCTGTGCTCGCGCGTCTGTCCCGCGCCGGTTCGGTGCAGACCGATGCCTGGCGCAAGCGGATCGACGGGCTGGAGAGGATGCGTCAAAGTCTCGGCTACACCGAGACGCTGAAACGTGGCTACGCAGTGGTGCGCGGGGGTGGACAGGTCGTCACCACCAGGGCCGAGGCCGAAACCGCCCAGGGGCTGGAGATAGAGTTCCAGGACGGTCGCCTGACGGTTGACCGCGCCCCGACGAAAATCCCCGAAGCCAGATCCGACCCGCCCGGGCAGTAAGCCATGTGATGTGCTGAAGGCCTGAGGACCGAGCATGCATCCCGCAGCGCGGCATCCGTCATGTTGCGGGCGTGGCCGCGGTCCTTCGGGTCTTCGGCACCGCACCCCTGATCGGGAAGCCGACAACCGGCCCTGGCAGAACGCTTATGTCGAGCGCTACCACAGGACGGTCCGGCACGAAAGGCTGGACCAACAGATCAAGAACATCGAGAAGGCCAGGGATCAGGCCAGGCAAGGACTATGGACTTGCGACACCGACCGCCCCAACATGGGCGTAGCCGGCATTACACCCGCCATGAAACTGAAAAAGACCGCGCAAGTGCTGCGGACGTACCCCATTGAAAATGGGGAGATTACCGGAGGATCCGCCATGAGCATCGCCTGCAAATTCTTTCCGCTGCCCAACGTTCAGGTTTATCGCGCGAAGGCCGCCAGGATGTTGTCCATGGGGTCCCCTGACGCCTTTGGTCAGGCGCCGCCGATTTCTCGTCGCTCTGGCCGGTGTCGCCGCGATCCCGAAGGGCCTCAAGGCCACAACGTGGCGGCCCGCACCCGTGCTCATCACCTCCGCTTGCCAGGAAGACGCCCCGATGACCGACAGCATCCTCGTCGTGCATGCAACCCGCACCGGGTCAACCGCCGAGGTGGCGGACAAGATCGCCCGGCACTTGTGCAAGGCAAGCCTTTCGGCCGACACGCGGGCCGTGACCGAGGGAACAGGCCCTGAGGTTTTCCGGCGCCGTTCTGGGCAGCGCGGTGCGTTATGGGTCTCGGCCACGCGAGATGACGGACTTCCTTTCGGCAAATCGCAACGCACTGTTCGCCATGCCTGTGGCGTATTTCACGATGCACATGCTGGCCGTCGACAACGATCCTGCCACCGCGACCGAGCGGGCGAAATACACGGCGAAGGCGCGCGATCTGGTCGCGCCTGCCGACGAAGCCTTCTTCGAAGGCATGATCGACCCCGCGCGCCTGTCCTTCCACGACCGCTTCGCTGTCAGTCCCGTGAAATCACCGGTGGGCGACAAACGAGACTGGGAAAGGGTCGCCGCCTGGACAGAAAGGCCGGCGCCGCACCTGGTGTCGGCGCCGGCATGACGACCGGACGCGCCTTTCCCGTGGGTCCGGGCAGGCTGATACTGGCCGGTGACAGCCATACGGCGGGCACGTTTCGAGAGACGCGCAGGCAGTCCGACAGCAGATCATTCGAAAAAGGGCACCCTGATTCAGACAAGCGCGGGCCGCCGGAATACGCGGTGGCGGGCGAAGACCCGCCCCTGATGATGATCCACGGAACCGGCGGCGGATTCGATCAGGGGCTCCTGTTAGCCGCCGGGCTGCGCCCGAGCGGCTTGCGGATTGTTACGCCGTCGCGCTTCGGCCATCTCGGCAGCGCCCGTCCCGGCGAGGCTGCGGCCGCCCGTCAGGCCGACCGAATTCCCGGCGCGCGCCTCATCGTCTATCCCGACGGCGGGCATATCCGGCTCGGCCATGACGCCGACCTGAGCCGCGTCTTTGACGCGTTCACCACCGGGATCCCCATCGCCTGATTCTTCAAGGAGTACCCCCATGCCCTATACCCGAGTCACGCTGCAGGCCTTCGGGGGCCCAGAAAACCTTGAGCTGGAAACCGTCGCCGACCTGCCTGAACCCAAAGCGGGCAAAGTACGGGTGCGCGTGCGGGTGACAAGTGCGGCCTTCACCGACGTGATGATCCGCAAGGGGATGTACCCGGACGTGAAGGAAAAGCCGCCCTTCACCCCCGGCTACGACATGGTGGGGATCGTCGAAGTAACGGACTCCGGCACGACCCGCTTCCGGCCCGGCGACCGTGTCGCCGACCTGACCACCATCGGCGCCTACGCAGAATACATCTGCCTGCCCGAGGATCGCCTGACGCCCGTGCCCGAAGGCGTGTCGGATGTCGATGCGCTCGGCATGATCCTGTCGGCGGTGACACCCTGGCAAATGCTGACTCGCGTAGCGAAGATGCAGGCGGGCCAGAGCCTGCTGATCCATGGCGCGGGCGGCGCGGTGGGCACCGCAATGCTGCAACTGGCGCGCGATGCGGGGATCGCGGCCTTCGGCACCGACGTTGCCGCCAAGCATGACCTGATCCGCAACCTCGGCGCCACGCCGATCGACGCCGATGCCCCCGAGGCGGCGCTGATCGAGGCGACGGGCGGCGGCGTCGATGTCGTGTTCGACCCGCTCGGCGGCGAGAGCCTGTCGCGCTCGCTTCATGCGCTGAAGCCGGGCGGGATGCTGGTCGCCTTCGGTTTCCAGAACGAGGTGCTGGGACGCGGCGGCTCGATCCCGATGGATTTCGTGAAGCTGACGCTCTGGGACTGGCTTCCGAACGGGCACGCCACCGCCTTCTACTCCATCGGCGCGATGCGGCGGAGACACCCCGACTGGTTCCGCGAGGATCTGGCGACGCTCTTCGCCATGCTGGCCGAGGGCCGGATAGCCCCGGTGGTGGCCGAGGTGCTGCCGCTGTCCGAGGTGCGGCATGCGCATGAACGGGTGGAGGCGGGAGAGGTTTCGGGGAAACTCGTCCTGAGGGTGACGGCGCAATGACGCAGGTGTTCAGGCCCGTCTGGCATTTGCCCTGGCCATCTTCGTGGCAACCGAGATCCGCGCGCAATCCGAGACGTTCCTGCGGTGCCTGCTTCGCAACGGCGTTCTGGCAAAGCACGAAGCAAGCGTGGGACGACCAGCCCAGAGTTTGCTGTGGGCGCTCATCGCTTTCGCCGTGGGGTTCGCGCCGCCGGCGGCGCCTTCCTCGTTCTCCTTGGCGCGACGGGCGATCTCGGTATCACGCGTGGCGATCTCTGCCTACAGCTGGGCCGATGCCGTGATCAGGACCTTGAGCGTGGGGATGACATCGGCAGGCAGGTCGCATTTCGGGTCTTCGACGCAACCCTGATTATCAAGGAGTGGTCGGACGCGCCACGCGCCCGACCGAACGCCGATCAGCCGTCCCGATCCATGATCCACTGCACCGCCGGGTCCGGTTTAAAACGCCAGTTGCGGCGCGGTCCGGCCATGACGTTGAGATAATACATTTCGAATCCATACGGGGCGCCACAGGGATGGTGGCCGCGCGGTACCAGCACCACGTCGCCATCCTTGACGGCCATGGGTTCGTCCAGCGTGCCGTCCTCGGTATAGACCCGTTGAAACCCGAAGCCCTGGGCCGGGTTCAGCCGGTGATAGTATGTCTCTTCAAGATACGTGATGCGGGGAAAATCATCCTCGTCATGGCGATGACTGGGATAGGACGACCAGTGCCCGTCCGGCGTGAAGACCTCGGTCACCAGAAGGCTGTCGGCGAAATCCTCGGCCTCCATCGCAATGTTATTGATATGGCGGGTGTTCACGCCGGTGCCGCGTTCGGTCAGCATGATCCCGTCGGGTCCGATCCGGCGGGGTGGATGGCCGCCCCGACCGGGGGCGGAACACACTGCCACGATGCAGTCGGTTTCGGCCACCAGCGACCAGTCGTGGTCATTAGGCACATACAGGCAGTGCGGCGGCGTCTTCTCGAACACGTTCATCCGGTCGCCCAGAACGCCCCAATCCTGGCCGGCGGCGCTGATCCGCGCCTTGCCCTCGACCATCACCAGGATGACCTCGCGCGCGCCGGTCGGCTCGGCCGCAGCCTCGCCGGGTCGCAATCGGTACAGCGAAAACCCTACATAACGCCAGCCGGCACTTTCGGGGGTGATCTGGTGAACCTTGCCACGGGTCCCGAAAGGTTTGCAGAGAAGGTCAGGCATCATCATCTTCCTTGTAATTAACGGGATCGAAGACCACGAAGAATTCATAGGCGCACCAGGCCCCGATCGCGCCGAAGATCAGGGCCCAGCCGGGATTGCCCATCGCCAGTTCGGCCAGAGCCCAGCCGGACGCCACCCCTGTTGTAAGAACACGCACGGCAAGCGGCCGGAAGAAGGGGTGACGCAGGTTGAACATCGCTCAGGCCGCCTGACGGGTGCGTTGGTCGGCCAGCGTGCGGGCAAGGTCGTCGCGCGTCCAGCTCTCGGCTACGGCCTTGCGCATCAGATCGGCCTGGCTGTCCGGCGCAAGCCCGCCGATGGGCGGGTCGGTGTCGAGGTTGGTGGGGAACGGATACCCCTCGGCACAGGCGGCGATCGCCGCGTCAATCTGGGCCGCGCTCAGCGCGCCGGATTGTTTCAGCCGCACCAGGGATGGAAACAGCGCCTCGGACATGGCACGGCGATCAACCGCTTCCAGCGAGCGTCCAAACGCCGACGAGATCTGCAGAAGGTTCACCATCCGCTCGACATCGGCGCTGCGGTTCTCGCCCGCGGCGTGAAACATCGCGGGGTTGAAGAAGACCGCGTCGCCCTTTTCAAGGGGCAGTTGCACATGCGCGGTCTCGAAATGATCGCGGAATGCCGGATCATGAAACGCCAGATAGCCCGGCCCAAAGGCTTGCGAGAACGGTAACAGTTTGGTCGGTCCCGACTCGACCGGCATGTCGACATGGGCCACCGCGCCTTGCAGCGTCAGGGTCGCCGTCACCTCGTGGGCGTGGGCGGGATAGCGGGCGCTTTGCTCGGCGCTCATGAACCCCAGGTGATAATCGCAATGCGCGGTCTGCGCCTTGCCGCCGGGGCGCACCTGGTTGACCTGCGCGGTCACCTGGTAATTCGGTCCCAGCCACGCCTCGGACGCCGCCGCCACCGACGTGTTGCCGAAGTACAGGGCAAAGCCTTCGGGGTCGCGCAGGCATTGCTTTTGCAGCGCGTTCCAGATCCGGTCATTTGCCCCCGCGGCGGCGAAGTGGTCGCCCTTGCCCGCCGCGCTGGCGCGCTCGGCCGCGATGATATCGCGGAAGATGTCGCTGGCCCGGTCGACCACGGAGGTATCGGCATAGGCGCTTTTCAGCGCGATCACCCCGGCCGAAGCGCGCAGCACATGGCCCCACTCGGCCAGCAGCGCGCGACGGCGCGCCGCGTCGTCCAGCGCGGGGCGCAGCGCCGCCATGTCGTAGACGGGCACGTTGTGCACGATCCCGCTGGCATGGGGCACCGTGTCGATGGTCAGGTTCTGCGACGTCAACACCTTGAACTCGTTCAGATCGCAGGATTCGCGATCGAAATAGCCAACGTACCCGAGTTCTCTGTCTACCATGATTTTCTCCTCGTTCTCATGGGGACGGTGTCGACCCGCAGGGGCCGGTGAAACCTAGCTGTCGATGACCAGCCCGGAGCGGTCGCAGATCCTTACGATATGGTCGTGACCCAGTCTGGAGTAGTCATCCGGGGGCGCCTTCGCGGGGTCCTGTTCAGCCTCGACGACGATCCAGCCGTCATAATCCACCGCCTTCAGGCGGTCAGTGATCGCCTGGAAATCGATGCAGCCCTCGGGGTCACCGGGCACCGAGAAGACACCCGCGCGCACCCCGTCGAGAAAGCTGAGATCCTCGGCCCGGACCCGGGCCATCACGTCGGCACGCACATCCTTGAAATGGACGTGATGGATGCGGTCGCCCCACTTGTCGAGCACGGCCAGCGGATCGGCCCCGCCGAACAGCAGATGCCCTGTGTCGAACAGCAACGTGACCTCGGGGGCCGAGCCCTCCATCAGCCAGTCGATGTCTTCGGCATCCTCGATCATCGAGCCCATGTGGTGGTGATAGGACAGGGTCAGGCCCTTGTCGGCCATCCACTTGGCCAGTTCCGACAGCTTTCCGGCATAGGTCTGCACCTCCTCCCGCGTCAGCTTGGGGCGCGCGTTTACGGGGATCGTCGAATCCCCCTGCACGGTGTTCGAGCACTCTGCATAGACGATGCAAGGCGCCGTCAGCGCGGCGAACTGCTCGACCTGGCCGCGAACGTTGGCCTTTTCCTCGGCGAGTGTGGCGGTCATCAGACTGCCCGAACACCAACCGCCGCACAGCGAAAGGCCATAGCGATCGAGGTAGCGGCGCAGCCCCTCGGTGTCGGCCGGCATGCGCCGCCCGCGCTCGACCCCGGAATAGCCGATGCGCGCCGCGGCCTCCATCGCGTCTTCGGTGGTGAACGCGGCGGTCAGGTCCGGCAGATCGTCATTCTGCCATGCGATCAGGGACACCCCAAGCTTCACACCCATCAATCGGCCCTCTGAGTCTGCTTGTTGGAAAGATAGCCCTTGTAGGCCTCTTGCACCTGTTCGCGGTCAGACACCTCGGGCACGCCGACCTCCCACCAGGTGCCGCCATGGGGGGTGCTGGCATTGGGGTCGGTATCGATGACGACAACATACGGGCCCTTGACCTCGTGACGCCGGGCCAGTGCCGCTTCCAACTCGGCGATGCTGGAAACCTTGACCGAGGTCGCCCCCATCGCGCCGGCATGGGCGGCGAAGTCGATGGCACTCGGCGTCTGATGAACCGTATGGTCGAGCATATTGTTGAATTCGGCCCCGCCGGTGCCCACCTGAAGCCGGTTGATGCAGGCGAACCCCCGGTTGTCGGTGACCACCACGGTGAAGGAGACGCCCATCATCGCCGCTGTCGCCATCTCGGAATTGGCCATCATGTAGGTGCCGTCGCCGGTGAAGCAGATCACGTCGGCCTCGGGCTGGGCCATCTTGATGCCCATCGCTCCGGGAATTTCGTATCCCATGCAGGAAAACCCGTATTCCATGTGATAACTGCCCGGCCGCCCGGCCTTCCACAGTTTGTGCAGCTCGCCCGGCATCGAGCCGGCGGCGCACATGGCGACGGTCGTGTCGCCGGCCGCGCGCTGCACAGCGCCGATCACCTGCATGTCTGTGGGCGGCTCGTTTCTGTCGGCGGGCGCCGCAGTCAACGGATCGACCTTGGCAAACCAGTCGGGCTTCAATCCGGCGATGTCGCCCGGGGCCCTGTGCGCGTCCAACGCCTGCGACAATGCGTCAAGCCCCACCTTCGCATCGCAGACCAGCGGCTCGGCCAGATGTTTGCCCGCGTCATAGGCCGCGACGTTGAGGCTGACCAGCCGCCGCGCGGGGTTGGCGAACAGCCCCCACGACCCGGTCGTGAAATCCTGAAACCGGGTGCCGACGCCCAGCACCAGGTCGGCCTCGGCGCCGATGGTGTTGGCAGGCTCGCCGCCGGTGACACCGATCGGACCCAGGTTTAGCGGATGGTCCCATGGCAGCGCCGATTTGCCCGCCTGTGTCTCTGTGACGGGGATGTTGTGTGCCTCGACAAAGGCGCGCAGGGCCTCGGTCGCCTCGGAATAATGCACGCCGCCGCCAGCCACGATGACCGGGCGTTTCGCGCCTCTCAGGCTGTCGGCCACATCGGCCAGTTCGGCGGTGTCGGGGCGCGGGCGGCGCCGCCGCCAGACGCGGGGTTCGAAGAAACTGGCCGGATAATCATACGCTTCGGCCTGCACGTCCTGGCACAGCGACAGCGTGACCGGGCCGCAATCGGCCGGGTCCGTCATCGTGCGGAAGGCCCGCGGCAGCGCGGTCAGAAGATGTTCGGGCCGGCTGATCCGGTCGAAATAGCGGCTGACGGTCTTGAACGTGTCGTTAACGCTGACCGTGCCGTCGCCAAAGGCCTCGATCTGTTGCAGCACCGGGTCGGGGCCGCGATCGGCGAACACGTCCCCGGGCAACAGAAGCACCGGCAAGCGGTTCACATGCGCAAGCGCGGCGGCCGTCACCATGTTGGTGGCCCCCGGCCCGATCGACGAGGTCACCGCCATCGCCCGCTTGCGCCGCGATTGCTTGGCATAGGCGATGGCGCAATGGGCCATCGTCTGTTCGCAATGGCCGCGATAGGTCGGCAGCCTGTCCTGCATCGGGTACAACGCTTCGCCAAGCCCGGCGACGTTGCCATGGCCGAAAATGGCCCAGCAGCCTGCGATGAAGGGCACACCCTCTTCGGTCATCTGGGCCGCGACATAGCGCACCAGCGCCTGCGCGGCGGTCAGTCGGATCGTGTCGGTCATGATATCGCGGCCTCCCGAGCCGTGTCCCAGATTGTGCACAAGGTGCGGAAGCGGTCGGTCATCTGCGCCACCGCCGCCGCGTTGGTGATCTCTCCGGCCATCCAGGCCCGCGCGGCGTGGCCAAAAATCGTGCGGCCCACGGCGAATCCGCGCACCAGGGGCTGTTTCGCCGCGCGGGCGAAGCTTTCGGCCAGGTCGGCCTCGGGGGCGTCGAGCCCCAGAACCACGATCCCGCGGGTGTGGGGATCGTTGCGTTCGATCGCGGCCACCGCCTGTTGCCAGGCCGTGTCGGTGGTCATCGGTTCCAGTTTCCACCAGTCGGGATAGATGCCGGCGTCATAGAATTGCTGGATCAGCGTGGCAGTCGTGGCGTCGTCCACCGCGGCGACCTTTGAGGGAATCACCTCGAGCAGGAATTCCAGCCCGTTGCGTCGCGCGGCGGTGAACAGCCGCCTGACCCGGCGTTCCTGTAGCGCGCGCGTTTCGGCGTCGTCGTCGGGATGGCAAAAGACCAGCAGCTTCACCACGTTGTCGCGCGGCCATTCGCACAGCCCGCCCAGGTCGTCGCCCAGATCGGGCTCGAACGCGATCGGCCGTGCGCCCGGCCATTCCGCAGGCCGCCCGATCCACAGCCCCGATCCGCTGGCGCGGTGCAACGCCGTGCGTCCGATGCGATTGTCGCAAAGGATGCCATAGCCGCCCCTTCCCTCGGCCACCGCAAGCGCCGCGTCCAGGCACAACTCCTTGAAGGCCGCGCCCTTTTCGGGAGTATAGCCCGGCATCTCTTCCAGCTGCTTGCGATGATCGAAGGCAAAGGTGCGCAACGTGGACCAGTCGCCATGGCGTGTGGTGGCCCAATGGATCTGGTTCAGCGTGGCATCGTTGCGCAGGTCGGGGCGAGGGACGCCGCAGTCGAGGAAGAATTCCAGCTCCGCCAGCGAGGGATAGGCCGGGGTGCAGCCATGGCGGCTGACGGCGAAGGCCCCGCAGGCATTGGCGTATTTCAGCGCCGTGGGCCAATCGGCCCCGTCAAGCCAGCCCTTCAGCAGGCCTGACATGAAGCCGTCACCCGCCCCCAACACGTTGAACACCTCGATCGGGAAGCCTGGACCGGTCTGCCCCGCGTCAAGGTTGTCGGGGATCGCGCCCTCGAAGGCGACCGCGCCGGCGGCGCCGCGCTTGCACACCAGCGTCGCGTCCGAAACTGCGCGCACGGCGCGCAACGCCGCAAGCGTGTCGGTGGTCCCGCCGGCGATATGGAACTCCTCTTCCGTGCCGACGATCAGGTCGAAATAATGCAGGGTGGATTGCAGCTTTGCGGTGACCGCGTCGCTTGCGACAAAACGGCTTTCGCCATCGCCATGGGCGGCGACCCCCCACAGGTTTGGCCGATAATCGATGTCCAGTGCCGTGCGCAGTCCGTGCTTGCGCGCCAGATCCATCGCGCGGATCACCGCAGCTTCGGTGCGCGGATGGCTCAGATGCGTGCCGGTCGGCACCACGGCGCGGGCCGAGGCGATGTAATCCTCGTCGATATCGCCTTCGCACAACGCCATGTCGGCGCAATCCTCGCGATAGAAGATAAGTGGAAACCGGTCCTGGTCCCGAATACCGAGGATCACCAGCGCGGTCAGCCGGTCGGGATCGGTGCGCACGCCCGCCACATCGACGCCCTCGCGGACCAACTGTTCGCGGATGAAGCGGCCCATATGTTCATCCCCGACCCGCGTGATCAGCCCCGATTTCAGGCCAAGCCGTGCGGTGCCACAGGCGATGTTGGTGGGCGAGCCGCCGATATATTTCTCGAAACTGCCCATGTCCTCCAGCCGGCCACCGATCTGGGCGCCGTAAAGATCCACGCCTGCGCGTCCGATGGTTATGACGTCCAGAGCCTTCATGGCGCGTCCCGCAGGATATCGGCGACGCGCACGGCACGGCCCTCAGCCGCCGACAGCACGGCCGCATCGGCCAGCGCCAGCGCCATCAGCCCATCGTGACCCGTGGCGGGAATCGGGCCGCCCCCGGATGCCGCGACGACGAATTCGGCGATCTCGTTGGCATAGGCAGCGGCATAGCGCGTCATGAAGAAGTTCAATAGCGGCGGCCGCCCGAAGCCCTCGGTGCTGGCGAACTCGATATTGGCCTCGTGGGTGTTGCGCGCCGCCACCATGCCGGTCGCGCCCAGCACCTCGACCCGCTGGTCATAGCCATAGGCCGCCCGGCGTGAATTGGTGATGATCGCCTGCTTGCCCGAAGCCGTGCGCAGGATCAGGTTGGCGCTGTCGTAATCGCCCAGCTCGCCGATGGCGGGATCCACCAGGACCGAACCGCTGGCCATCACCGTCTCGATCTCTTCGCCCAGCAACCAGCGTGCAACATCGAAATCGTGGATCGTCATGTCTCGGAATATACCCCCCGAGCGGGCGATATACTCGGCCGGCGGCGCGCCGGGATCGCGGCTGATGATCGTCACCATCTCTACCGCGCCAACCCGGCCGGCGTCGATGGCGGCCCGAACGGCACGGAAATCAGGGTCGAAACGGCGGTTGAAGCCGACCATCAGCATGGCGCCCATGTCCTCGACGACGCGCAGGCAATCGCGCACCCGCGCAAGGCTCAGGTCGATTGGCTTTTCGCAGAATATCGCTTTGCCGGCCCGGGCGAATTGTTCGATCAGGTCTGCATGGGTGTCGGTCGGGGTGCAGATGATGACCGCGTCGACGTCGTCGCTTTGGGCGATCGTATCGATATCGCGAATGTCGCAGTCATGATTCTCGGCCACCGCCCTGGCCGCCTCGGGCACCGGATCGGCCACCGCGGTAAGGCGCGCACCGGCCACTGCCGCGATGGCGTCGGCATGCACTCGGCCAATGCGGCCAGTCCCCAGAAGTCCAAATCTCATCTCGTCGCGTCCTTTCGTTACTGTCCGGCCCATTTCGGGACAGGTGCCGGCGGCGTCTTGATCGGCAAAGTCTGTCAAGATCCCGGCGACCGCGTGCGGCCGGCGGCGTTCTGCCGACGCGGGACACGCGCGGGCCGACCCTGTCCAGCGGCGCCTCAGGCGGCGCCGTCGATGTCGTATTCGGGCTGAGTCTTTGCCCCGGTTATATAGGCGACCACGTCCTGGCCGTCGGTCTGGTCCCGGTCGAGGTTCGCGACGATCCGACCGCGGCGGAACACGACAATGCGATCCACAAGGTCCATGACCTGACGCATGTTGTGGCTGACCAGGATCAGAGGTTCGTTCTGCTCTTTCAGGGTACGCACGATGTTCTCGACCTGCTCGGTCTCCTGCACGCCCAACGCCGCCGTCGGCTCGTCCATGATCGTCAGCTTGGAGTGGAAGCTGGCGGTCCGGGCGATGGCGACGCATTGGCGCTGGCCGCCCGACATGTTCTGGATCGTGTTGTGGATGTTGGGAATTTTCACGCCGGTCTTCTCCAGCGCGGCAACCGTTTCCTTGTGCATCCTCTTGTAGTCGAGGAACCGGAACGGACCCAGCCAGTCCCACTTGGTCTTTTCGCGCCCGAGGAACAGGTTGTCGGCCACGTTGAGGTGGTCGGCCAGCGCCAGCGTCTGGAACACCGCCTCGATCCCGGCGCGGCGGGCTTCGAGCGGGCCGACGAACTGCACCGGCGCGCCGTCAAAGATGATCTCCCCGCGGGTGGGCTGCTCGACTCCGGTAATCTGGCGCACGAAGGTCGATTTGCCGGCCCCGTTATCGCCCATGATCGCCACGTGTTCGCCCTGGTGCAGCACGAAATCGGCCCCTTCCAGCGCATGAACGCCGCCGTAGTGTTTGGTCAGGTCCCGCGTTTCGAGGATGACCTTGTCGGTGTTCGTCATGTCGGCATCGATCATTTGCGTCTCCTCCTCAGACCCGGTCGGCGTTTCGGCGTTGGCGCCACTGATCGAGCACCACGGCTCCCACGATGATCGCGCCCTTGACCATTTCCTGGTAGTAGGCGTCGAGCTTGAGATAGGTGAACCCCGAGATGATGACGCCGAAGATCAGCGCCCCCAGAACGGTTCCGATGATCGACCCGCGGCCGCCCTGAAGCGATACGCCCCCGATCACCGCCATGGCTATGGCGTCAAGTTCGTACATGATGCCCATCCCGGCCTGTGCGGTCAGGTTCTTCGCACTCAGAACGATCGCGGCGACGGCCGCCAGCATCCCCGCGATGGAATAGACCAGCGTCAGGTGCCGCTTGACGTTGATCCCGGACATCCGCGCCGCGTCGATGTTCGACCCGATGGCATAGGTGTGCTTGCCATACACGGTGTACCGCATGACGATGTGGAACAGGACCGCCAGCAACAGGAACCAGACCACCGGCATCATACCCGCCCCGATGGCGGCATAGCCTTCGGTGGGGAACGACACGGGCTGACCCCTGGTCCACCAGCTGGCCGCGCCGCGAGCCGAAACCATCATTCCCAGCGTGGCGATGAAGGGCGGAATCCCGGTATAGGCGATCAGGGAGCCGTTGATCAGGCCCGCAAACACCCCCACGCACAGGCCGACGGCAACGGGCACCACCACCGGCAGATTGACCCACCCTTGATCGAGGAAGATCGCGCGCGGGTTGGCCATGCCGTTGACCTCGGCCACCTGGGCGAAGCTCATCGCCACCATGGCGGTGAAACCCACGACCGAGCCCGAACTCAGGTCGATCCCCCCGGTGATGATGACCTGCGTCACGCCGAGCGCGATGATACCGACGATCGCGACCTGAAGAATGATGATCCGGAGCCGCGCTTCGTTGAAGATCGTGTCGAATCGGTCCCCGGTGTCGAACAGCAGGCTCTGGCCTTCCATGTAGGGCAGCACCTGCCCCAGAATCTCGAATGTCGCGACGATCAGAACCAACGCGATCAGGACGTTGAATTCCTGCGGGCGCTTGCGTTTGGAATGATCGTATTTCAGCCCGCCCGTCCCGTGGGTCGCCTCGGCCATGCGTCATGTCCTCCCTGTCCGGTTACGCCAGTCGGGCGGGCGGCGCCACGATGGCCCGCCCGCCGGCCTGCGCTTCGGTCTTAGTTTTCGTCCATGAAGCTCTGCATGTTGTCCGGCGTCACCAGCTTGAACGGGATATAGACCTTCTGGTTCACGTCCTCTCCGTTGGCCAGCGCCAGCGCGGCATCCAGCGCCCCCGAGCCCTGCCCGGCGGCATCCTGGAACACGGTCACGTCAAGATCGCCGGCGGCCATCGACAGCAGCGCGTCCTGCGTGGCGTCCACGCCGGTGACGACCACGTCGTCCATCGAGATGCCCGACGCCTTCATGGCCTGGATCGCGCCGATGGCCATCTCGTCGTTGTTGGAAAAGACCACGTCGAAATCCTCGCCAGAGGACAGCCAGTTGGTCATCTGGTCCTGGGCCATGTTGCGCGACCACTCGGCGCTTTGTTCGTCGATCAGGTCGATGAAATTGCACATTGAAATGCCGACGATGTCACGCACGTCCTGGCTGCGCTGAACGGCGGCCTGGTTCGACAGCTTGCCCATCAGCATATAACCCTTGGCGCCGTTCGACTTGCCCTGCGCGCGCAACATCTTGCAGGCCTCGAAGGCCGCCAGCGTCCCGCTTTCGACCTCGTTCGAGCCGACGAATGCCTGGTTGTCGGGCAGCGTGTCGACGTTCACCGGCTGGCGGTTGACATAGACCAGCGGCACGCCCGCGCTTTGCGCTGCGTTGGTTATCGCCTGCGTGGCAGAAGTGTCGACAGGGTTGACGATCATCGCGTCAACGCCCGAGGCGATGAAGTTCTTGATCTGGTTGAGCTGCTTGGCGACGTCGCTGGTCGCGTCCTCGACCTGCAGGTCGACATCGTCCATCTCGGCGGCGGTCTCGATCATGCCGTTGCGCAACACGGTCAGGAAGTTGTCGTCGAACCGCGCCATGCTTACCCCGATGGTCTCGGCCATGGCCGAGGTGCTCACCAGAGATGCAAGCGCCGTCGCTGCGATAAGTGTCGTCTTCATCTGTTTCCTCCCAATTGTGGTGTCCGGCACACCATTGTCTTCACCGGATTGCCCCCGGCTTCGGGGCGGTTGCCCCGCGTCAGGTCGCCTGGGCGGCGAGACGCGCGGAAATGAAGTCGAACGAGCGGCCGATCGCCCGTTCTGGATCGGGCAGCGCGTGGGTTTCGGGCGCGAAGCATTCGTAAGAGATCGGACCGTCATATCCGGCGCGTATCAGCGCCGCGATCTGGTCGACGGTGCCAAGACAATCCGTCTCGTCGACCAGCACGCGATGCGCGTCCTCCATCTGGTCCAGCGAACGGATCGGATCGGCAACCCCCGAGATATGGACGATGCCGGTCTGCGCGGGGAAAATCGGCCCGCCCCCTGCCAGCGCGTGGTGAAAGGTGTCATGGACGATGCGGAACTGGTCGGTTCCGTCCAACGCCTCGATCGTCTCGACCAGATCGGCCTTGAAGCGCAACGACGATGTCGTGAACCCCAGCGGCTCGACCAGCGCGACCATGCCGGCATCCTCAAGCATCGGCTTGCACGCTTTCAGCGCGATGCGCAGGTTGGCGTGGCGTTCGCCGTTGCCCAACCCGATGCCGTCGTTGCGCGGGATCAGGCTGATCGTCTCGGCCCCTGCCGCCCGCGCGGTGTCGATCAGCGCCGCGACCTCGGCCGCGCGCGCGTCGGACCAGTCGTTAAATGGATAAACCTGGCTCAGCCCGACCAGCCGCAAGCCCTTGTCGCGGATCATGCGGCGCGCGGCGCCGGGTGGCATCCCGTCGAACAGGGGACGGTCGATATCGTTGCGTAGCTCGACTCCGACACAATCGAGCGCGGTGGCGAGGTCGAGGAACGCCTCCAGCCCCAGACCGGGCGTCGTCATGTGGTTCAATGCACGTTTCATTCGATCCCCGTCGACGCGCCCCTTTGCCGGTCACGTCGCTCCTCGGGTGCGAGGGTGCACGGGGCCGGTCCGATCGGTCAATCGGGCAGACCGTAAATTACATCATTCATGACGTTTTTTTGCGCATGCAAAATGACGCTTTTTCGTCATTCTGATCTGGCCGGCACCTCGATCAAACGATCTCGGGCAGGATCAGCCGGGGAGCCAGGAAGTGCTGCCCGATCGTCCCATCGGAGGCTTCGTCCTGCGCATGCAACATCAACTGGACCACTTCTGTGCACAATTCACGCAACGGGGTGGACACCACCATCCGAACATAACCGTCGAGCAGCCCGGCACGGCTTTCGGTAGTTACCTCGTTGACCACCAACGCCACCTCCTCGGGGGCACGAACCTCTCGCAGGGCGGCGATGGCGCCTTCCATGCCGCCGCCGGCGACATAGATGCCGGAAAGATCGGGGTGCCGCGTCAGCAGGTCCAGCGTCGCCTCGTAGGTCAGTTGCCGCGTCTCGAGGTTCACCAGTGTATCGAGCACGGTGAAGGCGGGCGCGTTTTCCCGCATGAAGGCGCGGAACCCGACCTCGCGCAGGTCGTGCCCGTGCCAGCGGTTGCCCCCCACGAAGATCGCCACCTTCCCAGGTGTGGAACAGGTGCGGGTAATCGTCCACGCCGCCTGGCGACCGACTTTCATGTTGTTCAATCCGATGTAATTGCGCCGGATTCCCTGGGCGAAATCATTAAGCAGCGAAAACGTCGGAACCCCGGCGTCCTGCAGGTCCTGCACCACCTGGTCGAGCATTCGGTGGTTGACGGCGATCGCGGCCAGAGCATCGACCTGGCCACCGACATCGCGCAGTAACTGCGCGATTTCTCCAGGCGATTGCGACTGTGCGAACCGGATCACGGCCGTCGCGCGCACATCGCAGCGCGCAGCCGTCGCGGCCTCGATCTCGCGGCGAAAATTGCGATAGAATTCCTGCTTTTCCTTCAGCTGAACAAACCCCAGCCGGACCTCGGGCACACTGAGATCCAGCCGTTGATCGAACAACCCGCGCGCGTGATAGCCAATGCGGTGTGCTGCCTCGGCGATCTTGCGCATCGTCTCTTCGCGCACCGTGACACGACCGTTGAGCGCCCTGTCGACGGTGGACATGCTGACCCCCGCCTCGCGGGCGATATCCTTGATGGTGGCGCGGCGGGCCATGGCACACTCCGATCCTTGTCTTGCCGATATCGGACCACGGATGACGCCCTAACGGCAAGCCATGATATGAAAACCATCATTCACGCCGCCCTTCGAGTCGAAAGCTGTTGCACATCGAGCGCCGACCCGGTCTCATGCCCCGTGTTGCATAACCAAAGAGGACGCATGGCCGTTACCCTGCAGGACGTGGCCCGCAAGGCCGGGGTCTCCAAATCTGCCGCGTCGCGGACCTTCACCGACGGGGCATCGGTTTCAGCGCACACCCGTGCCAAGGTCGAGGCGGCGGCGCTGGCGCTCGGATATAGCCCCAATGCCCTGGCCGCCGCGCTGACCACCGGGCGGACCAAGTTGATCGGGCTGATTTCAAACAACTTTTCCAACCCCTATTTTCTGGAGATCTTCGATCGTTTTACCCGCGCCATCCAGGACGCGGGCCTGCGCACCCTTCTGGTAAACCTCAGCACGGAAGAAGATGCCGACCGCTCACTGCAGATGCTGCGTCAATACAACGTCGACGGCGTGATCGTCGCCTCGTCGACCCTCCCGCCCAGCTTCGCATCCGCGTTCCAGCAGGCCGGGCTGCCCATCGTCCACGCCTTCGGCTGGTCAGCGACCGAACCGCGCACCGCGCTGGTCAGCATCGACAACGTCGAAGCCGGACGAATGGCTGCACGAACTCTGCTGGCTCGGGGCTACACCCGTATCGGGTTCCTGGGCGGTCCAGAAAAGGCCGCCACCACCCAGGATCGCCTGGCCGGCCTGGACGAGGGGCTGCGCGCCATCGGCCTGACGCCCGATCGCGCCTTTGCCACAGCTTATGCCTACGACGCGGGACGTGATGCGATGGCGCGGATCCTGACCGGCCGCAATCCAGCCGAGGCTTGGTTCTGTGGTGACGACGTCATCGCGCTTGGTGCCATGAGTGCAGCCCATGAGGCCGGTCTGAGAATTCCAGACCAGATCGGGTTTCTCGGGCTAAACGATATGGCGATGGCCGCCTGGGAGCGTCATGCCCTTACCACGATCCGCCAGCCGCTGGCCGAGATCGTGGACGAGGCCGTGGCGGCGATCCGCGCACGGATCGATGCCCCCGACAGCTCGATCGAGATCAGGCGTTTTCCTTGCGAGATTGTCGAGCGCGCCTCGCTGCGCCCGCTACTGCACCCCGAGCCAGCGCCGGGGGCGTGACGGACATACACCGCCCCGCCCCTGCCCTGCTGGCGCGCCGGAGATCGCCCGCGTCGTCCGCGCCTCAGTCGCCGCGAAACATCGGCGGACGCGCGTCGACCCAGGCGCCCTCGGTCGCGCCGCTTTCAGCGACCGAGGCCACCGCCGCCATCGAGCGCAGGCCATCCTCGGCCCGGGGATAGAGGTCGGCGGCCGGATCCGTCTCGCGGCCCTCCTTGCGGGCGTGAATCGCCTCGGCCAGGTCGAGATAGATGTTGGCGAAAGCCAGCGGCATGCCTTCGGCATGTCCGATGGCGACGCGGGTGGTGCGATCGGCCGCGGGCGACAGGTTCGCCTCGCCCCGCTCGATCACTTGCCGTCGTCCGCCCAGCGGCATCCACGACAGCTGGTTGGGCTGTTCCTGCGCCCAGGCAAGCCCGCCCTTTTCGCCGAAAACCTGCAATGTCAACCCATGCTGGCGGCCCAATGCAATCGAAGAGGTCCACAGCCGGCCGACCGCGCCGCCATCGAAGCGCAGGTTGACCATGGCATCGTCTTCAAGCTGCCGGGTTTCGATACATGACACCGTGTCGGCGGACAGCCGGCTGACTTCCTGACCGATCACGAAGCTGGCCATGTGCAGCGCGTGGATGCCGCAATCTGCGAACTGCGCAGATACGCCGGCCTGCTGCGGATCATAGCGCCAGCGCACCCGCGGATTGTCGGCATCCGCCGCATCGGCGTGGTGGCCATGCGCAAACTCGGCCTTGACCATGCGGATGCGGCCCAGATCGCCGCGCGCCACCATCGCGCGCATGTGCCGTACCAGGCTGTAACCGGTATAACCATAATTCACCGCGCAGATGCGGCCCGTGGCGCGGGCGGTGGCCACGATATCCTCTCCCTCGGCCACGGTCATGGTCATCGGCTTTTCGCACAACACATGAAAGCCGGCTTCAAGGAACGCCTTGGAAATCTCGTAATGTGTGAAATTGGGCGTGGCCACGGTAACAAGATCGACGCGGTCGTCGCGCGCCACCTCGCCCGCCAGCATCTCGCGCCAATCACCATAGGCGCGATCCGCAGACAGGCCCAGCCGCTGCGCATAGGCGCGGCCGGCCTCGGGACGGTGATCCAGCGCGCCGGCGACGAACTCGAACTGTCCGTCCAGCCTCGCGCCCAGCCGGTGGGCCGGCCCGATCTGGCTGCCTTCGCCCCCGCCGATCATGCCCCAGCGAAGTTTCGTCATGTCCTCGATCCTTTCCTGATCCTGCGGGGTAGTCCCGTTCCTGCCCGGTCGGCTCAGAACCCGATGCGCTCCAGATAAGCCCGGTTGGCCCGCGCATCGTCCAGCGGCGCCACGTCGAGCGTGGGGTCGCAATCCTGTTCGACAGTGCACCAGCCCGCGAAACCGGCTTGCATCAAGGCCTCGCGCACCGCGGGGAAATCCACGTCACCCGCCCCCAGATTGCAGAAAATGCCCTGTCCGCAGGCGGTATAGAAATCGGTTCCGGCGGCAACGACCTGCGCCTTCACCTGCGGGTCGATATCCTTGAAGTGGACATAGCTGACACGGCTTCCCCAGCGCCTCAGGAACGCCACCGGATCATAGCCGGCATAAGAGTGATGGCCGGTGTCGAGGCATATCTTCAGCACGTCCGCATCGGTTTCGTTCAACAGGCGCTCCAGTTCGGGCTCGAAGTCGATGAACCCGCCGGCGTGGGCATGAATGCTGACGGTCAGGCCATAGACCTCGGCGCCTGTGGACGCGATATAGGAAATGCGATCCCGGAAGGCGGCCCATTCGGCGGGTTGCATCTGCTCGGCTGCACTGGCGCGCCCAGCGGTCGGCGCCCGGCGCGACGAAATCGAATCGATCAGCACCAGATGACGCGCCCCGTGCGACACCAGCGACCGGCATGTCCGTTCGGCCGCTTCGACCACGTCCAGCCACTGGTCCGGGTCATGGAACGGGCGAAAGACGACACCGCCCGTCAGCGTCAGACCATTGGCGGCCAGCGCCTCGCCCAAGACCGCCGGATCCTCGGGCATGTACCCCACCGGACCCAGCTCGATCCCGCGATAGCCGGCGGCGGCGCATTCGGCCAGAACCTGCCGCCACGGCGGGTTGCGCGGATCATCCGCGAATTCGACTCCCCAGGAACAGGGTGCGTTACCGATGCGAATGGTCATGGCATTCTCCCTCAGGCTGTCTCGACGGCGATCCAGCGCTTGTCCCCGGCCGATTTCATCGCCGCTTCGACCACCTGTGCCACGGCAAGGCCGTCGGCGAAGGTGGGCCAGACGGGCGCGCCGGTCTCGATCGCGGTCAGGAAATCGCGCGCCTCGATGATGATCTGGTCCTGGTATCCGGTGCCGTGCCCGGCCCCCTGGCAGAAGGCGGCATAATCGGGATGCTCAGGCCCGATCAGGATCTTTCGAAAACCGCGTGTCGCCGCCGGGCCCGCGGCCTCGTACAGCCACAGCGCGTTCTGGTCTTCCTGGTCGAAGCGGATGGCACCGCGCGTGCCGAAGATTTCGTAGGCATATCCCATCTTGCGGCCGGTCGCGATGCGGCTGGAATAGATGTGCCCCATCACGCCGCTCTCGAACCGGCACATGATCTGGGCGTGATCGTCGTTCGTCACGTTGCCGCCGGGGCGAGTCGCGTGGACGGTTTCGATATCGGCACAGACCCGGGCGATCGGCCCCATCAGCGCCAGCGCCGCGTTGATCGGGTGCGGGGCCAGGTCGCCCATGTTGCCGTTGGCCGCGCCGGAACATCGCCAGTCGTGCGGCGCGGCCGGATCGGACAGGAAATCCTCGGTGTGCTCGCCACGATAAAAGGTGACGTCGCCAATTGCGCCCTCGGCCAACAGATGGCGGGCGAACTGGCTGGCGGGCGTTCGGATATAATTGAACCCGATCATGTTTGCCACGCCGGCCGCCCCGGCCGCTGCAACCATGGCACGGGCGTCGGACAGCGTGTCGGCCAGCGGCTTTTCGCACAGCACGGGTTTGCCCAGGGCAAACGCCGCCTCGGCGATGGCGCGATGGGTTTCCTGCGGCGTGGCGATGACGACGGCCTGCACCTCGGGATCGGCGACCAGGGTCTGCCAGTCCGGCGCGGCCCGGCGAAACCCGAAGGACGCACGATAGCGTTCGGCGCTATGGGGGCTCGACGCCGCGACCATTTCAAGGCGGGGGCGCAGCGTGGTTTCGAACACCGCGCCCACGGCCGCAAAAGCCACCGCATGCGCCTTGCCCATATACCCGCCACCGACGATCCCGATACCGAGTTCTGCCATGATCCCCCCATCCGTTCAACGGACCTTGCAACCGGTTGCAAAAGCCGTATCGTGAGCGGCGATGGGTCGCAACAGCAAATTGGTCACAACCGCATGGCAAACCTTGGACAACTTGAGGGCGGATCGTTTCTGGTGATCGGACGGGCGGGTATGGACCTTTACGCCGATCCGCCTGGCACACGCCTGGAGGACGCCACGCAATTCACCGCCGCGCTTGGCGGATCGTCGGCCAATATCGCCGCGGGGCTGTGCCGGCAGGGATGCGACGCGGCGCTGGTCACGCGTGTCTCGGACGACGCGGTGGGCCGCTTCTGCCTGGCGCAGCTCGATGCCTATGGGGTCGATCGGCGTTTTGTCGCGGTCGAGGGCGGCGAGGCGCGCAACTCCCTGGCCATTGTCGAGACGCGGGCGACCGACACGCAGGCAGTGCTGTATCGCCACCGGGCCGCTGATTTCGAGATGGTCGAAGCGGACGTGACGGCCCTGTCCTATCACGCGTATTCGGCACTGATCACCACTGGCACAGTGCTGGCCGCCCAGCCGTCGCGCGATGCCTGTTTCGCGGCGTTCGACCAGGCCTGCGCCGCAGGCCTGCCGCTTGTTTTCGACGTCGATTACCGGCCTTATTCTTGGACGTCGCAAGAAGAGGCGGCCGAGGTCTATGCCCGCGCCGCGGCGCTGTGCGACATCGTGATCGGCAACGACGTGGAATTCGGCGTGATGGCCGGAGATCACGACGCCGGCCTCGAAACCGCACGCGCGCTTGTTGCCGGCGGCGCCCGCGTCGTTGTCTACAAGATGGGCGAGAAAGGGGCGGTCACGATCACGCCCGAGGGCGAGATGCGCACCGGCATCTACCGCTCGCAGGCGATCAAGCCGACCGGCGCGGGCGACGGCTTCATGGCCGGTTTTCTGGCCGGCCTCGCTGACGGCCACGACGTGGCCGAGGCAGTCGCGCGCGGTTCGGCCGCTGCGGCGCTGGTGGTGTCGCGCGTCGGCTGCGCCCCGGCCATGCCCACGGCGGCCGAGATCGACCGTTTCCGCGCCACTACCGAAATGACACCCCCCGCTTAGGAGGCGACCATGCATATTCTCCCCCATGACAACGCCAATCGCCCGATCGTCGATGTCGATAACGACCGGGTGCCGCTGAACTATTTCAACATAGTCAAGCTGAAGGCCGGCGAGCATTTCGATTATCGGGTCGATGGCTACGAGACCTGCGTGGTGCCCGCCACCGGCACCGTCACCGTCGAGGTCGGCGACCAGACCTTCGCCGATATCGGCCAGCGCCGCACCGACGTCTGGGACGGCGATCCCGAGGGCGTCTATGTCCCCAGCGGACAGGGCGCGCGCATCACCGCGCGCACCGATACCGAAACCTTCGTCGCCGGCGCGAAATACGCCGACACGCTGACGCCCTTCGCCGTGCGCGCGGACGACCTGGACCTGGTGCAATACGGCTCGGACGACACCAAGACACACCGCAAGATCAAGCACATCCTGGGCGCGGAACATCACGACCGGGTCGGTCGGCTGCTGGTCAGCGAGTTGTTCACCGTTGGCGCCGGCGGCTGGTCGGGCTTTCCCAGCCACAAGCACGACACCGACCGGCTGGACAGCGACGCCGAGGTGATCGAGACGCGCCACGACGAGACCTACAATTTCCGGTTCAAACCGGACTATGGATCGGGGCTCCAAATGCTGCAACGCACCGACAACGAACCCGGCGATGCGTATCACGTCATGAACGGCTCGACCGTGCTGATCGACAAGGGGTATCATCCCTGCTGCGTCCTGCCCGGCTACGAGATGTATTATTTCACCATCCTCGGCGGACGGTCGCAGCGGTCGCTGAAACAGTATTTTCAGCCCACCCACGCCGAACAGTTGCACACCATCCCCGGCATCATGGACATGGTGGCCAAGTTCAAATGACCCGCGCGACCCTGGCCGAGGTTCTGGCGCCCGCCCTGCGCGACGGCCATGCCGTGGCCGGGCTGGTCTGTCAGGGGTGGGAGGACGCGCGCGCCTATGTCGCGGCCGCCGAGGCCGAAGCCGCCCCGGTGATCCTACAGGTTGGCCCCGGCGCCCGGGCGCACATGCCGCTGACCGTCTGGGCGGCGATGCTGGCCGAATTGGCCGGGGCAGCCAGCGTCCCGGTGGTGCTGCATCTCGACCACGGCACCAGCGCCGAAGACTGCCGGGCCGCCATCGACCTCGGCTTCACTTCGGTGATGTTCGACGGCTCGGCCCTGCCGCTTGAGGACAACATCGCCCAGACCCGCCAGGTGGCTGCCATGGCAAGGGACGCGGGCGTTTCCTGCGAGGGCGAGATCGGCATCGTCGGCTATGCCGGCGGAGCCAGGACAGAGGGAACCGACCCGGACGAAGCGGCGCGCTTTGCCGCCGAAACGAGCATCGACGCCATGGCCGTGTCCGTCGGCAACGTGCATCTGCAACAGACACGGCAGGCCAGAATCGACCACGACCGGCTGAGCGCGATCGCCGAACGCACCGGCGTGCCGCTGGTGATCCACGGCGGATCCGGTCTGTCGCACGACATGCGCCGCACGCTGGCGCGGACCAGCCCGGTATGCAAGTTCAACATCGGCACCGAGTTGCGAATATGCTTTGGCCGGGCCTTGCGCGATACGCTGACGGACGATCCGGCGCTATTCGACCGAATCGCCATTCTTTCGGCGACCGAACCGGTGCTGACCGACACCGCCCGCAGGATCATCGCCGGGCTGCGCCACCCGACCTAGCGTGGGTCGAGCCCGTCCAGGAAGGCGTCGAACGCCGCGTCTTCGATCGGGACCGCGTGGTCGCACGCGGGATAGGCCCCGCTGGCTACATCGGCGACGAATTCCGAAAACGCCGCCGTGCGTTCCTGATGCAGCCGCGCGAATTCAGTGGCAAAATCGCGATAGACCTTGGCGTGACGCGGCGCGCGCGTCCGCCCATAGCCCAGCAGATCCTCGGTGAACAGATACTGCGCATCCGTATGCGGCCCGGCGCCCATCCCCAGAAGCAACAACCCGCTGTTGCGCGCGACAACCTCGGCAACGCGGTCGGGGACGACCTCGATTTCGGCCCCGAAACACCCGATCTGCTCCAGGCGCGTGACGTGATCCCACACCTCGCGGGCGCTGGCGGCGGTCTTGCCCACCGCCTTGAACCCGCCGGTCCAGGTCGCCTGCGAGGGGATCAACCCGACATGGCCGACCACCGGAATCGCATTGTCACCCAACAGTTTCTGGATATCGAGCGCGGCCGCACAGTATACGCAATCGCCACCATTTTGCATCGCGGCATGGGCCGCGCGCAAGTAATCTCCGGCGGTGCAAAGCTCGCCATACAGCAGACCGATCTGCACGAAACACGACCCCGCCGCCGCGCGCATCGCCGGGCTCCAGCGCGGCGCGGCGATCGACAGCATATCGACACCGGCGGCGGCGGCGGCGCAGGCCTCGTCCTCGGTTTCGACATAGACCATGGTCAGTTTCTCACCCCGCGCCTTGCGCGCGCGCAAGTCGGCAACGGTGGGGCGCCCGACCGTTTCTGGCATTCTTAGACCTCCACCAGGACACGGCCGCCGTCGACCTTCGTCGGATAGGTCGCCAGGTTGACGCAGGCCGGGGCGCGCTTGGCCTCGCCGGTGCGGTAATCGAAGGTGGCGTTGTGCTTGGGGCACTCGATCTCGTAATCCATCACCAAACCGTCCGCCAGATGGACCTGTTCGTGGGTGCAAAGCCCGTCTGTGCAGAAAAAGTCGCCATCGGGACTGTGATAAATGGCGAAGGTCCGGCCGTCGTGATCGAAGCGAACCAGATCCTCTTGCTCGATCTCGTCGGTGGCGCAGGCGTCGATCCAGGGCATGTCATCCTCCTTTTGGATAGTGGTCATTCGGCGGGCACGCCCACCGGGACGGTCGCGTGCAGATCCGCGCGATAGGGTTTGGCGGTGTCCGGCAGGGTGCGCTTGATGAAATGATCCTCGTCGCGCAACTGGCGGACCAGGGCGGGCCACATCTCGGCGAAGGCCTCGGGGATGGACCGGTTGGGCGCCGGCAGGTCATGCTTGATCGCCTCATGCAACTGGGGAAGCCGATGATAGGGCACCATCGGAAACATGTGATGTTCGACGTGGTAATTCATGTTCCAATAGATGAAGCGGCTGATCGGGTTCATCAGGACGGTGCGCGAATTCAACCGGTGATCGGTGACATTCTCGGCCAGCCCTCCGTGCTGCAACACCCCCGTCATGACATGGTGCCACGCGCCATAGAGCCGCGGCAGCCCTATCAACATCAGCGGCAGGATCGAGTTCAGAGCAAACGCCATCGCGATCACCGTGGCATAAATCGCCACCCAGATGCGGGCCACGCGGATCACCTTGGGCTGCTCGGGCCTGGGCACGAAATCCGCCTCGTCCGGCGTCAGCCGCCCGGTCGCATTGGTCAGCATGCGGCCTATGGCGGTCCAGGCGTCCACCAGACCGAAGAAATTGGCTATTACTCGTGCCAGCGCCGGCGGCCGCATCAGCACCACCTCGGGGTCGCGCCCGACGATAACCGTGTCGGTGTGGTGGCGGGCATGGGACCAGCGCCAGGTATGCGGGTTACGCATCATGCAGAAGCTGGCGATCTGGTACAGCCAGTCGTTGTAGGAACGGGTCTTGAAGGCCGTGCCGTGACCGCATTCGTGCCAGCGCGAATCCATCGCCGAGCCGTAAAGCACCCCGTAGCCAAGCCAGAACGGCACCGACCACAGCGTGGGCCACAGAACGATCCCGAACCCTGCCAGCACGATCATCGAGGCGAACAGGATGGCGGTGTCTCGGATCGCCGGGCCGTTCGTTCGTTTCATCAGATCCTTCATCGTCTTGCGCGGCAGGTCGGTGTGATACCAGTCCGCCGCGGCCAGCCCGGTCTGCACAGCCCACGCGGAGTCGGGGCCGGTCATCGAATAGTCACGCTGGGTCATGGCTTTCTCCCGGATCGTCTGAGCGTTTCCGTCAATCTACCCGCGCAAACGACCGGGGCGTGAGAGCCGGGCTTGCTTTTCAATCAAAATCCATCAGAATCTCAGCGTCTTTGTTGATGTTTTCCGATCAAGGACCAGCCGATGGCCAAGCGCCCCACCCTGCAGGACCTGGCCCGGGAGGCCGGCGTGGGCATCGCCACCGTCGACCGCGTTGTGCACGGCCGACCTCATGTCAGCGTGCAAACGGCGGACCGGGTGGCCGCCGCAGCCGAACGGATAGGCTATCACGTCGGTGGGCGCATCGCAGCGCGGCACGGCCCCGCGCCGCGACGCATCCGGCTGGGGATCGTCCTGCACAAGCAGGCGCAGCCGTTCTATCGCGCCTTTGCCTCCGCGCTTGAAGTTGCGGTGGCTCGCATTGACGCACGCGTCGATTCGCGCATCGTCTATGCCCCCTCGCAATCGCCCGAGGATTTTGCCGCAGCCTTGCGCGAAGTGGCCGAGGACGCGGATGCCATCGCTGGTTCGGCGGTCAACCACACCGCCGTGGACACGGCAGTGCGCGAATTGACCGCCGCCGGTCTGCCGGTCTTCGCGCTGCTCAACGATTTCGCCCAAGGCGCGCGGACGGCGTATTTCGGCCTCGATAACATGCGTGTCGGGCGCATCGCCGGATGGATGCTGGCCACCTTGATCCGGCAACCCGGAAACGTCGCGGTTTTCGTGGGCGGCAATCGCTGGCACGGGCATGTCCTGCGTGAGATGGGCTTTCGCGCCTGCCTGCGCGAGCGGGCGAGCACGCTTCAAGTTCTGGAGACGAAGGTCAACCTTGAGACGCGGCAGGTCACTTACGAGGCGACGCTGGACCTGTTGGATCGTGTCCCCGACCTGCGCGGTCTTTACGTCGCGGGCGGCGGCATGGAGGGTGCGATCGGGGCGCTGCGCGAGACCCGTCCGCCCGGCCGAGTGATGCTGGTCGTGAACGAACTGACGCCCGATAGCCGCGCGGCGTTAGCCGACGGTTATGCTGTGCTGGCA
Source organism: Actibacterium sp. (assembly GCA_016278285.1). Taxonomy (GTDB): domain Bacteria; phylum Pseudomonadota; class Alphaproteobacteria; order Rhodobacterales; family Rhodobacteraceae; genus JADQCB01. The sequence goes on from JADQCD010000127.1 coordinate 37,998, forward strand.
ATCGCCACCCCGCTCGAGGCTCTGTCCCGGAGTCTTGTCGCAGCGATGCTGAGCGCCGCCAAAGGCCAGCCCCCTACGACGGATCGCCACATCTTTGAGCCGCAGCTGTATCTGCCGGAGTCGGTCTGAACCGGCCGTCGCGACACGCGCCACTTTTCGCATCAAGTCACCTGTTCGGGGGATGGCGACAGGGCCGAGGCAGAGCGACTGATTTATCCGCGGACAGCACGCGATGTTTCGAACCGCGCGGCACATCCTGGCTGGGTGGATATCCACCGCAGGTTACGTCGCAAGGGCGTGACGCTGTCGCTGCTGTTGGCGTGACCTGCCGCGGAAATTTCATCCGGCCGCGATCGGAGCCCGGTTGGTGTTCACGCAACTTGGCGCGGGCTGAGCAATCTTCCTGCGCGCGGAGCTTTCATCTTTTGCAGCGCGGCGGTCGTGTTGTGGCTGCGTCCGGTCAGACCGGCGGCCCGCCCCGGGCCGCCGGTCAGTCCCGAACTGTTCCAAGCCTATTCGAAGGTCTTGAGATAGGCGATCACGGCGTCGCGATCGGCCGCGTCGCTCAGGCCGCGGAAGGCCATTCGCGTGCGGCTGACATAGTCGCGCGGGTTTTCCAGGAAGGCGTGCAGCGCCTCTTCGTCCCAGACCTGCCCCTCTTCGCCCATCGCGGCCATCGCGTTCGAATAGCGAAAACCGTCTACCGTGCCGATGGTCCGGCCCACGACACCGTTCAACTGCGGGCCCACCCGGTTCTTGGCGCCCTCGCCGACCATGTGACAGGCCTTGCACTGGCGGAACACGTCTTCGCCCGCAGCGACCAGTTCAGGGTCCGGACTGGCAGGCGCGGCCGGTTCCGGCGCGGCCGAAGCGTCCTGCTGTTCCTCGGCGGCCTCCTCGTCGGTCTGCGTGCCCGGCGTCACGTCCAGAACCGAGGCATGCATGGTGATCTCGACACTGTCCTTGCAATTTTCCATGCAGGGTTCCTTGACGAATTTCGGAAACTCCACCTCTTCGCGGTTGTCCACGATGAACCCGTCGGCATTCGGCATCTCGACATCCAGGAAATTCTCGTTCGAAAGAACGAAGTCGCTGTCCACCAGGAAGTTGGAATAAAGGATGTAGGCCGTGATTGCATAGGTCTCGTCGACGGTCAGCGTCTGCGCGTTGCCGAACGGCATAGAGCGGTGAACATAGTCCCAGGCCGTCGACAGGTAGGGCCAGTAAGAACCGACCGTCTTGACCGGGTCGCGGCGGTCGAGCGTGCCCATCCCGCCGGCAAGTTTCGGCCAGCGGCCGACCCCTTCGGCAAATTCGCCATGGCACGCCGCGCATTTCTCGACGAACAGGGTTTCCCCTTCGCTCACCGAACCCGACCCGGCGGGCAGTCCGGTGCCGTCGGGACTGACATCCAGGTTCCATGCGGCGATTTCTTCGGGCGTGGCGGGACGTCCCAGGCCATATTCCTGGGCCATCGCCGGGCCGGCCACCAGTGCAGAGGCCAGCGCAGCACCGATCACCAGGTTACGATACTTCGACATTCTCGGCCTCCCCGTTCGGCTTGACCCACCAGGTCTGGATGCCGTTGTTGTGGTAGATGGAATTTTCGCCCCGGATCGCGCGCAGCGCATCCTTGGTCGGCTGGACATAGCCCAGGCTGTCCATGGCACGACTTTGCAGCAGCATTTCAGATCCGTCCCAGTCGATCTCCAGGTAGAACCGGCTGACCGCCTTGTTCTGCCCGGGCGCGGCAAGGCGCGCGGTCTGCCAGTTCTTGCCGCCGTCGATCGAGACATCGACCCGCTCGATGGCACCGCGGCCCGACCAGGCCAGCCCTGTGATAACCAGCGGACCGGCGCCGTGGGTGATCGGTGACTGCGGGCTGGGCGAGGTAATGATCGATTTCGCGTCCATCTCCCAGGTCCATTTGCGCGAGGTTCCGTCGGCCAGCGTGTCGGTGTATTTGCTGGTCTCTTCGCGGCTTTCCACGGGGCCGTCCATCACCTCGACGCGGCGCAGCCATTTGACCCACATGTTGCCTTCCCAACCGGGAACGACCAGGCGCACGGGATAGCCATGTTCCTTGCGCAGCGCCTCGCCATTGGCCTTGAAGGCCACCAACACGTCGTCGAGTGCCTTGTCCATCGGGATCGACCGGCCGTTCGACGAAGCATCGGCACCCTCGACATAGATCCACTTCCCGCTCAAATCACCGGCGGCATCCAGTCCGGCCTCTTCCAGCAGGGTGCGCAGAGGCACGCCGGAATATTCCATGTTGTGGATCATGCCGTGCGTGAACTGCGCGCCGTTCAACTGCGCCCCGGCCCATTCCATCCCGCTATTGGCGGCGCATTCGCAGAAATAGACGTGGTTTTCGCGCGGGAACCGCTCCAGGTCGGCATAGGTGAAGACCAGCGGCCGGTCGACCAGGCCGTTGATCATCAGCCGGTAATCTTCCTTCCGCAGCTCGATCGCGCCCGAATGGTGCCGTTCGAAGGCGCAACCCTGCGGGGTGATCGTCCCGTCCAGCGCGTGGATTGGCGTGAAATTGACCGAGCTCAGGGTCTCGGCCGTGAGCCAAGGCACGTTGCGCCGGATCACGTCGTCCTCGAACTTGATTGGCAGGCCATAGGGCACGGCATCGACCCCAACGCCGGTATAGCGCGCCCAGGGCTGAACCTCGGTGATAAGCGGATCGCCCGCGGCACGGGCCGCCCCGGCCGTGGCAACTGTGCCCCCCGCGGCGAGCCCTGCTTGCAGAAAGCCGCGCCGGGTGGTCGAGGATCCTGACTGATCTGTCATATCTGCAACCTCCTCAAAAGATGCATCACTTTATATTCGCATCTCAGAATATGTAAATCGGATTTCGTTCACGCACCCGTGACCTTGACCGATTTGTTCGGATCGACCTGAACGGTGCCCTGCTGCTTGATGTAGCTTTCCACCACATCCCATATGGCCGGCCCCTCGGTGCCTTCATTGACCGAGGCCCAGCCGGCCACGACATAGCTGCGCTCTGGCGCGATCGGTTCGCCGGTCTTCAGCAGGGTCATGCCGCTGATGCGGTTGCCCCGCTCCGCGCGCACGTCGATATGATAGCCCATGCCGCCAACACGAACCATGTCCCCGCCCTGCTGATAATAGGGGTCGGGGTGGAACAGGTTGTCGGCCACATCTTCGAGGATCGTCTTCAGCGTCTCGCCGGTCATCTCGGAGCGATAGGCCTCCGGATAGGTCATTGCCGTGGCGTTGAACAGATCCTCGCGGGTGATCGGCTCGCCCGGCAACAGGCTTGGCCCCCAACGGAAACCGGGCGACAAGGCGATCTCGGCCTCGCGCTCGTCGATAAGCGCGTTGCAGATCAGATCGTCCCATGTGCCGTTGAAATTGCCGCGCCGATACAACAGGGTGTCGGTGGTCCCCAGCACCTCGTCCAGCTCGGCCTGGAACGGTGCGCGCTGCTTCTCGATCAGCGCGGCCACATTCTTGTCAGGCTCGATCACGTCGGAAAAGATCGGGATCAGCTTATGCCGGAATCCCATCAACTGCCCGTCCCGGACGTCCAGATCAAGCCGCGTGACGAATTTGCCGTTCGAGCCGCTGGCGATCAGCATCGTGTCGCCCACCATGACCGGCTCGGGCAGAGCGTCATGGGTGTGGCCGGTCAGGATCACGTCGATCCCCTTGATCTGCCCGGCCATCTTGCGATCCACGTCAAAGCCGTTATGCGACAGAACCACCACCAGGTCGGCGCCCGCGTCGCGCACCTCCTGCACCAATTCGGCCATCCGTTCGTCACGGATGCCAAAGCTGAGTTCGGGGAACATCCAGTCGGGATTGGCGATCGGCAGATACGGGAAGGCCTGACCGATCACCGCGATCTTCGCACCGCCCCGCTCGAACATCTTGTAGGGCTCATAGGCGGGTTCGTCCCAGGTCGCGTCGAAGATATTGGCGCCCAGGAAAGGGAAGTCGAGCCCGGCCACGATCTCGTTCACCCGCTCGGTGCCCAGGGTAAACTCCCAGTGCGACGTCATCGCGTCGGGTTTCAGGGCGTCCATGACGTTGACCATGTCCTGCCCGGCCGTCTTGAGCGTGGTGTAGGAGCCGTGCCAGGTATCGCCGCCGTCCAGCAGCAGCGCATCCGGTCGGTCGGCGCGGATCGCGTTCAACACGGTGGCCACCCGGTCCAACCCGCCCATCTTGCCATAACTGCGCGCCAGCGCGACAAAATCCAGGTAGGTCAGCGCATAGGCATGGGGCGTGCCCGGCTTCATGTCGTAATAGTTCAGAAACTCCTGCCCCGTCAGGTGCGGTGGCTGCCCCCGCGCCGCACCGACGCCGATATTGATCTCCGGCTCGCGGAACCATATCGGCTTCAGCTGGCCGTGAATGTCGGTTACATGAACCAGGGTCACGTTGCCGAACGTGTCGAAGTCAAGCAGTTGATCCTGGGTCAATGCCTGCTGGGCCGCCAGTTTCGACCAGTTGCCAACACCCGAAGCGCCATAGATGGCCGAGGCCGCGACCGTCGCCTGAAGAAAATCTCGCCGCGATATCATGTTCGTCGTCTCCGTTCAGGATGCACCGCGCCGAGCGGCGAATGCAGGGCATCGGCCGATCGGCACGCTTTGGGGTAAAGGAACAAACGAATGAAAACCGCGCGCCGGCAATCCGGCGCGCGGCGGTCGATCAGTTGCGCACCGACGGCGCCTCGACATCGAGCCCGTTGCCGCGCGAGGCGACGTAAAGCTCCAGCGCCACGAATTCGGGCGAACCGGGCTTGTAGGTCTCCGCCCGGGTATCCCGCACACAGCCCTTGAACCGCGAATGCACCGCATTGAGTTTGGCGTTCTTCAGACGATAGACCGGAAAGCCGTTGATCTGGCCCTGGCTGAGATGATCCGCCCGGATCATGTCGCCGTAATGATCCTCGTGACAATTGGCGCAGCTCAGTTCCAGCTGACCGGTCCGGGTATAGTAGAGCTCCTTGCCCTTTTCCCAGGTCGACTGCGCCGGACCATCGATCGCCACATCCACCGGCATCCCCCGCGACTGAAGCGAGATCAGTGCAACCATGCTGGTCATCCCCGTGTCGGTATAGCCCCAAGCCTCGGCGCCCATGCGGTCGGTGCGGCAATCATTGATCTGCATTTCGAGAGTACGCACTTCCTGCGCATCCTCGTTCCATTTCGGATAGACCGCACGCACGCCCTTCATGCTGTCCGCCGGGTCGTCATGACACGAGGCGCAGGACTTGCCCTCGGTGCCATCGACCGTGTTCCAGACCTGCCGCGCCTTGTCGACGAAGATCATGCCCGGATTGTCGAAATCGTCCATCTGGACCGCACGGGTCGTGGGCGAGCGGAATTCCCACCCCGAATAGATCGTGTCGAGCGCACCCTCCAGATGGGCCGGCGCGGGCGCTTCGGTGATGATTTCGGTTTCACCGTTGATCACAAGCTTCTCGTCCGTCTGCCCCGCGGCCGCGCCGGCGCCAAGCGTCAGCATCGCCGCGGTGCAGATCATCGTCTTGAGCGACGTCGTTTTCATGTCATTCCTCCCTGAATGCGACCCGGCAATCAGCCGACCGAGACGGATTTCGATTCCTCGTAAACGGACCCGTCATCGTCATACCAGGTGAATTTCATCTCACCGGATTCGGGGATCTTTGCCTCGAACTCGAAATAGGGGTTGGTCGAGATCGCCGGCTGCATGTTCACGTCGATCACGTTCTGCCCGTTGAAATCGCACACGAAGCGATGAATGATCGAGCGCGGGATGATGTTGCCTTCGCTGTCCTTGCGCTGACCCGATTCCATCGGGTGGCTGATCAGGGTCTTGATGACCACAGACTCGCCGGCTGAGGCCGAGCTTGGCACCTTCACGCGTGCGCGTACACCTTCTGCCATTTCTTCTTACTCCTCTGATCAGCCGCCGCAGCCGCCGATGGTGACTTTCACGTTGTTGGACGTGCTGACGAAACTGCCGTCCGACATCTTGGCGACGGCCATCACGTCCTGCGTGCCTGCCAGGCGAATACGGGTGGACGCGCGCTGCGCCCCGGCCAGCGGGCCGAAATTGAACGTGACCACCTTGGGCGTCGGATTGCCGGTGGCCAGCACTGTGATCGCGGTGGCTCCGGGCGCCGAAACCTCGATCGGTACGGTGTTCCCGTTTTCGGCGATTTCGGGCGTGATCAGCTCCAGACCACCTTCGCCGATCTCGGCGCCGCCGGTGAACTCCGCGATCGCCTCATCCACGCTGGCCATTGCACGAATCGGCAGCGCCAGAGTGGCCGCGACACCGGCGCCCAGAGCGATCGCTCCACGTCGTGTCAGTTCCATTTCTCTCTCCTTGTCTGAAAGCGACCCGAAGCGGGGTCACTCATATTTCAGCGTCATCAGATACGCGACAACATCCTCGATCTGTTGCGCAGTCAAAAGCGGCGGCAGCGGCTCTTCCGCGGCCTTGCCGGTGAACCCCTTGCCGGGACGGATATAGCCGGTGGTCTTGTAGAAAGACGGCATCATGGATTCGGGAAAGGTCTTCTTGGCGTCGGCGACGATTCCACGAAGCTCGGCCTCGCTCCAGCGGTCGCCGGCCCCGTCAAGCGGCGGCCCGATCTCGCCCTGGAAGGCCACATCGTCCATTTCCGAGATCACATGGCAGGCCACGCAGTTGCCAAGGCTCTTGGTTCCCATGACCTTGCGCCCCGCCGCCGAATCGCCGGCCTGCCCGGTCAACGACTGTTCGACGGCGCCATATTCGCCATATTGCACATCCTTGGGCGCCACCACCTCGGCGGCCGACGCGGCCCCGACACTGGCCGCGACACAGACGGCGCTCATTATTGCGCGATTCATTAGTGTCTCCTCCCGCTCCTTTTTCGTTTTCCGAACCTATCTCAGGTATCCCGCCGCATGCAACAACAAATCTATTTTTCTGCATACGACGGGGTGCCCGTCACGATCCCTGCAACCACCCCGATTGACACTGACAATTTCCTGCACGATGCCGAGTGTCTCAGTCGTTGCCGGTCACCTGGCGGGCGACGTATTTCTGGAAATGCTCGTCCGTTTCATACCCTTTTTCAAGCACCCAGGTCAGCATCGCCTTGGTCGTTCCCTTGCCGAATGCGCCGGGCATGGTCATCACCGCGGCCTTGCCGGCATTGCCCGTCTCCGGCGCCTCCTCGGGCATGAACATCATGGTCGGTGTGAACATGATGCCCCAGCGGCGGGCCATCTCCTTTTCGGGCAGGGTCGTGCCATCGAAATCGGTCACTTCGACATCGCCGAACAGGTTCAGCTGGACAACATAGTATTTCTCGCGCAGCAGAGCGTCGATCTCGGGATCCGGGAACACTTCTTCATGCATCTTGCGGCAATAGATGCAGCCGCGCTGTTCCCAGATCAGCAGCAGGCGCTTGTCCTGCGCGTTGGCGGTGGCCAGATCGTCGCCCACATCCTTGAACGTCTCTTCCAGCCAGACGGGTTTGTGCAGGCCATCATCACCCATCGGCGCTTCGGCCAGAACGGGCCCGGCCAATGCCAGGAAACCAGCCAAAGCATACGAAAAAAGTCGGGTCATCATCGTCTCCTCCTCAGTTCACCCGTACCTGGAAAAGGCCGGGAAGGTATCAAGCATCCACTGGGCGATATAGTTGACCGAATTGGTTGCGATCAGCACCCCGAACAGGATCAGCATTGCCCCCATCACCTTTTCCACATGGCCCATGTATTTCCGGTTTCGCTGCATCCAGCCCAGGAACGCCTTGGAAAACAGCGCGGCAACGACAAAGGGCGCGGTCATCGCCAGGCCGTAGACCAGCAGCAACAGCCCGCCGCGCCAGACATCGCCCATGCCACTGGCCACCATCAGGATTGCCGCCAAGGCCGGGCCGACGCAGGGTGTCCAGCCGAATCCGAAGGCCAGCCCCATCACATAGGCGCCCAGCACGGTCGAAGGCTCTGCCCGGCTTTCCAACCGCGCCTCGCGATACAGAAACGGGATGCGGAAAATCCCCAGAAAGTGCAGCCCGAACAGGATCAGGATCACCGCGGCGACATAGGACAGCGGAGTCATCCAGGCACGAAAGGCCTGGCCAAGCGCGGTGGCGCCCATTCCGAGAACCACGAAGATCGTGGTGACGCCCAGCGCAAAGAATAACGATGACAGCACCAGCCGCCGCTGCGCGCCCGGCGCGATCTCTCCGTCGCCGCGCAGTTGCGACATTGAAATGCCCGCCATGTAGCACAGGTAGAATGGCACCATCGGCAAGACACATGGAGACAGAAAGGACAGGATGCCGGCCAACGCCGCCCCGCCGAAGGAAATATCAAGCAACCGCGCCCCTCCCTTGTCGCGTACGAACAAACACATTACATTATTTCTATGTTTAACCGGAGCTGGTCAATGGTGCGTTTCCTGATTTCGCTTGCCGCTGCGACGATTGTCGCCCTGGGCATCGCCCTGCCTGCCGGGGCCGAATTGCGTCTGGTGATGTTCGAAGAGAAGGGCTGCACCTATTGCGCCATGTGGAACAGCCAGATCGCGCCGATCTATCCCAAGACGCCCGAAGGTCGCGCCGCCCCGTTGCAGCGCGTGGATGTGAACGGCGCCCTGCCCGAGGATCTGAGCCTGACTTCCCGGCCGCGCTTCACGCCGACCTTCGTGCTGGTGCGCGATGGCGTGGAACTGGGACGGATCGAGGGCTATCCGGGCGAGGCGTTCTTCTGGGGTCTTCTGGGCATGATGCTGACCGAACGCGCCGAAGTTACGCTGAACGCGCAGGACGACAGGGAATTGGCGGCCGAGGGATGAGCCCGGTCAAAAATACCGCACTCCGCCAGCGGAGTACCGGCAATTCCCGGATCGATTCCCTTTTGGACCCAAGTTATGCTATGAGCCTGCTGCGAACGAATAATCACTCGGGAAACGGGACGGGACCGGGCGACGGCCCTGAAACAGACATGGCAGAAGCAATTCATCCCTTTGACATGAACGCCCGCGACCTGGATTCTTCCGACGCCAGCCCGGTCGTGGCCGACGACATGATGGAAAAGGCCGAGGCGGCTTCGGGCTTTCTCAAGGCGCTGTCGCACGAAGGGCGACTGATGATCCTGTGCCATCTGTCCACCGGTGAAAAGACCGTGACCGAGCTGGAAAATCTGCTTTCCTCGCGGCAGGCCGCGGTCAGTCAGCAACTGGCACGGCTGCGGCTGGAAGGGTTGGTCGCCTGCCGGCGCGAAGGCAAGGCGATCTACTATTCGCTTGCCGACGACCGCGCACGGCGTACGATCGAGCTGGTCTACGACATGTTCTGCAACCGGGCCTGACGGGCGCGGGCAGCAGCGGAACGTACGGAGGGCCACGCAATGGCGATTTTACCGATAGGCGCCATCGCGGCGTTGATTGGCCTGGCAACGGGCGTGGTGCTGGGGCTTGCCGCCCGGCTGGGGGAGTTCTGCACCCTGGGAGCCATCGAAAGCGCCGTCTACGGGCACGATCAGCGCCGGTTGCGCATGTGGGGAATCGTACTCGGCGCCGCGATCTTCCTGACCTTCCTGCTGGGCGGGGCCGGCCTGGTCGATATCGAGGCGACGATGTATCACTCGGTCGTCTGGAATCCGGCCGCCAGCGTGGTGGGCGGCGGCGCCTTCGGCTATGGCATGGCGCTTGCGGGAAATTGCGGCTTCGGCGCCTTGGCACGATTTGGCGGCGGCGACTTGCGATCCATGGTGGTGGTCGTGGTGATCGCGATCTTCGGCTTCATCACCCTGAACGGCCCGCTGGCCAATCTACGCATGTTCCTGTTTCCCCAAGAGTTGTCTGCCGCCCCACAAGGCTTTGCCCACCTGATCGAAAGCCAGCTTGGTCTGTCCAGAATGGTTTTCGCCACGCTGGTCTCGGTGGCGTTCGTCATCTGGGGCCTGTCCTACGCGCCGCTGCGTCGCTCACCGCGTCGTATCGCATGGGCCGCGGCGGTGGGGGCCACGATCACCCTGGCATTCTGGGGAACCACCGCGCTGCACGAACAGAGCTTCGGGGCGGTTCCGGTCGAGGGGCACAGCTTTACCGCTCCACTTGGCCGCACGCTGCTTTGGCTGATGACCTCATCCGCCGGCGGGCTGGGATTCGGCGTGGGCTCTGTCATCGGGGTGCTGGTCGGGGCCTTCCTCGGCTCCTCCATCAAGGGCCTGTTCCGATGGGAGGCATGCGAGGACCCGCGCGAGCTTGGCCGCCAGGTTACGGGGGCCGCGCTGATGGGGATTGGCGGGGTGGTCGCACTGGGCTGTTCGGTCGGCCAGGGCGTATCGGCCTTTGCCACCCTGGCCTATTCGGCGCCGGTCACTCTGGGCGCGATCTATCTGGGCGCGGTGGTCGGGCTGCGGCGACTGATCCACGGCTTTCAGCCGGACTGACGCAGAGGGCGTTGCATCGCGGTCCGCTCTTCCTGCAAATGTGCGGGAACGCCGAAGGAAGGATCCCGATGAACCACGACGAGCTTGCCCATTGGTCGAAACGCGCAGCCGATTGGGCGCGCGATTATCACGCCGGGCTGCGCGACCGCCCCGTCCGTGCCCGCACAAACCCCGGCGAGACGGCTGCAAAACTGCCCGCGCAGCCCCCGGAAAAGCCCGACCCCATGGAACGGATCTTCGCCGATTTCGAGGCGATCGTGCCCGATGCCATGACCCATTGGCAGCACCCGCGTTTCTTCGCCTATTTCCCGGCCAACGCGGCGCCCGCCTCGATGCTGGCCGAGCAGCTGACCAATGCGGTCGCGGCGCAGTGCATGTTGTGGCAAACCGCGCCGGCGGCGACCGAGATCGAGCAGGTGATGGCCGGCTGGCTGCGCGAAGCGCTGGGGCTGGGCCCTCATTTCACGGGCACGATTCATGACAGCGCGACCACTGCCACGCTCTCGGCAGTGCTGACGATGCGTGAACGGGCGCTGGACTGGGCGGGAAACGCCGCGGGATTGTCGGGACAGCCGCAGCTGCGCCTCTATGCATCGGACCAGACACATTTTTCGGTGGACAAGGCCGCGCGGATCGCCGGAATCGGGCAGGACAACCTGGTCAAGGTGGCCACCGACGACGCGCTGGCGATGGACCCCGCCGCGCTGGACGCCGCCATTCGCGCCGATCGGGACGCGGGCCTTGTGCCGGCCGGCGTGGTTCTTTGCATCGGCGGCACCTCGGTCGGCGCGTCTGACCGTCTGGACGCGGCAATCACCGTGGCGCGCCACCACGGTCTGATGACCCATGTCGATGCGGCCTGGGCGGGATCGGCCATGATCTGCCCTGAATTCCGCCCCCTGTGGCAGGGTGTGGACCGCGCCGATTCGCTGGTCTTCAACCCGCACAAATGGCTGGGGGCACAGTTCGACTGCGCGGTGCAATTCCTTGCCGATCCGGTGGACCAGGTGCGGACCCTTGGCCTGCGCCCCGATTACCTGGAAACGCTCGACCAGGACGCGGTGGTGAATTTCAATGAATGGACGGTGCCCCTGGGCCGCCGGTTCCGCGCACTCAAGCTGTGGTTCACCCTGCGCGCCTACGGGCTGGAGGGTCTGCGCACACGGATTCGCAACCATGTGACCTGGGCGGCGGAACTTGCCGAGGCGATCAGCAGCCTGCCGGAATTCCAGATCGTGACAGGGCCTGCGCTTTCGCTGTTCACCTTCCGCTACCGCGACAGCGACGATGAAACCGCGGCCCTGCTGACACGGATCAACGACGATGGGCGCGTCTACCTGACCCAGACCCGGCACCAGGGGCGGTTCGTGATCCGGGTGCAGGTCGGACAGTTCGACTGCACCCGAGACGACGTCATGTGCGTGTCGAAGGTCCTGCGCGAGCTGGCCTGAAAAACCGGCGCGGTTCGATTTCCGGTCGGGCTCGCCCCACGATCAGCCCTGCTTTTGCCCCAGTTTTTCGGCCAGCCGCGCCTTGACGGCGGGGCTGACGAATTTGGAAACGTCTCCACCAAGGCGCGCGATCTCCTTGACCAGCTTGGAGGCAATGGCCTGGCGCCGGGCGTCGGCCATCAGGAACACCGTTTCAACGCTTGAATCGAGCGCACGGTTCATGCCGACCATCTGGAATTCATATTCGAAATCTGCCACCGCACGCAGCCCGCGCACGATCACCGTCGCACCCACATCATGGGCACAGTCGATCAGCAGGTTATCGAACGGATGGACGACGACCTCGGCCACGGTGATCTGGGCGCATTCTTCCTGCAGCATCTCGACGCGTTCATCGAGGTCGAACAGGGGGCCCTTGTCGCGGTTGATCGCCACCCCGATCACCAGCCGATCAACCAGGGTCGCCGCCCGCTGGATGATATCCAGATGCCCCAACGTGACCGGGTCGAAGGTCCCGGGATAAAGGCCGATGCGCATGACTGTCCCCTTTTGCATTTTTCCGCACGCAACAATAACGCGCCCGCGAATGCAAGGGGACGCCGCGTCAATGGCCCATGATCATGCCTTCCAGCGCGTCCTTTTCCATCGCCAGTTCGGCCAGCCGCGCCTTGACCACGTCACCGATCGAGATCAGCCCGATCATCTGGTCGCCGTCCATCACCGGCATGTGACGAAAGCGCCCGTCGGTCATCTTCTGCAAGACCTCGACGGCGGTTTCGTCACGCGCGCAGCTAACGATCTCGCGCGTCATCAGGTCATCCACCATGTCGGACATGCAGGCGACACCGCGCCGGCCCAGCTCGCGCACGATATCACGCTCTGACAGGATGCCGGCCACATCCTTGCCATCGGAGGAGACGACCAGCGAGCCGATGCGTTTGTCGGACAGGATCCCGGCCGCTTCGGACACTGTTGTTCCAGGTCTGATCGTCAGCACGCCTTCGTCGGCTTTCATCTTGAGGATCTGATGCACTTTCATGGTGGACCGGCCTCCAATTTCCGATCAGAAAGGTTCACCCGCCGGGCCGGCCGCTGTCAAGTCAGTGATTCCAGCCGGGCCACCTCGCGCTTCAGCCCTTCAACCAGTTCCGCGGCGAAACGGGTCAGCCGCTCGACCTTGCGATCATCGGCATGGCGCAACAGATAGAAACTGCGCGTGAGCGACAGGGCCTCGGGCAGCACCTTGACCACCTTCGGCGCGAATGGCAGCGCGAAATCGTGGACGATCCCCACCCCTGCGTGCTGTCGCAGAAAATTAAGCTGCACCGCGACCGAGTTCGACGACAGGTCCACCCGGTCGGCACCGGTGGCGGAAAGATAGTCCAGTTCCTTGTCGAAGATCATGTCGGGGATATAACCGACCATCCGATGCGCCTTGAGCTGATCCAGCGAGTCGATCGGACCGTTGATCCGGAGATAGCGGCGCGACGCCACGAGATGCAGGTGATAATCGGTGATCTTCTGCACCGTCAGCCGGCCGGTGTCGGGCGGGCTGACGGCGATGGCCATGTCCGCTTCGCGCCGGGTCAGGTTGACCACGCGGGGTTGGGCGATGATCTGCACCTCCAGCCCCGGATGGGTGTCGCAGATCGCGGTGCAAACCTGTGGCAACAGGAAATTGGCGCACCCGTCCGGCGCCCCGATTCGCACCGTGCCGGTCAATTGCCCGGCCAGGCCGCCGGCCTCTTCGGTGGCAAGCGAGACCGCCTGCTCTGCCTGTTCGGCGCGTATCAACAAACGCGCGCCGTCATCCGATAACGCATAGCCCTGCGGTGACTTGGCGAACAGCGTTGCGCCCAGCCCCTCTTCCAGGCGTTGAATGCGCCGGCCCACCGTGGCCGGGTCCATCTTCAGCACACGCCCCGCGCCGCTGAGACTCTCGGCCCGGGCCACGGCAAGGAACACGCGCAGATCGTCCCAGTTGGGCTCCACCACCGAACCCCTATTCTTGCAAAACGCTTTTGAAACACTGTCCCTTTTCGACCCAGATTTGCAAGGCTATCATATAATCCAGATTTCCCCGATGGAGGACCCCATGGAAGAGCTTTGCCATTTCATCAACGGAAAGCGTGTCAAGGGCACGTCGGGCCGTTTCGCCGATGTCTACAACCCCGCCACCGGCGAGGTCCAGGCCAGGGTTCCGCTGGCGAGCCAGCAGGAACTGGACGCCGCCGTGGCCGACGCCGCCGAGTCGCAGGTCAAATGGGGCGCCACCAACCCTCAACGCCGGGCGCGGGTGATGATGGAATTCGTTCGCCTGCTGAACCGCGACATGGACAAGCTGGCCGAAAAGCTCAGCTCCGAGCATGGCAAGACGTTTCCGGACGCGAAGGGCGACGTGCAGCGCGGGCTTGAGGTGATCGAGTTCTGCATCGGCGCACCACATTTCATGAAGGGCGAGTTCAGCGACGGCGCCGGGCCGGGGATCGACATGTATTCCTTGCGCCAACCCCTTGGCGTCGCGGCTGGAATCACCCCGTTCAATTTCCCGGCCATGATCCCGATGTGGAAAATGGGCCCGGCCCTGGCCGCGGGCAATGCCTTCATTCTCAAGCCGTCCGAACGCGACCCCTCGGTGCCGCTGATGCTGGCCGAACTGTTGCAGGAGGCCGGCCTGCCC
>JADQCD010000134.1 GCA_016278285.1 Actibacterium sp.
CAAAGGGGGACAAATGGGCGATCCTGATCGGCCCCGAAGGCGGCTTTTCGGAAAAGGAGCGCGCGCGCCTGCGCGGGCTGCCCGGCACCGTCGCGGTCAGCCTGGGTCCGCGCATCCTGCGGGCCGACACCGCCGCCGTGGCAGCGATGGCGCTTTGGCAAAGCACGCTGGGGGATTGGCAATGAGCCTGATCCGGCCAGAACTGAAAAAGGCCCTGAGCCGCTGGCGCGAAGTTCTGACCGGGCTGGCGGTTGCCGTGGTCGGTGGCTGGGTCGTCACCTTCGGCGGCTGGTTCTATCAGGCGCTGGGGGCCGTGATTGTCGCCCTTGCCCTGGCACTGGCCTATGTCGGCTGGCGACGACTGCGGTTTCACCGTGACGGCGATGCCGCCGGCGTGGTCGAGGTGACCGAGGGGCAGATCACCTATCTCGCCCCTGCGGGTGGCGGCTTTGCGGCGCGGACCGAGCTGACCGAAATCACGCTGGTCTTCGACCCTGCGGGGCGCGCGCATTGGCGCATCGCGCAGACCGGATCGCCGCCGCTGTCGATCCCGGTATCGGCGACCGGGGCGGATGCGCTGTTCGATGCCTTCGTGGCGCTGCCCGGCGCGAACCCGGCCCGGATACTGGCCGCGCTGGACCGGCGCCCGGTGGACGGGCCGGTCACGGTCTGGCGGCGAAATCCCCGCCCGGCCTTGACTTGACCGCGGCACCGTCGCACCTGTTGGCCGCACGACACGCAAGACCAGATCGGAGCCCCCTTTCATGTCCATCCCTCAAACCGGCGGCGGGCCGATCGAAAGTTTCGGCCAGCTGGCAGAGTATCTGGAAGCCGGCTGCAAGCCGAAGGAAGACTGGCGCATCGGCACCGAGCACGAGAAGTTCGGCTATTGCAAGGATACGCTCAAACCCATTCCCTATGCCGGTGAACGTTCGGTTCTCGCCGTTCTGGAGGGGCTGCGCGACCGCCACGGCTGGACCCCGGTCGAGGAGGCCGGTTATCTGATCGGGCTGGAAAAGGACGGCGCGAATGTCAGCCTGGAACCGGGCGGCCAGCTGGAGCTTTCCGGGGCACCGCTGGAAAACATCCATGAGACCTGCGACGAGGTGAACGCCCACCTGCGAGATGTAAAGCACATCGCCGATGCCGTCGGCGTGGGCTTCATCGGCCTGGGCGCGGCACCGATCTGGCGACATGAGGACATGCCCCTGATGCCCAAGGGGCGTTACAAGCTGATGGACAACTACATGCAGACGGTGGGCACCATGGGCACCACCATGATGCGCCGCACTTGCACCGTGCAGGTGAACCTCGACTTCGGGTCCGAGGCGGACATGGTTCAGAAGTTTCGCGTGGCGCTGGCGCTTCAGCCCGTGGCCACGGCGCTGTTCGCCAATTCCCCTTTCCTGGAGGGCAAGCCCAACGGCATGAAAAGCTGGCGCTCGAATGTCTGGCGGAACCTCGACGACAACCGGACCGGCATGCTGCCGTTCGTTTTCGAGGACGGGATGGGGTTCGAACGCTACGTCGATTATGCGCTCGATGTGCCGATGTATTTCGTCTATCGCGACGGCAAGTATATCGACGCGCTGGGCCAGTCCTTCCGCGACTTCATGAAGGGGCGGCTGCCCGCCCTGCCGGGAGAGACGCCCACCCTGTCGGACTGGGCCGACCACCTGACCACGATTTTCCCCGAGGCGCGGATCAAGAAGTTCATGGAAATGCGCGGCGCCGATGGCGGGCCCTGGCGCCGGCTTTGCGCGCTTCCGGCCTTTTGGGTCGGGCTGCTTTACGATCAGACAGCCCTGGACGCGGCCTGGGATCTGGTCAAGGACTGGGATGCGGAAACCCGCGAGGCGTTGCGCGTCGCAGCGGCCCGGGACGCGCTGCAGGCCCGCGTCAGCGGCATCGACATGCGCGACCTGGCCAGCCGCGTGCTGGAGATTTCGCGCGAGGGGCTGAAGGCCCGCGGCCGGCCCGGCGCGGGCGGCATGATCCCGGACGAACGACATTTTCTGCACGCGCTGGAGGACAGCGTGGCCGACGGTCGTGTTCCGGCCGACGAGTTGCTGGAAAAATATCACGGTGAATGGGGCGGCGATCTGAGCCGCATCTATGCCGAATACAGCTATTAGGAATACGATTTTCTGCGAAAATCGTGCCTCCGGCGGGAGTATTTGGTGCAATGTGAGGGGGCGGTCAGCGTTTCCCGCCAATCCGGGATTCGGTTCCCGCCTTGAGGCGCTTGATGTTCCCGGCGTGGCGAATGTAGATCAGAATCGTGAGCAGCACGCCCAGCAGGATCATCCGGCCATTGCCGGTATAGAGCATCCATAACGGCGCCGTCGCCGCGGCAACCAGAGCGGACAATGAAGAATACCGCGCAATCAGGGCCGTCACCAACCAGGTGCCGCAGGAGAGCAGACCCACGGGCCAGGCCAGCGCCAGCAAGATGCCCAGAAAGGTCGCAACGCCCTTGCCCCCGCGAAAGCCCAGATAGACCGGGAACAGGTGACCAAGAAAGGCCGACAGCCCGGCCAGCTGCGCCGCGTCATCACCCATCGTCGCCCGGGCAGCCAGCACCGCGAGTCCCCCCTTGCCAGCGTCCAGGACAAGCGTCAGGGCTGCGGCACGCTTGTTTCCCGTGCGCAGCACGTTGGTCGCGCCGATATTACCCGATCCGATTCGCCGCAGGTCGCCGAGCCCGAAGGCGCGGGCAATGACCAGCCCGAACGGCACCGCACCCAGCAGATAGGCCAGGACCGCGACAAGCGCGAGGATCGGGGGCGATGTCACGATTTCCGGCATCAGCGCCTCCGGTAGACCTGTTCGCCACCGACGAAGGTGGCCAGCACCCGGCCTTGCATCCGCGCGCCATCGAAAGGGGTATTCCCGGATTTCGACCGCAGCTTGAAGCGGTCGAGAATGAAAGGCGCGTCGGGGTCGAACAGGACCAGGTCCGCCGGCGCACCCTGGGTCAGCCGACCGCTTTCCAGCCCCAGCCGCCGGGCCGGGTTCAAGGACAGCGCGCGCCACAGCGCCGGCAACCCGATCGCCTCGGCGTGATAGAGACGCATTGCTGCGGGCAGCAGCGTTTCCAGCCCGACGGCGCCGCTGGCGGCCTCTTCGAAAGGCAGGCGTTTGCTTTCCTCGTCTTGCGGCGTGTGCATCGAGCAGACCACGTCGATCAGCCCGCTTGCCACCGCCTCGACCAGCGCCTTGCGGTCCTCTTCGGACCGCAGCGGCGGTTTCACCTTGAAGAAGGTGCGATAGTCGCCGACATCCAGTTCGTTCAACGTCAGATGGTGGATCGAGACGCCGGCGGTCACATCGTTGCCATTGCGCTTGGCGCGCTCCAGGGCGGGTAGCGCGCGGGCGGTCGTGATCTGATCGGCGTGGTATCTGACGCCTGTCATCTCGACCAGCGCGATATCGCGGTCCAGTGCCATGCGTTCGGCCATCGGCGACACCGCCGGCAACCCCTTGAGCGAGGCGAACTTGCCCGAGGTGACGGCCGCGCCCCGCGACAGGCCGGGATCCTGGGGATGCGCGATGATCAGCGCGCCCAGGCCGCGTGCATAGGTCATGGCGCGGCTCAGAACCCTGGTGTCCACGGTCACGCTGTCGCCGTCGGTGAAGGCCACGGCGCCGGCGTCCAGCAGAAAGCCGATCTCGACCATCTCGTGCCCGTCGCGCCCCTTGGTCAGGGCCGCCATCGGCTTGATGCGCACCGGGCTGGCCTCGCGCGCGCGGCGGGTGACGAATTCCAGAACTTCGGGCGTGTCGATCGCCGGAAGCGTGTCGGGGCGGGTGACCATGGTGGTGACACCGCCCGCCGCAGCGGCCAGCCCCGCCGACCGGAAGCTTTCCTTGTGGCGCTCACCGGGTTCGCAGATCTTCACACCGATATCCACGATGCCGGGGGCAAGGCATTTGCCGTCGCATTCGAAGACCCGCGCGCCGGACGGTTCGGCAATATCCCCGACGGCGGCAATCTTTCCCTTCTCGATCAGCAGGTTTCCGATGGTCTCGGTTGCGGCCTCGGGGTCGATCAGCCGGGCATTCCGGCAAAAAACGCTCATGCCGTCATCCTTCTTCAAGATCCGACACTCAGCAGCGCGGCGATTGCCAGGACCAGAACGACCGCCAGCCCCATGGCGAGCGTGACAAAAGAAACGCCACCGGGTTCCGGCTCGGGCGCGGGACTGCGCGGTGCGCGCCCGGGCCCTGCATCGACCGGCGTTTCATGGGGCAGGGTCGTCGCCGGATCGCCGGCACCGAATTCTCGATAGGTGCCGATGAAGGCAAGCGCGTCACCCGGGTGAAGGGTGGCCCCGGCGGGCGCCGCACCCGGCGCGAGGATCACCACATGGCCGGTCAGCGCGTCGAGCTTTTCACGATCGCCCGTCAGCGCGGCGGGATCCACGCCCAATCCCTCGGTCAGGTAATGGACAAGGCCCAGATCCTGAAGGTCGGACACCGCGAACACGTCCACATGCGCCCGATCCAGCCCGCTGGCACCCAGCGCGGCCTCGATGGCGGAAAATGGCCCTTCGGCCAGCGACGACGCGGCCTCGGGCGCGATGTGAAAGACATGCACCACGTCATGTTCGCCTTCGGACAGCTTGATCGGCTTCATACCATCACCCCTTCCGGCACGGCCCGCAAATTGCGTGCCAGCAGATCCATTGCCGCCATGCGCACGGCCACGCCCATCTCCACCTGTTCCTGAATGACAGACCGGTTTATGTCGTCGGCGATGGTTCCGTCGATCTCGACGCCCCGGTTCATCGGTCCGGGGTGCATCACGATCGCGTCGTCCCTGGCATGGGCAAGCTTTTGCGCGTCCAGCCCGAAGCGGTGATAATATTCCCGCTGGGACGGGATGAAGCCGCCATCCATGCGTTCACGCTGAAGCCGCAGCATCATCACCACGTCGGCGTCGCGCAGCCCCTCGGCCATGTCGTCGAATATCTCGACCCCGAAATCGGCCATTCCGGCCGGCATCAGGGTCGGCGGGCCGATCACGCGCACGCGGTTTTCCATCTTGCCGAGCAGCAGGATATTCGACCGGGCTACCCGGCTGTGCGCGATGTCGCCGCAGATCGCGATGGTGAGCCGGTGAATCCGGCCCTTGGCACGGCGGATCGTCAGCGCATCCAGCAACGCTTGTGTCGGATGTTCGTGCCGGCCGTCGCCCGCGTTCAGAACGGCGCAGTTCACCTTTTCGGCCAGCAGGTTCACGGCCCCGGAATGCGGATGGCGCACCACCAGAAGATCCGGATGCATCGCGTTCAGGGTCAGCGCGGTGTCGATGAGGGTTTCGCCCTTCTTGATCGAGCTGGCCTGCATGGCCATGTTCATCACGTCCGCGCCCAGCCGTTTGCCCGCCAGTTCGAAACTGGCCTGCGTGCGGGTCGAATTCTCGAAGAACATGTTGATCTGCGTCAGCCCCGACAAGACGTCGGAATGCTTCTGCGTGCCGCGGTTCAGATCGACATACCGATCCGACAGATCGAGAATCGTCCGGATTTCCTCCGGGTGCAGCGGCTCGATCCCGAGAAGGTTCTTGTGACGAAAGGACATGCGTGGGCCACCCCGCTTTCGGGCGGTTATATTCAGCCGCCCGCGATGCGGCAAGGGGCGATGCGGCAAGGGGCGATGCGGCGACGCCTTGGCCATTTACCTTGCCGCCGCGCAGGCCTAGCTTGGGGCCCATGGATTGCGCGATGGACTGGCATATGGCGAAGGCCCTGCTGGAATGGCAGATCGAGCTTGGCGCGACCGAGGCGATCGGCGAGACGCCCGTCAACCGCTATGAAGACGAGCCGAAAAAGCCTGCCGGAGCGCCACCTGCCCCGGCCCGACCCGCCGAGATTTCGCCCGATCCTGCGCCAACCGATCCGGTTCAGGCAGCGCGCACCGCCGCGGCGGCCCCGAATCTGGAGGACCTGCGCGCGGCGATGGGGGCCTTCGACCTGTGCGAGCTGAAACGCGGCGCCCGCAACATGGTTTTCGCCGACGGCCGGCCCGAAGCGCGTGTCATGATCATTGGCGAGGCGCCAGGCCGCGACGAGGACATGCAGGGCAAGCCCTTTGTCGGCCGCGCCGGCAAGTTGCTGGACCGGATGTTTGCCGCCATCGGCATGAACCGCGCCGCGCCCGCGCCGGACCATGCGCTCTATATCACCAATGTGCTGCCCTGGCGTCCACCGCAGAATCGCGACCCCAAGCCGGAAGAGGTGGCGATGATGCTGCCCTTCGTCGAGCGGCACGTGGCCCTTGTGGACCCCGAGATTCTGGT
>JADQCD010000279.1 GCA_016278285.1 Actibacterium sp.
GGTCAAGAACGTGTTCCTGTGGCAGGGGCGCAACTGGCTGCGCAAGGCGCTGGAGGCGGCCATAACGCCGCTGGTCGAGGCTTCCTGGCCCAAGCGCCGCATCCTGGAGGTCTACCTGAACGTCGCGGAGTTCGGTGAAGGGGTCTTCGGCATCGGCACCGCGGCACGGCACCATTTCGGCGTGACGGCGGCCGAACTGACCTCAGCCCAGGCGGCACGGCTGGCCGTCGTGCTGCCGAACCCGCGACAGCGCGATCCCCGCAACCTTCCCACCTGGTTGCGCAAACGCGCCGCGCGGGTTCAGGACGGGGCGGCAACGATCCGCGCCGATGGTCGCGCGGCCTGTTTCGAGAGTTGAAAATCCCTCCGCCGCGCGGCATGAGGGGGCATTATCCAACAAGTGCCGGATCCCCGCATGAACCGCATGTTCCACGTCCCCCTTTCGCCTTTCTGCCGCAAGCTGCGGCTCGTGCTCGCCGAGAAGCGGATCGAGGTGGAGCTGGTCGAGGAACGCTACTGGGAGCAGAACCCGGATTTCATCCGGCGCAACCCGGCAGGGAAGGTTCCGGTGCTGCGGATGGATGGCCGCACCATGAGCGAAAGCCAGGCCATTTGCGAATATATCGAGGAAACGCATCCCGCCCCGCCCCTGATGCCACAATCGCCGGCCGAGCGGTTCGAGGTGCGGCGGCTAGTGTTCTGGTTCGACGACAAGTTCCACAACGACGTGACCTCGAAACTGCTTTACGAACGGGTCAACAAGAAGGTGATGGGCCTCGGCTATCCCGACAGCCGAAACGTCAAGTCGGGGGCGCAAAAGATAAAATATCATCTGGATTACATGGGTTGGTTGCTGGATCAGCGCCGCTGGATGGCCGGCGACGTCATGACACTGGCCGATTTCACGGCCGCGGCGCACCTGTCCTGTCTGGATTACATCAGCGACGTGGACTGGAACCGAAACGAAGGCGTCAAGGACTGGTATGCCAAGATCAAGTCGCGCCCGGCCTTCCGCGGATTGCTGGCCGACCAGGTGCCGGGTTTTCCGCCGCCGCCGCATTATGCCGATCTGGATTTCTGATATCCGAAGGGCGCCAGGGGGCCTCCCGCCCCCTCTTGGCCTGCGGCCAATTCACCCCCGAGGAGTATTTTGGGCAAGATGAAACCCCGGGACGATCTCAAGACACGGCTGTTGAGCCGCGCGGGGGAAGAGGGCTTTGCCGCCGCACGGGTGACGCGGCCCGATGCGATACCGCAGGCGGCGGGCCGGCTGGCGGCATTCCTGGAGGCCGGCCATCACGGGCAGATGCAATGGATGGAAGCGCGCAAGACCTGGCGCGGCGATCCCGCGGCACTCTGGCCCGCGGCGCGATCGGTGGTGATGCTGGCCGAGTCCTATACCCCGCAGCACGATCCGCTGGAGGTTCTGGAGCGGCGCGATCGCGGGGCAATCTCGGTCTATGCGCAGGGGCGCGACTATCACGACGTGGTGAAAAAAAGGTTGAAGCGGCTGGGCCGATGGTTGCTCGAGCAGGCGCCGGGGGAGGAGATCAAGGTCTTCGTGGACACGGCGCCGGTGATGGAAAAGCCGTTGGCCGAGGCGGCCGGGCTGGGCTGGCAGGGCAAGCATACCAATCTGCTGAGCCGCGAACTGGGAAACTGGTTTTTCCTGGGCGCGATCTTCACGACCCTGTCCATCGCGCCTGACACAGCTGAAACCGAGCATTGCGGCAGTTGCACTGCCTGCCTGGACATCTGCCCGACACGGGCTTTTCCGGCGCCGTTTCGTCTGGATGCGCGGCGGTGCATTTCCTATCTCACAATAGAACATCGCGGGCCTGTGGACCCGGCATTGCGGCCGCTGCTCGGCAATCGGATCTATGGCTGTGACGATTGCCTGGCCGTCTGCCCATGGAACAAGTTCGCCCGCACCGGACGCGACGCAAGGCTTGCGGCACGCTCCGAGCTGGCAGCGCCGCGGTTGGCCGAACTGGCCATGCTCGATGATGCCGGATTCCGGTCAATGTTCACAGCCTCGCCGATCAAGCGGATCGGACGTGACCGGTTCGTGCGCAACGTGCTTTATGCCATCGGCAATTCCGGCGACCCGACGCTGCGAGAGGTGGCCGCGCGGCTGACCGGGGATGCCGATGACGCGGTTTCCGACGCGGCACGTTGGGCGGTCGGACGTCTGACGGGACTGTGAAATGCGCAAGCGGCGATTGCTGCTAGGGTTTTTCCGAAAATGGCAGGAGGTTCTCATGCGCCTTTCGTTTGTGTTGTTCGGACTGATCCCCGTACTCGCTGCCGCCCAGGGCCGCCCGGTCGATCAGGGGCCGAAGAACGTGCCGGAGTTCCGACCGGCTTTCGCCGCCCAGACAAGAGCCCCGGCAGCGGACTCGGGCGTGACCCTGCGGCGTGAAACATTCGTGTCCGGGCTGGCCCATCCGTGGGGCATCGCACCGCTTCCCGGTGGTGGTTATCTCGTCACGGAGCGTCCCGGCCGGATGCGCCGAATTTCGCCCGACGGTTCGGTTTCGGCGCCGATCGAGGGGATTCCACCGGTTCTGGCCGAATCCCAGGGCGGGTTGCTGGATGTGACGCTGGGGCCGGATTTCAGGGCTGACCGGATGATCTATTGGACCTACGCCAAGCCGATGGGTGGCGGCCTTTCGGCGACGGCGGCGGCGCGGGGTGTGCTGGCGCCTGATTTCAGCCGGGTGAGCGCGGTAGAGGACATCTTCGTGCAATCTCCGCCAAGCCCCGCGCCGGCACATTACGGGTCGCGCATCCTTTTCGACGGGGCGGGTCACGCCTTCATTACCACGGGTGAGCATTTCACCCCGCGCGAGCGGGTTCTGGCGCAGGACAAGGACGTGACCTATGGCAAGGTGCTGCGCATCCGCCCCGACGGATCCATCCCCGAGGACAACCCGTTCGGCAACGCGGTCTGGTCCTATGGCCACCGCAACCCTCAAGGTGCCGCTTTTGACGCCAAGGGAACGCTGTGGATGGTCGAGCACGGCCCGGCTGGCGGCGACGAGCTGAACCGGCCCGCCGCGGGAGAGAACCATGGCTGGCCGGTGATCTCGTACGGGGAGAATTATGGCGGCGATCCGGTGGGCAGTGGCAAGTCCGCGGCCGAGGGCATGGAACAGCCGGTCTATTACTGGGACCCTGTGATCGCGCCGGGTGGTATGACCTTTTATGACGGCACAATGTTCGATGCCTGGCGAGGCGACGCCCTGATCGCGTCGCTCAATCCCGGCGGATTGGTGCGCCTGTCGATCGAGGACGGCCGCGTGACTGGCGAGGAACGATTCTTGCAGGGCATGCGCATTCGCGATGTCGAGCTTGCACCGGACGGCGCGGTTCTGGTGCTCGTCGATGCTGCGGATGGAGAGATCCTGCGCCTGACGCCGCAATAGCCCCGATGCGCCGGATTGTCCCCGCGCCTGTCTCAGTCGCCGGGAACGCGAAATGTCAGCGAAGCCCAGAGTGAGCGCCAGACCGGCCCGGCCTGTGGGTCGTCATTGCCGGTGTCGCGCAGCACCACGGAATCGATCAGGTAGTCGTGCCCGGCCGTCACGGGGACGATGACGCGGCCCGTATCGTCGGTGCGCAGCCGCGTGATGCGCGTTTCGGAATCCGCCCCGGGCGGGCGGTCGAACACCTCCACCTGCACATCGGCGCGGGGTTGCCCCTGATACAGAACCTGCACCGGCAGGCCCCCGGCCATGTCGTCGGTATAAGGATTTGCCAGCGCCACGATCTCGGTCATGAGGCCGACGGGACGGTCCTGCCCTTGCCCGTCGCCCACGGCAATCAGGCTTTTGGCATAGCGGCGATAACTTTCGCGGAACCCCTGGCGGGGAAGCCCGCGCGCGGCGTGCCGTTCCAGCGCACCGGCAAATGCCTTGTGAGTCACGAAACCCTCGAATGTCTTCCAGTCGCGATAGGTCAGGATGGAATCCGCCGTCTCGTGTACCACGGTGACCAGTCCCTGCCCCGGCACCGCCTGGTGCAGCGCCGGCCGGTCGCCCATGCGGCTGTCGACGGGAAAGGTCCCCCGGGGCGTCACCAGATCGAAACGCGCTGTCCGGGCCGGGATATAGGCATATCCGCTGCCCTCGAAATTCTGCCCCACGCGCAATTCGGCGCGGATTTCCGCGCCTTCGTCGACCTGATATTGCTCTGGCGAGATCCAGAATTCATGGGCAGCCGCCGAAACGGCGCTAACTAGCGTCAGGGCCAGGGTGGCAAGGGACGGGAAAAGACGCATGGCAACACACTCTGTTTCTTTCGGGCATTACCTGACGCTTGCGGCGTTCAAGTCAAGCCTGTGGGCGATACTGGTGTGGTTGGCGGCGCTGGCGCCGGCCCCCGCGCATGAGGTGCGCCCGGCGGTCGGCGATGTGCGCGTCACGCCGCGCGATGTGCGCATCGAGTTCCGCCTGACGCTGGAATCGATGGTGGCGGGGATTGACCTTGCGGGGCTGGACGACACCAACGACTCGCCGCTTGCCAGCGCCTATGACCGGTTGCGCGCCGCGCCGCCCGACCAGTTGGCCGCCGCGTTCCGGGCGGAATGGCCAAGCATACGCGGGGGGATCGTGATTCGCACCGACGGTCAGCGCGTGGTGCCCGAGATCCGCGAATTGCATATCCCCGAGGTTGGCGACACCAGCCTGCCGCGCGACAGCGTGCTGGTGGTCGGCGCAGAATTGCCGCCGGGCGATGCGCCGGTGGTTGCGGGCTGGATCGCGGCCTATGGGCCGCTGGTCCTGCGCCAGGTTGGCGATGGCGAGGGTGAGGGCGCGGAACTGTATACCGGCTATCTGACCAATGGTCAGCTCAGTGATCCGCTGCCGCGACAGGGCGTGGCGCGCCTGTCCTGGCTGACCGAATTCGGCCGCTACATCGTGTTGGGCTTCACCCATATCCTGCCGAAGGGGCTGGACCATATCCTGTTCGTGCTCGGGTTGTTCTTTTTCTCGCTGCATCTGCGGCCGCTGTTGCTGCAGGTCACCGCCTTCACCCTGGCGCATACCGTGACTCTGGCGCTTGCGACGCTTGAGATCGTCTCTGTTCCGGCGCGAATCGTGGAACCGCTGATTGCCGCCTCGATCGTCTATGTGGCGCTGGAGGATGCGCTTGGCGTGCGGATGAGCTTGCGGCGCACCGTGGTGGTTTTCGGCTTCGGGCTGTTGCACGGGCTGGGCTTCGCCAGTGTGCTGGGCGAAATCGGCCTGGACCCCGGGCGCCTGATATCCGGGCTGATCGGCTTCAATATCGGGGTCGAGCTGGGCCAGCTTGCCGTGATCTCTGTCGCGTTCGTGACGGTGGGCATCTGGTTCGGTCACAAGCGCTGGTATCGCAGCCGCATCGCCATTCCCGCCTCGTTGACGATCGCGGCAATCGGCGGGTGGTGGTTCATCGAGCGAACGCTTCTGTAACAGGGCTTCGGGACATCGCGCATTGTGGTATGGTGTCCATTCACCTTGTGGAGGAGTCATCATGGCACGCCATATCGCAGATCATCACAGAAAATCCGGGCATCCGGCCCGCGCTGCGGAATATATCCGGATTGAGCGTCAGGTCGGGCCACATCCCAGCGCGCTTGCACTGCACCGCCGGAAATCGACCGCTGCCACACCGGCACGCCTCAAGGCCTATACCCGGATCGAGCGCGGCCATAGCGTCTGATCGCGCAGCGGGTTTCCCTTTCGTTGTGAAAAAGCGTATTCCTCGGGGCAGGTTACGAAAGTCCGCCCGATGCAACCCGCTCGCGCCATCACCCTGAAACTGACCGCCGTCACCCTGTTCGTGGTGATGTCGGCGCTGATCAAGGCCGCCTCGGCCCATGTCCCGCCGGGCGAGGCGGTCTTTTTCCGTTCGCTGATGGCGCTTCCGGTGATCGTCGGGTGGCTGACGATCCGTGGCGAACTTGCCATCGGGTTGCGCACGGCAAACCCGATGGGCCATTTCTGGCGCGGGTTGGTGGGCACATCGGCGATGGGGCTGGGATTCGCGGGGCTTGGTCTGTTGCCGTTGCCCGAGGTGACGGCCCTGAATTATGCCGCACCCATCCTTGTGGTCGTCTTCGCGGCAATGTTCCTGGGCGAACAGGTCCGCCTGTTCCGGTTGGCGGCAGTGGCGTTGGGCATGGTTGGCGTTCTGATCGTGCTGTCGCCGCGGCTGACCGCGCTTTCGAACGGCGATGCCAGCGCCCGACAGGCACTGGGCGCCATCGTGGTTCTGGCCGGGGCCACCTGCGCGGCGCTGGCGCAGGTCTTCGTGCGC
>JADQCD010000119.1 GCA_016278285.1 Actibacterium sp.
CTTGGCGGATTTCAGGACCTTCTTGTGACGGGCGTGGGTGGTCGTTCCACCTTTGACTCGGGACATGGTTCAGGCCTCCTTAGCGGTCGTAGGGCATGTAGGACTTGACGATCCTGGCGTCCTGATCGGACAGCACCGTCGTTCCCCGCGCATTGCGGACGAACTTGTTGGTGCGCTTGATCATGCCATGCCGCTTGCCGGCCTGACCGGCCAGAACCTTGCCTGTCGCGGTCACCTTGAAGCGCTTCTTGGCGCTCGACTTGGTCTTCATCTTGGGCATTTCCGACTCCTCGTCTGGACGGTTTGGGCGCGACTCGGCATGCCACACGGGCCGGACGCGCCGGTTGGAGACGGTCGTATAAGGTGCGGGCACCATCCTGGCAAGGGGGGTCAGTTGAGAAACTTTCCGAAAACACGGGCGAAAGCGTGCGGAACATCCTGAAGCGTGTATCCGGTGGGGGTGGCCATCACCGCATAGACGATGCAGCCCCCCGCCGCGACGATCAGCAACGCCGCCCCGCGCGGCGCGCGTCCTTCGGAATAGGCGCTCAGCAAGGCAGGCAATGCAAGGGCGGCAAGAATGACGCCGACAACCAGAAACAGATCAGGACCCATATGCCCCCCTTTCGGGCGCAGCGATGGGTCATTATTCCGGATCGGAACGGAAAATCAATCTTTCTTCGCACGGGGCGACGCGCAGGATGTTGGTTGAACCGGGCACGTTGAACGGAATCCCGGCAGTCACGACGATCTGGTCGCTTTCCTCGGCGAAGCCACCTTCGCGCGCCGCGCGCGCTGCCGCGACAACGGCCATCTTGAACCGTTCCACATCGCCGGCGAAGAAACAGTTGGTGCCCCATGTCAGGCACAACCTCCGGCCCACTGCCGCGAAAGGCGTCAGGGCAAGGATCGGCACGCGCGGACGTTCCCGTGCCACAAGTTCGGCGGTGGTGCCGGAATGGGTGAAACAGCAGATCGCCCTGATGTCAGCGGTTTCGGCGATCTCGCGTGCCGCGGAAACGATGCCCCCCGCGACGCCCGGCCGGGGCGCCCCGCGGCTGGCCTCTATCATCTCGCGATAGGTCGGGTCGGTTTCGATCTCGACAGCCACCGCGTTCATCGTCGTGACCGCCTCGACCGGGTAATCGCCGGCCGCAGATTCCGCCGAAAGCATCACCGCGTCGGTCCCCTCATAGATGGCGGTGGCCACGTCGGACACTTCGGCCCGCGTGGGCACCGGGCTTTCGATCATGCTTTCCAGCATCTGGGTGGCGACGATCACCGGCTTGGCGGCGTTGCGGCAGGCGCCAACCAGACGCTTCTGGATCGGGGGCACGTTCTGCACCGGCAGTTCCACGCCCAGATCGCCGCGCGCGACCATGATGCCGTCGCTGACCGCAAGAATGGCGTCGAACGCCTTGACCGCCGCCGGCTTCTCGATCTTCGACAGGATGGCCGCGCGGCCGCGCACCAGTTCGCGCGCCTCCTCGACATCCTCGGGGCGCTGCACGAAGGACAGCGCCAGCCAATCGACGCCCAGATCGCAGACGAATTCCAGATCCTTGCGGTCCTTGTCCGACAGCGCGGCCACCGGCAGCACCACGTCGGGCACGTTCACGCCCTTGCGGTTGGAGATCGTGCCACCGGTCATCACCGTGCAATCGGCAAAATCGGCACCGCAGTCATCCACCCGCAGTCGGATCTTGCCGTCATTGACCAGAAGGGTCGATCCGGGCTCAAGCGCCGCGAATATCTCGTCATGGGGCAGGCAGACGCGGGTGGAATCGCCCTCGGCCGGGTCAAGGTCGAAGCGGAAACTCTCACCCTCGACCAGCTCTTCGCTATCGCCTGCGAAAACGCCACACCGCAGCTTCGGCCCCTGAAGATCGGCGAGGATGGCGATCGGACGTCCGACATCCTTTTCGATCTGACGGATGATCTGATGCCGCTCGCGGATCTCTTCATGCGACCCATGGCTCATGTTCAGACGAAACACATCCGCACCGGCCTCGAACAGGGCGCGGATCATTTCATAGTCGCTGGAGGCCGGTCCAAGGGTTGCGACGATCTTGACGTTACGAAGGCGTCTCATGAGGGGCGTCTCTTCTTTCGGCTGTATGGCGCGATGCGCGAGGGGCGATGAATCTGACCCGTTGTTATACGCTAACATGACCTGAGGCAACTGGCGCCTCGCCCCGCCCTGCCCCGGACGACGGGGCAAACCGACAGGCCGCGCCAAGTAATGCGCTTCCTCCCGTATTGATGCATTGCAACGCACGTCCGGGAAGGGCGACTCAAACCCCGTGTCGGGATTCCGGACCGCCCCGGCATCTTGATCGCACTGGGCAGCGACCTTATCGAAACGCCGTCGCAACATATCGCGAGATCCGAAAAGCTGGGTCCGATCCTTGACGAAGTGCCGAAAGAAACCAATCTTTGACGGCGAAGGAGACCCGGACATGGACGATCACACACGCATTGAACTGGAGGCCGCGGCCTTTCGTCGTCTGCGCCAGCACCTGATGACCGACCGGCCCGATGTCGAGAATATCGACCTGATGAATCTGGCCGGGTTCTGCCGCAACTGCCTGTCCCGCTGGTATCAGGAGGCCGCGAACGAACGCGGCATCGAAATGGACAAGACCCGGGCGCGCGAAATATTTTACGGCATGCCCTATGACGAATGGAAAGCCCGCAGCCATACCGAGGCCAGCCCAGAAAAGCAGGCGGCATTCGACAAGGCCTTTGCCGAGAATGTCGGCAAGAAGGGCTGACGAACGCGCGCCGCCGCAATGACACGGCACCGCGCGGCCGGCGGCAATGACGGCGGGGGTTGCAAGCCGGCCGATCCGTTCGTCAGATCGAGGCCTTGCGAATTTCCTCTATATATATCTCGCGCAACCGCGTCGCCACCGGGCCCGGCGCACCATCCCCCAGAGAGACCCCATCGATCGAAACGACCGATGTCACGAAGGTCGAAGCCGACGTGACGAAGGCTTCGTCCGCTTCCTTGGCCTCTTCCAGGGTAAAGGGGCGCTCTTCCACCTCGAACTGCGATTCCCGCGCAAAACGCAATGCCGCCGCGCGCGTGATCCCGTGCAGGATTTCATTGCCCAGATGGCGGGTGATGATCTTGCCGTCCTTGATGATATAAGCGTTGTTGCTGGTCCCTTCCGTGACCAGACCGTCCTCGACCATCCAGGCGTCGTCCGCGCCCGCCGCCTTGGCCATCATCTTGCCCATCGACGGATAGAGCAACTGAACGGTCTTGATGTCGCGGCGTCCCCAGCGCATGTCGTCGATCGAGATCACCTTGATCCCGGTCTCGGCCGCCGGACTGTCGACGAGCGCCTTGGCCTGGGTGAACAGCACGACCGTCGGGGGCGTGACTTCGGGATCGGGGAACACGAAATCGCGATCGGGCGGGGCGCCGCGGGTGATCTGAAGATAGATCATCCCCTCATCCAGTCCGTTGCGGCGCACCAGTTCGCGGTGGATTTCCAGCAGCGCGTCGGCAGACAGCGGCGCGGCCATATCCAGCTCGTTCAGCGACCGCTCCAGCCGGGCCGCATGTCCGGCGAAATCCAGCAGCTTGCCGTCGACAACCGAGGTCACTTCATAGACCGCATCAGCCATGAGAAAGCCCCGGTCGAACACCGAAACGCGGGCCTCTTCCTCGGGCAGGTATTCCCCGTTCACATAAACGATACGGCTCATCGTCTGTTCTCCCTTATCCCCAAAGCGCCGCGTCCGGCGGATGCACCCCGGCTTGGTCGTAGATCAGTGGTTCGGGGCGGTCTTCGGCCAGAAGCAAGGGCGCGTCAAGGTCGGTCACCTCGGCCCCCTGCGCCAACAGGACCGCCGGCGCCATGCCCAGCGAACTTCCCACCATGCAGCCCACCATGATGCGATATCCCGTCGCCCGGGCCGCATCGCGCAGGGCCAGCGCCTCTGTCAGGCCACCTGTCTTGTCCAGCTTGATGTTCACGAAATCATATTTGCCTTTCAACCCCGGTAGCGAGGCACGGTCGTGGCAGGATTCGTCGGCGCAGACCGGCAGCGGGCGCGCGATCTCGGCCAGCATGTCGTCGTCGCCCGCCGGAAGCGGCTGCTCCACCAGTTCGACACCCAATCGCAGCAGATGCGGCGCGAGTTCGGAATAGACCTCGGCGCTCCAGCCCTCGTTCGCATCGACGATGATGCGTGATTTCGGCGCGCCCTCGCGCACCGCTTCCAGCCGCGGCATGTCATCGGGCGTGCCAAGCTTGATCTTGAGCAGCGGGCGATGCGCATGCCGTGCCGCGGCCGCGCGCATCTTCCCGGGCGCGTCCAGCGACAACGTGAAGGCGGTGACCTGCGGTGCGGGCGCCGGCAGGCCCAGCAGATCCCAGACGCGCTTGCCGGCGCGCTTGGCCTCCAGGTCCCAAAGCGCGCAATCCACCGCGTTACGCGCCGCACCGGCAGGCAGCACCGTTTGCAGCGCGGATCGGCCAAGGGGCAGGTCCAGTCCTTCTATCTGCGCCGTGACGCTTTCCAGCGTCTCGTCATAACGGGCATAGGGCACGCATTCGCCCCAGCCCTGCCAGGCCCCGTCCGCGACGCGCACGGTCAGCACCTGCGCCTCGGTGCGCGACCCGCGCGCGATGGTAAAGACCTCGGCCAGACGAAACGTGTCGGGTGTGACGGTGATTTGCATGTCCGCCATCGGCTTCACACCGCTTCCAGCGCGTCGACAAGGCGGCCCGCACCCTGGCGGAACGGGTCCACCGTGGGCAGGCCCATCCGGTTTTCGATTTCGGCCAGACAGGCCAATGCCTCGTCCTCGTTCATCGCTGCGGTGTTGACCGAAATGCCGACGACCTGGCAGGCCGGATTCGAGATGCGCGCCAGCGGCAGGGCCGTGTCGCGCAGCGCCTCCAGCGACGGCAGGTCATAGCCGGGCAGGCCACGCATATGCGTGCGCGTGGGTTCGTGGCTGAGGATCAGGGCATCGGGCTGACCGCCATGGATCAGCGCCATGGTGACCCCGGAATAGGAAACGTGGAACAGGCTGCCCTGCCCCTCGATCATGTCCCAGTGATCGTCGTCATTGTCGGGCGTCAGCCATTCGATCGACCCGGCCATGAAATCGGCCACCACCGCGTCCAGGGGCACGCCGTCTCCGGTGATCAGGATGCCGGTCTGGCCGGTCGCGCGGAAGCTGGACTTCATGCCGCGCTTCTTCGCCTCCAGGTCCATCGCCAACGAGGTATACATCTTGCCGACCGAGCAATCGGTGCCCACCGCAAGGCAGCGCTTGCCGCTGCGCTTTTCGCCATTGGCGATGGGATACTTGACCTCCGGGACCCGCACGTCATGCAAGGCGCGACCGCAGGACCTGGCGACGGCGACCAGATCCTCCTCATCGCGCAACAGGTTGTGCAGGCCCGAGGCCAGGTCGAAGCCATCCTCAAGCGCGTCGATCAGAACGCGCTTCCACGCCTTGCTGATCACGCCACCGCGGTTGGCCACGCCGATCACCAGCGTTTTCGCGCCGGCGGCCTTCGCCTCGGCAAGGGACATGTCGGCCAGGCCCAGATCGGCCTTGCAGCCTTCCATTCGGAACTGGCCCACGGCGTTGTCGGGCCGCCAGTCCTTGATGCCCTGCGCCACCTTGGCAGCCAGCGCGTCGGGGGCGTCGCCCAGAAACAACAGATAGGGTGTCTTGATCATCGGCACATCTCCTGGTGTCTTTGTCCGGCAACCTAGCAGCACGGGAAAGAATGTCCTGTCAAACTTTGCACCGGCATTGTGGGCGGGGCGAAGATTCTCCGGCAACCGGACGGATTTCACGAAGAATCGTGCGACCATGGCTTGAAGCCCTCCGGTTCCGGCCGGACTGACGACCGCTTTCTGCGCCTGCAAATTCGACGCTTGAAGGCGGGTGCGCAATATTCTATCGAACCGCACAGAAGTGAAGAAACATCATTACCACGAGGCCCCTTTCATGAGCTTCCGCATACAGCCGGCACCGCCCGCCCGTCCCAACCGCTGCCAATTGTTCGGCCCCGGCTCGCGCCCGGCGATCTTCGAAAAGATGGCCGGCAGCGACGCGGACGTCATCAACCTGGACCTGGAGGACAGCGTGGCCCCCGACGACAAGGCCGAGGCCCGCGCCAACATCGTTCGCGCGATCGGCGGGATAGACTGGGGCAAGAAGGTGCTGAGCGTCCGGGTCAACGCGCTGGACACACCTTACTGGTACCGCGA
>JADQCD010000227.1 GCA_016278285.1 Actibacterium sp.
AGCTTCTGCCGATGCAACGGCGCGATTTCATAGACCTTTTCGAGATCATGCACGGTCTGCCCGTCTGCATCCGCCTGTTCGACCCGCCGCTGCACGAATTCCTGCCCCACAGCCGCGAAGGCATTCGCGAACTGGCCGACGCGCTGGATCTGCCGGTGTCGCGCGTGGCCCGCCGGGTCGAGGCGCTGAGCGAATTCAACCCGATGCTGGGAATGCGCGGCGTGCGCCTGGGCATCACCGTGCCCGAGATCTATGACATGCAGGCGCGGGCCATCTTCGAGGCGACGGTCGAGGCCAGCCGCAACGGCGCGCCGGTGGTGCCCGAGATCATGATCCCGCTTGTTTCGGCCAGGCGCGAGGTCGAAATGGTCAAGGCCCGAGTCGATGCGGTGGCCGCCGCCGTGCGCACCGAAATGGACGCGGAATTCGACTATCGCCTGGGCGTCATGGTCGAGACACCGCGCGCGGCCCTTCGCGCCGGCGAGATCGCCCAGCATTCGGCCTTCCTGTCCTTCGGCACCAATGACCTGACACAGATGACCTATGGCCTGTCGCGGGACGACGCGGGCCGGTTCATGGGCGCCTATGTCACGCAGGGGGTCTTTCCCGAGGATCCCTTCCATACGCTGGATGTGGACGGGGTGGGCGAACTGTTGTTGATCGGTGCCGAGCGCGGCCGCGCGGAAAAACCCGACCTGGTGCTTTCGATCTGCGGAGAGCATGGCGGCAACGCCGAATCCATTGCATTCTGCCGCGCGGCAGGGTTTGACTATGTTTCCTGTTCGCCGTTCCGGGTTCCGGTCGCACGGCTTGCCGCGGCCCAACTCAGTTTGACCGATCGGGGTGAAGGAATGTGCGAACGGAAACGATAACAATGGCTTGCGCCACGATCCAGGGCGTTGAGCTGGCGAGAATCAGGTCGACGAGCAGGCGAAAGTCTGCGCGCCATGTTGCGTATTTGTCACCCGGGTGGACGTGCGCCTCGATCTGCGGTATCGCCTTCGCCCGGCGGTCTTCGTCTGACCGCGCCACCGTGGGGGAAAATGATGGCTTTCAGGATATGCTCGGCGCTTTGCGCCGCAGTCGGTCTTTTGCTTGCGGGAAGCGCAACAGCCGACATGTCTTTGTCCAGTTCCAACAATCCCGCTGCCGCGCTCGACAGCAGTCTGGCCCGGCTTTTTCAGGCCGAAAAGGTGGCGCTGGACTCGGTGCCGGCGGATCGGCTTGTGTCTTTGGTGACGTTGCCCGCTGGGGTGCCCGAGCTGCGTTATGACGCGAAATGGCTGGCCGAGCAGCCCGAGGCCAGCGGCGGGGCCGAGTGGGAATGTCTTGCCCAAGCCTTGTACTTCGAGGCGCGCGGCGAAACGGTCAAGGGGCAATTCGCCGTCGCCGAGGTAATATTGAACCGCGCCGCATCGCCGCGCTTTCCCGGAAGCGTCTGCGAGGTCATCAGCCAGGGAACCGGCCAGCGGTATCAATGCCAGTTCACCTATAACTGCGACGGGCGGGCCGAAACAATTGCCGAACCGCGCGCCTATGAACGGGTCGGGAAGGTGGCTAAAATCATGCTTGACGGTGCGCCGCGCAACCTGACCGGCGGTGCCACGTTCTATCACTCGCGAACGGTCAGTCCGCGATGGGCGCGGGCGTTCATGCGCACGGCCTCGATCGGGGAGCATCTGTTCTATCGTCGGCCGATCCGCGTGAGCAGCAACTAGGACGGCGAGGGTCGGTCTGCGGTCGCAGGCAGTCGCCGCCAGGGCTGCACCGATGGGTATGTTGCGTTATACCCGCACCGAATCCCGCCCGTCGGAGCATCGCATGAGCAGCGACATCCACCTTGCCTTTGCCCATCCCTCGGAACGATCCGAGGCGATGCAGGAGTCGCGCGACCCTTGCGATCGCATCGCGCTCCGTGATCATGTCGTCGAGGTCGAGATCGGCGCCTTTCAGGCCGAACGCGGCGCGACCCAGCGGGTGCGCTTCAACGTCGTGGTGGAATTGCGTCCGACCGACGCGCCGGTGGACGATGACGTGGACAGGATTCTGTCCTATGACACGATTACCGACGCCATTGCCGCGGCGCTGGCCGAAGAGCGGTTGAACCTGCTGGAAACTTTGGCCGAACGCATCGCTGCTTTGTTGCTGGCCGAGCCACGGGCCGAGCGTGTGTTCATCCGTATCGAAAAGCTCGACCGTGGGCCAGGTGCGCTGGGGGTCGAGATCGTGCGCAGCCGCGCGCCCGATTTGCGCCCGCGTGATGCGACCGGCGAAAAGCTGCACCCGGTCGTCCTGTTCCTGTCCAACGCCGCCATTGCCGCGCCGGAACTGCCGCGCTGGCTGGACAGGCTCGAGGCCGGGC
Source organism: Actibacterium sp. (assembly GCA_016278285.1). Taxonomy (GTDB): domain Bacteria; phylum Pseudomonadota; class Alphaproteobacteria; order Rhodobacterales; family Rhodobacteraceae; genus JADQCB01. Next base: position 2,363 of record JADQCD010000227.1, read on the forward strand.
AAGAGCCGGTGATCCTGTGCGTTGGTCCCGCCGAGACCCCGGCGCCCCGATCCCATGGGCGCCTGGCGCAGCGGCGCATAGATTTGTTGGCGATCGAACAGAACGCCTGGGTTCTGGCCGGGCGCGACGATCGTTGCGTGGTCACCAGCACTCGCACCGAAATAGACTGGGCGGTGAAGCATGGCCAGATCTGCGTCTGGGCGCCCTCCAAGATCGTTCTGGACGCGGTGGACGGTCCCTTGGCCTCGCCGCGCGATGCGGTGGCGCTGGCACTCTGGTTCGGCGGGCTGGTCCATGCCGCGCGGCTGGTGGTGATTGGTGCCGATGCCCCCGCGGATGCCCCGCTGGAGGTCGAGAGCCTGAGCCTGGACGCGGCGCTTGCCGCGCTGTGACCCTTGCGTTTCAATCGGCGATGCCGGAAAGACGCGGTCATGACGACGCAATATTTCCGCCCGCTCGCACGCACCGATAACCCCCGTCCGCCCGGCGCCCTGGCGCTGGCCGGCGGTTGGGTCTGGTTCGACACGGTCGAGTGCCTGTCCCGTGACGCGCCGCCGCGGTTGATGGCCGCGGCCGATCTGCCCGACGACATCCGTCACCGCCTGACGGCGCCGCGCGCGGCTGTTGCCGGGCTGGGGATGGACCGGCCGCGCCTTATGGGCATCCTCAACGTGACCCCCGACAGCTTTTCCGATGGCGGACTGTTCGACGTGCCCGACGCGGCGCTGGCCCATGCCCGCGCGATGGCCGGGATGGTGGATATTCTGGATATCGGTGGCGAATCGACCCGCCCCGGGGCCGTGGACGTGCCCGCCGAACAGGAGATTTCCCGCACCGCCCCGGTGATCCGCGCCCTGCGCGCGGGTGGTCTGACAGTGCCGATCTCGATCGATACCCGAAAGGCGCCGGTGGCCCGCGCCGCGCTGGAGGCGGGGGCCAGCATGGTCAACGACGTGTCGGCGCTCGGGTTCGACGCCGATCTGGGGCCGCTTGCGGCACGATCCGGCGTACCGCTTTGCGTGATGCATGCCCAGGGCACGCCGCAGACCATGCAGGCCGACCCGCGCTATGAAAACGTCCTGCTCGACGTCTATGACTACCTTGCCGCGCGTGTCGAACAGGCCGAGGCGGCCGGGATTCCCCGCGGGCGCATCGTCGTCGACCCGGGGATCGGGTTCGGAAAGACGGTGGCACACAACCTGGCGCTGATCCGCGGACTCAGCCTGTTCCACGGGCTGGGGTGCCCGGTGTTGCTGGGCGCGTCGCGCAAAGGTTTCATCGGCGTGATCGGAAATGCGCGGGAAGCCGCCGATCGCGCACCCGGATCGATCGCGGTGGCCTTGCACGGTGCGGCGCAGGGTATTCAGATAACGAGGATTCATGACGCCGCGCAGACGCGACAGGCGTTTCAGGTAATCGAAGCAATCTGGGGCGGTGATGGCTGAACGACTTTTCGGAACCGACGGTGTGCGCGGGCAGGCCAACACGCATCCCATGACCGCCGAACTGGCATTGCGCCTTGGCGCGGCGGCGGGGCGTTATTTCCGGCGCGATGGATCGGATACCCACCGAGTGGTGATCGGCAAGGACACACGACTTTCGGGCTACATGTTCGAGAACGCGATGACGGCGGGGTTCACTTCGACGGGCATGAACGTGCTTCTTCTGGGTCCGGTGCCCACGCCCGCGGTGGGGATGCTGACCACCTCGATGCGCGCCGATGTGGGCGTGATGATTTCTGCCTCGCACAACAGGGCCGAGGATAACGGGATCAAGTTCTTCGGGCCGGACGGTTTCAAGCTGTCCGACGAGGCCGAGGCCGAGATCGAGGGCATGACCCTGGAGGGGGTCGCGCCGGTTCAGGCGAACAATATCGGTCGGGCGACCCGTATTGACGATGGCCGTGGCCGCTATAACGAGCGGGTCAAGGCCAGCTTTCCGCATGGCAGGCGGCTGGACGGCCTCAAGATCGTGATCGACTGCGCCAATGGGGCGGCCCATCGCGCCGCGCCCGAGGTGCTGTGGGAACTGGGCGCCGAGATCATCCCGATCGGCGTCAAGCCCGACGGGCGCAACATCAACCTTGATTGCGGGTCGACCCATACCGATGCGGCGGTGGCGGCGGTGCTTGCGAATGGTGCAGATCTGGGCATCTGCCTGGATGGTGACGCCGACCGCGTGATGCTGATCGACGAGAACGGGCAACTGGCCGATGGCGATCAGATAATGGCGCTTTTCGCCGCGCGATGGGCCGCCGAGGGGCGCTTGCGCGGCGGTACGCTGGTGGCCACGGTGATGTCCAACCTGGGGCTGGAACGGTTCCTGGCCGCGCGCGGCCTGACGCTGGAACGCACCCCGGTCGGCGACCGCCATGTGGTCGAAGCGATGCGCCGGGGCGGCTGGAATCTGGGTGGGGAACAGTCCGGGCACATCGTGATGACCGATTACGCGACCACCGGTGACGGGCTGCTGGCAGGGCTGCAATTCCTGGCCGCGATGGTCGAGACCGGGCAACCCGCCTCGGCCCTGGCACGGCAGTTCCAGCCGGTGCCGCAATTGCTGCGCAACGTGCGGTTCGCGAATGGACAGGCGCCGCTCGAGTCGGCACTGGTGAAAAAGACGATCACCGCCGCCGAAACCCGTCTGAACGGCTCGGGACGTCTGCTGATCCGCAAGTCCGGGACCGAACCGTTGATCCGCGTCATGGCCGAGTGCGAGGACGACCGGCTGCTGAGCGATATTGTCGATGAGGTCGTCGCCGCGGTCCAGGCGGCCACCGCCTGATGATGTCCATGGTATGCGCCGTGTAAAGGGCTGCCGCGCGGTTCAGGGTCGCCGGCGCCAGGCGCGGGCGCGGCCCAGCCCCAGTCCGGCCAGGATCAGCCCCAGCGCCGCCAGGAATTGCGGCGGGAGTGTTTCGTCAAGCACCGCAACCCCGAAGATCACCGACCAGACGGGAACGTGATAATTCACCTGGCTGAGAAAGCTCGGCCCGGCGCTACGGATCACCCGCACCAGGATAAGCGTGGCCAGGGCCGTGGGTCCGATCCCGAGATAGAGCAATGCGAGGGTCGGCACCCCGCGCGACAGGGAGGGCAGGCCCTCGACCGCCAGGGCCACCGGCACGATAATGGCCGCTGCTGCCAGCAAGGCCGCCGCGCTGAACGATATCAGCGGCACCGCCGGGGCGCGGCGCGTCACGATGGAACCGATGGCATAGCACAACGCCGCGCTGACGCAGACCAGCCGGGCCGGCCCCTCCAGCGCCGCGCCGCTGGAGGCGAATATGCCGGGTCCGATCAGCAATCCGACCCCGGCCAGGCCCAGCACGAAGCCTGCCACCCTCGATCGTGTCAGGCGCTCGCCCGGGACGAAGACATGCGCCAGACCCAGCACGAACAACGGCACTGCCGCCATGGTGATGCCCGCGAAGCCGGAAGTGACATATTGCTGGCTCCAGCCCAGAAAGAAGAATGGCAACGCGTTCGAGAACAGGCCCAAAGCGATGGCAAAGCGCCAGGCGCGCCGTCCATCGGTTTGACGCGGGTCCGGCAGGCGATGCGCGGTGGCGCGCGCAACCGTCAGCAGTGCGGCCGCCCCCAACGCGATGCGCACCGCCGCAACCGTCAGCGGCCCATAGCCCGGCAGCGCCACACTGACCGCCATGAACGACGCGCCCCACAACATTCCCAGCAGAACGACCAGGAACCAGTCGGACGGGGCAGGGGCAGCGGTGGCGGTCGCCTCGTTCAAGATGGCGCTCCCTTTTCAGGTTTCATACGGCCGAAGGGGGGGCAGGCGGGCGCGGGGCGGCGGTGCGCCCCGCGCAGCGGTTTCGTCAGTTCTTTTCCTTGTCCACCATCTTGC
>JADQCD010000202.1 GCA_016278285.1 Actibacterium sp.
CGAGGCGCCGTAGGACCGGGCCAGCGCGATCTTGTTGGAATCCACCCGCCGGAACCCGGTGGCCGAATTGATCATCACCATCGGCCCCGAGGCCAGGGCCACCGCAATGATCCGGGGCGCGTAACCGAAGCCGAACCACAGGATCAGAAGCGGAACCAGTGCCAGCATCGGTGTTGTAACGAGGATCAGGACGTAGGGCGCAATGATCTTCTCCGCGAAGGGAAACTGGGTGATGACCGCAGCGAGGAACAGGCCAACCCCCGCGCCGATTCCGAAGCCGGACAGCAAGACGATCAGCGTGTGTCCCAGATGCGGCAGAATCAAAGGGAAATCCCCGATCAGCGCCGCCACAATCGTCGAAGGCGGCGGCAGGATGTATTGTGGCACCTCAAGCCAGCGCAGCGCCAGTTCCAGCCCGCCGATCACGATGACCGCCGTTGCGATAATGGCTGCAATCTCGAACCGCGTCGTGCCGCTTCCGAAGGTCGACAACGATTGCAGCCCCTTGCCGACCCTGCCACCCACATCGGCCTTTTCGCTCATCCCGGTCTCCGTCATTCCGCCGCCGCGCCAACCGCGCGCTCCTGTCGGTAGATATCCGCCTTGATCCTGTGGTGCAGGTCAAAAGCCTCCTTGCCGGCCATGACCTCGATCGTGCGCGGCCGGTCGAATGGGACGTCATAGATATTCAGCACGCGACCAGGCCGTGGCGTCAGAACCACGACCTTGTCCGACAGGAACAGCGCCTCCTCGATGGAATGTGTGATGAAGACGATGGTGGTATGCGTCTCCATCCAGATTTCTTCGACGAGCTGGTTCATCTCTTCACGGGTGAAGGCATCCAGCGCGCCGAATGGTTCATCCATCAACAGAACGGACGGGTTCAACGACAGCGCCCGCACCATTGAGGCACGCTGCTGCATGCCGCCGGACAGTTCGTTCGGGAAACTCTTTTCGAACCCGGTCAGCTTCACCCGCTCAAGCAGGTGATCGATCCAGGCATGGTCGGGTTTCTGCCCCTTGATCTCGAAAGGGAAAAGGATGTTGTCCATCAGATTCCGCCAAGGCAGCAGGTTCGCCTCCTGGAATACCAGTCCAATCTCGGGGCGCGGCTTGACGATGGTCTTGCCATCCAGCTGGATCTCGCCCTCCGACAGCCCATGCAAGCCCGACATGGACCAAAGCAAGGTGGTCTTGCCACACCCCGACGGTCCGACGATGGAAACGATCGTGTTCTCCTCGATCTCCAGCCAACAATCGTGAAGCGCATGCACATCGCCATAACGCTTGCCAGCCCCCTGGATCGCAAGCTTCGCGTTCGCTGAACCATTCCCCGCCATGGACCTCCCCCGGTTGCAAGTTCGCTCGGCCGCGACTCGCTTCATCAACTCTGTAACTCGCTTACAAACCTGTCAAGTTTGACATTCGCCCTAGCGGCTTTGAAGGCTCCAATGAAAAACACACTGGATTTTCCTTGTAGCTAAGTTACACAATCAGGGCCGGAGAGCGCTGTGAAGGTCCGGGCAGGCCGGCCGAAACAGCGCAAGGAAAAACGCCCGCCGCATTGGCGGCAAGCGTGAACCGGCGGGGGGAGCCGCAGATGGACGACCGGATCGATGACTGGCTTTCAGAACTGAATACAGCCTTGCAGGCCCGTGATGCGGCTGCGGCCGCCGCCCTGTTCGAACCGGACGGTTACTGGCGCGACCTGCTGGCCTTCACCTGGAATATCCGAACGATGGAGGGGCGCGACTCGATCGCCGAGATGCTGAACGCGTGCATGGCTCATACCGCGCCCGCAGCGTGGCGCCGCACCGCGCCCGCCGAGCGAACCGAGGACGGGATCGCCGCCTGGATTTCTTTCGAAACCGCCGCCGCCTGGGGCACGGGCCGGATCACCCTGCGCGGTGGCAAGGGGCATGTCCTGTTGACCGCGATGGACGATCTGAAGGGCCACGAGGACCCAAGGGGGCCGCGCCGCATAAAGGGGATCGAGCACAAGGCCGATCGCGCGCGCAAGACATGGTCCGAACGGCGCGCCGAAACCGTGGCGCGCCTTGGTCGCGAAGATCAGCCCGAGGTGTTGATTATCGGTGGCGGACAGGGCGGCGTGGCGCTGGCCGCCCGGTTCAAGCAACTGGGCGTGCCGGCGCTGATCGTAGAAAAAAATGCCCGGATCGGTGACAGCTGGCGAAACCGGTACCGCAGCCTCGTGCTGCACGATCCGGTCTGGTACGATCACCTGCCCTATCTGCCCTTTCCCGAAACCTGGCCGGTCTTCTGCCCCAAGGACAAGATGGGTGACTGGCTGGAGGCTTACGCACAGATTTTCGAGCTGGATGCCTGGACCGGCACCGCCGCGGAATTCGCCGAATGGAACGAGGAAGGCGCGTACTGGAATGTCCGTGTCCGTCGTCCGGACGGTGAAGCGGTGACGTTGACACCGCGCCAGCTTGTGTTCTGCACCGGCGCCTACGGTCCGCCGCGTCTGCCGGATTTTCCCGGCCAGGACGATTTCGCCGGCATGCTTCTGCATTCCTCGGAATATGTCGAGGGCGCACCGTTCAAGGGCAAGCGGACGATCGTGATCGGTGCGGGCAGCTCTGCCCACGATGTCGCGGTCGACTTGTGGGAAGCGGGCGCGGAAGTCACCATGTTCCAGCGTCGCCCATCGATCGTGGTCCGCTCCGAAACGCTGATGGAACTGGCCTTCGACACCTATTCCGAGCAGGCCGTGCAGGAGGGTCTGACGACCGAGATCGCGGACCTGTTGGGCGCATCCACCCCCTATGCGTTGCTCGCCGAGAAGCAGAAACCGATCTACGAGAAGATCCGCGCGCGCGATGCGGATTTTTATGCCGCTCTCGACAAGGCCGGATTCGCACATGATTTCGGCGAGGACGGCTCGGGACTGATGATGCGCGCCCTGCGAACCGCGTCGGGTTACTACATCGATGTCGGTGCCTCGACCCTTATCGCCGAAGGCCATATAAAGGTCATCTCCGGCGACGAGATCGAAACCCTGACACCGTTCGGCATCCGGTTCGCCTCGGGCCGGGAGGAACCGGCAGACGCGATCATCGCCTGCACCGGCTTTCAATCCATGAACGAAGCGGTGGCGGGCCTGGTGGACCGCGAGACCGCCGACGCCCTCGGGCCGTGCTGGGGTCTGGGGTCCGGCGTGCGCGGCGACCCCGGCCCGTGGCAGGGCGAATTGCGCAACATGTGGAAGCCCACGGCGCATCCCGCGCTTTGGTTTCACGGCGGGAACCTGGCACTTTCGCGCTTCTACTCGAAATTCGTCGCCATGCAGATCAAGGCGCGCATGGCGGGGCTGGACACGCCGGTTTACGGCCGCCCCGCCCCGCGCACGCCGGCCGATCAGACAGGCTTGTAGGCGATGGCCTCGATTTCTACCGCGATGTCGATCATCAGCCGCGACTCGGCGGTGGACCGCGACGGCGGATTTTCGGGAAAGAATTCGGCATATGCCGCGTTGAAGGCCGCGAAATCATCGCGGTCGCGCAGCCAGACCGTGGTCTTTACCACATCTGACAAGTCGCAGCCGGTCAGTTGCAGGGTCTTGCGGACGTTTTCCAGCACCTTGCGCGTTTCCGCCGCGACGCCGCCCGACACCACCTTGCCGTCATCGCCGACCGGCACCTGCCCGGAGACGAAGACGAAATCGCCTGCCCGAACCGCCGGCGACAGCGGAACATGTGATGCACCGAAGAACTCTTTGGACATTGATACCTCCTTGATTCGATTGACATGACTATGACCGGAATACGGAAGAGAGGCCAAGGCGATGTTTGATCTGGAAGGCACACGGGTTGTCATTACCGGCGCCGGCGGCGGCGTCGGCGGCGCACTGTGCGAGGCATTCACGGCGGCCGGCGCGCGCATCGTCGGCTGCGACCGGTCCAAGGGCGACGTGCCCGGGGCCTGCGCCGAGGCGCATGGTTTCGACTTGCGCGATGCGGGGGCCGTAGCGGCCGCGGCGGAAGCAATCCTGTCCGGCGGTGTGCCCGACATCGTGGTCAGCAATGCCGGAATGACCCGTGCCGAGATCCTTTCCCAGGTCGAACCGGCCACCTTCGCGGACGAGATGGACACCAATTTCACCGGCGCGGCGCGGCTTTCCATGGACCTGCTGACACACATGCGCAAAGGCAAGGGCAACCGAAACTTCGTCTTCGTCGCCTCGCTTAACGCGCAGGCGCATTTCGGTAACCCGGTCTATTCCGCCGCCAAGGCGGCGCTCCTGGCCTGGATGCGCGCTCTTGCAGCCGAGGAAGGACGTCATGGCATCCGCGCGAATGCCGTTCTGCCTGCCTCGATCCGCACTAAGGCCTGGGATCACCGGATCGCGGCGGACCCCGACATCCTGAGCCGCCTTGTCACGCTCTACCCGCTCGGGCGCCTTGTCACGCCCGCGGAAGTCGCCAACGCCGTCCTGTTCCTCGCATCGCCGCTTGCCAGCGGTATCAGCGGCGCGGCGCTGAACGTCGATGCGGGATTGATGAGCGGCAACCTGCCTTTCATCGACGCCATCACATTGCCGGAGACACGCTGATGCATATCGACGCCATCGACACCCCCGCCGTCCTTATCGATCTCGACAAGGTCGAGGCGAACCTGAGACGCGCGCAGGACTATGCCGACGCGCACAACCTGCCCCTGCGGCCGCATGTGAAGACCCACAAACTGCCGGAAATGGCGCTGAAACAGGTTGCGCTCGGCGCGATCGGGATCACCTGCCAGAAGATCGGCGAGGCCGCAGCGATGGCCGATGGAGGCCTGACCGATATCTTCCTCCCATACAACATCCTCGGCACGTCCAAGCTCGACCGGCTGGCCGACCTGCACGCGCGTGTCACGCTTTCCGTCACCGCCGACAGCCCCGAGACCATTGCCGGCTACGCTGCACGGTTTGGCGCGGAAAGACCGTTGAATGTATTGGTGGAATGCGATACCGGCGCCGGCCGATGTGGCGTGCAGACGCCGGAAGAGGCGGTGGCGCTCGCCCGGCAGATTGCCGAGGCCCCCGGCCTGACCTTCGGCGGGCTGATGACCTACCCGCCAAAGGGCGGGACAGCCAGGGCCGATGCTTGGCTGCAAGAAGCCAAGACCGCGCTGGAGAACGCGGACCTGACGCCCAAGGTGATTTCATCAGGCGGCAGCCCCGACCTGTATCGCGCCGCCGAAGGCACGACCACGACCGAGTATCGCCCCGGTACCTATATCTATTCCGACCGGATGCAGGTCGCCTTCGGCCTCGGTACGCTGAAGGATTGCGCACTCACGGTAAAGGCCACGGTGGTCAGCCGCCCCACCCCGAACCGCGCCGTGCTCGATTCCGGCTCGAAGGCGCTGGCCGCCGACCCGGTTCCGGCGCCATACAAGGGCCACGGCCACATTGTCGAATATCCGGACGCTGTGGTCACCGCCTTGTCCGAAGAACACGCGGTCGTCGACATTTCCGCCTGCCCGGAAAAACCGGCGGTCGGCGATACGGTGCGCGTGATTCCGAACCATGCCTGCGTCGTTACCAACCTGTTCGACACGGTCTACCTCGTGCACGGCGACACCGTTGAACGCGAAGCTGTCATCACCTCACGCGGGAAATTGCGCTGAGAGCCGTGGAAAGTGGCACCGCCTTCGGGGTCGGGTCGTGACAAGTTATCCATGGCTGTCACGTCTGGACGGGTAGCATTCCGCTTCGGGTGGCTCGGCCCGATCGTGGACGAGCCGCCCGAAAGATTATTCCGGTTGACCGCTAGGGCCTGTTGACGGTTAGGATCCCCAAATCACCTGAGTTCTGATTCAAGGTTGCAAACAGAGGAGAGCAGCCTTGACCCGTCGTGTCCTGACTGATGCCCAATGGGCAATTATCGAACCTTTCTGCCTTGGCAAAGCCACTGACCCCGGCCAAACCGGGCGCGATCCGCGCCTGTTCGTGGAAGCGGTACTCTGGATCGTGCGCACCGGCGCGCAATGGCGGGAGCTACCGGGCGAATTCGGCAATTGGAACTCGGTGTTCAAGCGCTTCCGGCGCTGGGTGAAGGCGGACGCTTTCTACAGCATGTTCAAGGCGTTGGCCGCGGGTGCCGATTTCGAATACGCGATGATCGATGGCTCGATTTGATCTTGCCCCCATTTCACCGGACACTCAGGCGGTTGCTGTTTGAGCTGCGAT
>JADQCD010000064.1 GCA_016278285.1 Actibacterium sp.
CGAACTGGTGATCCCGGATCTGAGCTATCGCACCGGGCCCTATGCCGCCAACGGTATCCCGTTCTCGGATGGCTATCAGGATTACTTCACTCTTCTGAACGAGCGTGACGGGGGCATCGGCGGCGAGAAGATTCGCCTGATCGAATGCGAAACCGGCTATAACACCGAGCAGGGCGTCGAATGTTACGAATCGACCAAGGGCGAAGGCACGCTGGTCTATGAGCCGCTTTCGACCGGCATCACCTATCAGCTGATCCCCAAGGCGACCTCCGACGAGATTCCGGTTCACACCCTGGGCTATGGCCGCACCTCGGCCAAGAACGGCGCGGTGTTCCGCTGGATCTTCAACTATCCGGCGAACTACTGGGACGGCGCCTCGGTCGCGATCAAGCACATCCTCGACCAGGAAGGCGGCGACCTGTCGGACAAGACCATCGCGCTTGTCTATCACAATTCGGCCTACGGCAAGGAACCGATCCGCACGCTGGAGGAACTGGCCAAGAAGCACGGCTATTCGCTGACCCTGCTGCCCGTGGATCACCCCGGCCAGCAACAGAAAAGCCAATGGCTGCAAATCCGCCGGGAGCGTCCCGATTATGTCATCATGTGGGGCTGGGGCGTCATGAACCAGGTCGCCATCCAGGAAGCGGTGAACATCCGCTATCCGATGGATCACTTCATCGGGATCTGGTGGTCAGGGTCGGAAAATGACGTGAAACCGGCCGGTGCGGCCGCCGACGGATACAAGGCGCTGACCTTTCACAACCTCGGCGACGACTATCCCGTGTATGACGACCTGCGGAAATATGTTCTGGACGCGGGCAAGGCCGCGGGCGCTGGCGACAACCTTGGCACGGCGCTTTACAACCGCGGCATGTATGCCGCGATGCTGGCCGCCGAGGCGATCAAGACGGCGCAGGAAATGGCTGGCACCAGCCAGATCAACCGCGCGCAGATGCGTGACGGCATGGAGAACCTGGAAATCACCGAAGAGAAGATGGCCGCGATCGGCCTGCCGAACTTCGGCCCCGAGTTCACCGTGACCTGCGAGAATCACGGCGGCAACGGCTATGCGGCCGTGTCGCAGTGGGATGCCGAGGCCGGCGAGTTCAAGCTGATCACCGATTACATGCAGTCCGATCAGGACGTGATCGCGCCGCTGATCAAGGAAGACTCGATGGCCTATGCAGAGCAGAACGGGATCGAACCCGCCTGCGACTGACATGCAGCGATACCGAATGCCCCGGCCCGCCGGCCGGGGCACCCACACCGGATACTTTCAACGGATGAACCCATGCTGGATGCCGGACGCACCGAAGAGGCCCTTCTTGAGGTCAACAATATAGAGGTGATCTACAACCATGTCATACTGGTGCTGAAGGGCGTGTCGCTCAGCGTGCCGAATGGCGGTATCACCGCGCTGCTTGGCGGCAACGGCGCCGGGAAGACCACGACCCTGAAGGCCGTAAGCAACCTGCTGCGCAGCGAACGGGGCGAGGTCACCAAGGGGTCGATCGTCTATCGCGGCGAACGGGTGCAGGACCTGCCCCCTGCCGAACTGGTCAAGCGCGGCGTCATCCAGGTGATGGAAGGCCGCCACTGTTTCGAACACCTGACGATCGAGGAAAACCTGCTGACCGGCGCCTATACCCGGACAGAGGGCAAGGGTGCGATCGAGGCGGATCTGGACATGGTCTATTCTTATTTTCCGCGGCTCAGGGAACGGCGCCGCAGCCAGGCGGGCTATACCTCGGGCGGCGAGCAGCAGATGTGCGCCATCGGGCGTGCCCTGATGTCGCGCCCCGAAACGATTCTGCTGGATGAGCCCAGCATGGGACTGGCGCCGCAACTGGTGGAACAGATTTTCGAAATCGTGAAGTCGGTCAACGAAAATGAAGGCGTGACCTTCCTTCTGGCCGAGCAGAACACCAACGTCGCGCTGCGCTATGCGCATTACGGGTACATCCTGGAATCGGGCCGCATCGTGATGGACGGCCCTGCAGCGGAGCTGCGCGAGAATCCGGACGTAAAGGAATTCTACCTGGGCGTCGCAGAGGAAGGGCGCAAGAGCTTTCGCGACGTGCGCAGCTATCGCCGGCGCAAACGCTGGCTGTCATGATCGGCGCTGCCACCCCGGAACCGATCGGCGCCCGGCGCCGCCGAATGGAGTTGGAAATGTCACGCAAGGATGTCGTCGAGGCATTGCTGCGCGAGCAGGGTGATCTCTTCAGCGACGAGATCGGAGCCAATATCGCCCGCGACGTGCCGCAACAATGCTTCCATTGGCTGCTTGGCGCGCTGCTTCTGTCCGCGCGAATCCGGTCCGCGCAGGCGGTGCAGGCCGCTGCGGCGCTGAAGGCCAAGGGGCTGCACAAGATCGACGCGATCCTTGCCGTACGGCGTGAGGATCTGATCGGCGTGCTGAACCGCAACGGCTATGCCCGGTTCGACAATGTCGGGGCGGATCAGATTCGCGCGGCCGCAACGCTGACGCGCGAGGAATACGGCGACGATCTGCGCAATCTGCGCGACGCTGGCGGCGATGCGGCGGGGATCGAAACCCGGCTGAAGGTCTTTCAGGGAATCGGCGATGCCGGGGCCGGTATTTTCTGCCGCGAGGCGCAGCTGGCCTGGGACGCGCTGTTTCCCCGCGCCGACGCGCGCGCGCTGAAGGCGGCGCGGGAGCTTGGTCTGCCGGACCGCGTGGCGGAACTGGCGCAGATCGCCGGCGGCCGGGAACGCTTTGTGCGGCTGGTCTCGGCCCTGACGCGGGTGGCGCTGGAAGGGCCGGCCGACACCGTGCGGAAGGCGGCATCATGAACGACAGGTTTGCGAGGAATGCGAAGATGAACGAGTATTTCGACGATCTTGAAACCCGTAGCGCGGATGCGCGCGCCGCGGGTTTGGCCCGTGCCTTGCCGCTGCAGATCGCGCGCGCGAAAACCGCACCGGGCATTGCCGCGCTGCTGGGCGATGTGGACCCGGACCGGATTACCAGCGTCGAGGCGCTGGCCGCCCTGCCGGTGATCCGCAAGTCCGAACTGAGCGCCGCGCAGGGCCGCGATGCGCCCTTCGGCGGGTTCACCACGGCGCCGCCTTCGGGGTTCGATCATGTGTTCCAGTCCCCCGGCCCGATCTACGAACCCGGCCGCGCGCGTGACGATTGGTGGCGCATGGGTCGTTTCCTGCACGCCTGCGGCATTGGCCGGGGTGATATCGTGCAGAACTGCTTTGGCTATCACCTGACGCCCGCCGGCATGATCTTCGAGAACGGCGCGCGCGCGGTGGGCGCTGCCGTGCTGCCCGCCGGCACCGGACAGACCGAACTTCAGGCCCGCGCGGCGCATGATATCGGCGTGACCGCCTATGCAGGAACGCCGGATTACCTGAAAGTCATTCTCGACAAGGCCGACGGGATGGGACTGGACCTGTCGCGCCTGACCCGCGCGGCGGTCGGTGGCGGGGCGCTGTTCCCGTCGCTGCGGCAGGAATATGCCGACAGGGGCATTGCATGCCGGCAATGCTATGCCACCGCCGATCTGGGCAATATCGCTTATGAATCCGAGGCGATGGAGGGGATGATCGTCGATGAGGGCGTGATCGTCGAGATCGTGACGCCCGGCACCGGCACCCCGGTCGCCCCCGGCAATGTGGGCGAGGTCGTGGTCACGACGCTGAACCCCGATTACCCGCTGATCCGTTTCGCGACCGGCGATCTGTCGGCGGTTATGGAGGGCGAAAGCCCGTGTGGCCGCACCAACATGCGTATCAAGGGCTGGATGGGGCGGGCCGACCAGACCACCAAGATCAAGGGGATGTTCGTGCGCCCCGAACAGGTCGCCGCCCTTGTTGCCCGCCATCCCGAGGTGGCCCGGGCCCGCGTCATTGCCCGCCGCGAGGGGGAAATGGACGTGATGGACGTGCAAGTGGAAACCGAAGCCACCGATACGGCCCCCTATGCGGCAAGTGTTGCCGAAATCTTGAAGCTGAAAGGCCGCGTGGACGTTGTGAAGCCGGGCTCATTGCCCAATGATGGCAAGGTGATTGAGGACCGGCGCGAATACGACTGATTCGGCCGCCGCTCCTCCGACCGTTTTCAAGGAGGGTATTATGCGGGTTATTCTTGCAACTGCTTTTGTCGCGGCGGTGACGGCAGCACCGGCCGCCGCCAGGGATGTCGCCCTGCTGCTGGCGAATGCGCGTTACGACAATGCACCGGCGGTGGCCGATGCGACCGATGTTCTGGATACACGTCGTGCCCTGGAGAGCGCGGGGTTTCAGGTGATCTCGGGCGAGGCGCTCAGCCTCGACGATGCGTTGCGGCGTGTTGCCGAGGCGGCCGACGAGATGGCCGATGCCGACCGCGTTGTGGTGATGCTGGCCGGGCAGGTGGTGCATTCGCCGCGCGATTCATGGTGGCTGGCAAAGGATGCCGAGGCCCCCACCGGCTATGACGTGGGCCGGCAGGGGGTGTCGTTGGGCGCGCTCATGGACCTTGCCGTGCAATCGCGCGGCCCGGCGGTGGTCATGGTTGCCACTGCGGCCGACGCGATCGCATCGGATACGGGTCTGGCGGCCGGTGCGGCGATGCCCGATCTGCCACAAGGCGTGACCTTCGTCACCGGCCCGGCCGACCGTCTGGCGGGTCTGCTTTCGTCCGAGCTATTGCGCCCCGGCGCCACCCTGCGCGAGGTCTTCGCCACCCCCTACCGCGGTGTCTCGGTCTCGGGCTATCTGCCCGGATCGTCGCTTGCCGCCACCACCGAACCGAAAGAAGCGGGCGGGGATGACGGCGCGGCCGAGGCCGGTTTCTGGGCGGCGGTCACCGCGCTGGACACGCTCGAGGCCTATCTTTCCTATGTGGATGCCTATCCGGACGGCGCGCATCTGCGCGAGGCCAACCAGAGGATCGCCGCGATCCGGCAGGCCCCCGAAAAGCAGGCGGAAGCCGCCGAACGGGCGCTGGGGCTGGATCGGGCCCAGCGACAGACAATTCAGCGCAACCTGACGATTCTGGGCTATGACACGCGGGGCATCGACGGCATCTTCGGTCCGGGCACCCGCGCCGCGATCACCAAGTGGCAGGCGGCCACCGGTCAACCGGCCACGGGCTATCTGGAGCGCGGGCAAGTCGTGCAATTGCAGACCGCGGCCGAGCAACGCGCCCGCGAGCTGGAGGCCGAGGCCGCCCGCAGACAGGCCGAACAGGAGCGGCAGGATCGCGCCTTTTGGAACGATGTGGCCGATGGTGGCGGGGCGGCCGGGTTGCGCGCTTATCTCAATCGCTATCCCGAGGGGCTTTTTGCCGACGAGGCGCGCGCGCGGCTGGACCGGATCGAGGCCGACAATCGCGGCACTGTGCAGGCGCAGGAACGGTTGATCTGGGACAATGTCACGGCGGAAGACACCGTCGAGGCATATCAGACCTATCTGGACCGGTATCCGGGCGGGGCCTTCGCGGATCGGGCAAAGATACGGATAGACGAGCTGGCCCGGGCCGATCAGCGGCGGATTGAACAGGAAGCGGCACGGCGCGAGGAAGAGCGCGTGGCCGGCGGCGGTCTGACCCGGCTTCTGGCCGAACAGCGGCTGGCACAACTCGGGCTGGATCCGGGCAATGTGGACGGGAATTTCGACGCTGATGCCCGCGCAGCGATCCGCCGTTATCAGGAGACTCGCGGATTGACCGTGACCGGCTACCTGGATGAGGCAACGGTGGTGCGGATGCTGGCGGGTCAGTGACGCGGACACCGCGCCAGTCTGGTGGGGCGCATTGCGAAAACCGTTTCCGGCCCTTGCGGGCCGGACGCCTCCGGCGGGAGTATTTGCGGGCAAGATGAAACCGGGGGCGCAGCTTTGGGGTGCTGGTGCCGCAATACCGCATGCGCGTTCAGGGCCAGAAAGCCACGGCGCAGTGCCGACCCCGGCATCTGAGCATCGACCACCTGGCCGTCTTTCAAGCGCAATCCGCGCGACCTTAAACAGAAGGCCCGGCTGTCTTGCCGGGCCTTTGTTCTTTTCGGTCGCTCAGCCCTGGCGGGCCTTGAAACGACGCTGGGTCTTGTTGATTACATAGACTCTGCCCTTGCGGCGCACGACACGGCAATCGCGGTGCCGGCTCTTGAGCGAGCGGAGCGAGTTTCTGACCTTCATGGCCTTC
>JADQCD010000172.1 GCA_016278285.1 Actibacterium sp.
CGAGGCGGCCTATGCGATGCTGGCCTGCGCGCGGATCGGCGCGATCCATTCGGTTGTATTCGCCGGGTTCTCGCCCGATGCGCTGGCAAACCGGATCAACGATTGCGATGCCAAGCTGGTGATCACCGCCGATGGCGCCCCGCGCGGCGGCCGCTCCACGGCGCTGAAGTCCAATACCGACGCGGCGCTGCTGCACTGTTCGGAGAAGGTGCGCTGCCTGGTGGTCAAGCATACCGGCGAGCAGACCACCTGGATCGACGACCGCGACGTGGACGTTCTGGCGATGATGGAAACGGTCGCCCCCGAATGCCCGGCCCGTCCGATGGGGGCCGAGGACCCGCTGTTCATCCTCTATACGTCCGGCTCAACCGGCCGGCCCAAGGGCGTGGTCCATACCTCCGGCGGGTATCTGGCCTTTGCGGCGATGACGCATGAGTTGACGTTCGACTACCACGACGGCGACGTGTTCTGGTGCACCGCCGATGTGGGCTGGGTTACGGGGCACAGCTATATTGTCTACGGTCCGTTGGCCAACGGCGCCACGACCCTGATGTTCGAGGGGGTGCCGACCCATCCCGATGCCGGCCGGTTCTGGGCGGTCTGCGAAAAGCACAAGGTCAATCAGTTCTACACCGCCCCCACCGCGATCCGCGCGCTGATGGGAAAGGGGCCGGAATGGGTCGAGAAACACGACCTTTCCAGCCTCAAGGTGCTGGGCACCGTGGGCGAACCGATCAACCCCGAGGCCTGGAACTGGTACAACGACCATGTCGGCAAGGGCAAATGCCCGATCGTGGACACCTGGTGGCAGACAGAGACCGGCGGCCACCTGATCACGCCGCTGCCCGGCGCGATCCCGGCCAAGCCCGGCTCGGCCACCAAGCCGTTTTTCGGCATCCAGCCGGCGGTTCTGGACCCGCAGACAGGGCAGGAGCAGACCGAAACGCAGACCGAGGGCGTGCTTTGCCTCAAGGACAGCTGGCCGGGCCAGATGCGCACGGTCTGGGGCGATCACGAACGGTTCGAGAAGACCTATTTCTCGGACTACAAGGGCTATTACTTTTCCGGCGACGGCTGCCGGCGGGATGCCGATGGCTATTACTGGATCACCGGCCGCGTGGACGACGTGATAAACGTGTCGGGTCACCGCATGGGCACGGCCGAGGTGGAAAGCGCGCTGGTGGCCCACGCCAAGGTGGCCGAAGCCGCCGTGGTCGGCTATCCGCACGACATAAAGGGCCAGGGGATCTATGCCTATGTCACCCTGATGAACGACGTCGAACCCAGCGACGAACTGCGCAAGGAGCTGGAGCAGTGGGTGCGCACCGAGATCGGCCCCATCGCCAAGCCCGACCTGATCCAATGGGCGCCCGGCCTGCCCAAGACCCGGTCGGGCAAGATCATGCGCCGCATCCTGCGCAAGATCGCCGAGAATGACTACGGGGCGTTGGGCGACACCTCGACGCTGGCCGATCCCGGCGTGGTGGACGAATTGATCGAAAACCGAATGAACCGCGACTGACACGGCACAGGCACAGGCGCAGGGGCGAATGGCACGACCGCCGTCCGCCCCTGCCGCAAATTCATCGGCAAGAGGGTCGGCGGACGAATTGCCGTCATCAGCGCCCGGGTTTCAGGCGCCGACGCCACGTGTCCAGGGTTCCGCGCCCTTCACATCCACGAAGATGCGATAGACAGAGCTTGTCGCGGTGATGAACATTCGCTGCCCGTCGGAGCCGCCGAAACACAGGTTCGCCACCGTCTCCGGCACCAGGATCTTTCCCAGCAGCGTCCCGTCGGGGGCGAAACAATGCACCCCGTCGCCGGCCGAGGACCACAGGTTGCCCTGAACATCCACCCGGATACCGTCTGGCAGGCCGGTGTCGATTTCGGCAAAGACGCCGGCATCGGTCAGCCGGGCCCCGTCCACGTCGAACTGGCGGATCACCGAGGGCACGGAATCATCATGGCTCGAACCGCTCTCGGCCACATAAAGGCGGCGCTCGTCCAGGGAAAAGCACAGCCCGTTCGGCTGAACGAAATCCCCGATCACCGGCGCGACAGTGCCGGTTGCGGGATCGATGCGAAAGACGTGCCGCGCGGTCTGTTCAGGCTCGGCGCGGTAGCCCTCGAAATTCGACAGGATGCCATAGGTCGGATCGGTGAACCATATCGCGCCATCGGAACTGACCACGACATCGTTCGGAGAATTCAACCGGCCACCATCATGCTCGGCCGCCAACACCGTCAGACGCCCGTCGGTTTCGGTTCGAACCACGTCACGACAGCCATGCCGGCAGCCGATCAGCCGGCCCTGCCGGTCGCGCGTGTTGCCATTGTTGAAACCCGAGTTTCCCCGGAAAAGACTGACGCCATCGGCCTCGGACCATCTGAGGATCCGCTGCGAGGGAATGTCGGAAAACAGCAGCGTCTCGTGATCGCCGAACCACACGGGTCCTTCGGTCCATGTGAACCCTGTGGCGATCCGTTCCAGACGGGACATCGGGTGAACGAGCAGGCCGAAACGGTCGTCGTGAATTTCCAGATGCGGCGGGGTCTTGATCATTTGCTGGCCCTTCTTGTGCTCGCGGCGATCACGATGCCGATGATGATCAGCCCGGTCAGGATCATCCTCACCCCGGCCCCGGCGCCGTAGGAATTGAGCATGGACACCACCAGGAACATGAACAGCGCCGCGCCCCAGACACCGGGCACGTTCGAAAATCCGCCCGCGATCGAGGTGCCGCCGATGACGACCACGGCGATGGACATCAGAAGATAGTCCTGCCCCATGTTCAGCGCGGCACCACCCGAAAAGCTGGCCAGAAGATAACCCGCAACCGCCGCGAAAGCGGTGACCGTGACATAGGCCGAGGCGCGGACCATCTCGACGGGAACGCCGGCCAGCCTTGCGGCACGCATGTTCTGGCCAGAGGCCAGCAGCCAGCGCCCCCAGACCGACCGTTCCAGCGCAACCCAAACGACGATCGCCAGCACCAGCCCGACAAGCGCCACGTTCGGCACGCCGAAGATGCGGCCGGTTGCGAAATCCGCCAGCCCCGCGGGCGGCTTGATGCGCAGGCCGCGGTTCGACCAGATCGCGATCGACTGGTAGACCAGAGAGGCGGCCAGGGTCGCCACGATCGGCGGCAGGCGCAGCGCGTAAATCAGCGCGAAATTGGCCGCCCCCGTGCCCAGCCCGACAAGGATCGCCACCCCGAGCCCCAGCATCGCCGTGTCGGGTTCGCTGCCCATCGCCTTC
Source organism: Actibacterium sp. (assembly GCA_016278285.1). Classification (GTDB taxonomy): domain Bacteria; phylum Pseudomonadota; class Alphaproteobacteria; order Rhodobacterales; family Rhodobacteraceae; genus JADQCB01. The sequence goes on from JADQCD010000172.1 coordinate 3,263, forward strand.
AGCGCAAGCGTGCCCGACAGGGTCATCACGGCGGGGATCGACAGGTCCACGTTGCCCGGGCCCAGAGTGATCACCAGCATCTGGCCCAGCCCGACGATGGCCGCGAAGGCGCCGAAGCTGAGCGCGGCATAGGCCAATGCGCCCGCACCGCTTCCCTCGGTCAGCGCGGTCGTCATGGCGAAAGTGGCTGCGGCGGCCAGCCAGGACCAGATCCAGGGGCGGGAAATAACCTGTTGCATGTTCTGCCCCCTCAACCGGTTGTGTTTTCGCGCCGCGCGAAAATCAATCGCGCGGTCAGAACCAGGATCAGGATCGCGCCCTGTGCGCCGATCTGCCAATCAGGCGACAGACGCATGAAACTGAGGAACGAGGCGGCCAATGCCAGCGTCAGCGCGCCTATCACCGCCCCCACCGGACTGACCTTGCCGCCGATGAATTCGCCGCCGCCCAGGATCACGCCCGCAATCGACAGCAGCGTATAGCGCAACGCGATGTTGGCATCCGCCGAGGTGGTAAGCCCCACCAGCGTCATGCCGGCAAACACCCCGAAAAGGCCGGACAGGCCGTATGCCAACGCCTTGAGCCGCGCCACCGGCCAACCCGCGCGCGCGACCGAGCGGGCGTTGCCACCGACCCCGCGCAACACCGTGCCGATGCCCGAACGGATGATAAGAAGATGCGTCACCAGCGCGATCAGGACCGAGGCCGCGACCGCCATCGGCACCAAAGGGGGCTTGACCGTCATCAACGCGCGCAACCAGTCGGGGCTGGAACCGCCCGGCGAGGGCAGGACGAACAGCGCCAGCCCGCCCCAGACGAAAGACATGCCCAGCGTCACCACGATCGCCGGCAGATCCAGCGCATGGATCACCGCGCCCATGCCCGCATAGGTCAGGATCAGCGCCGCCAGGATCAGCACCCCCAGCAATGGCGAATCGTTCAGGAAGGTGGCCGTGACGCAAGCCACCAGGCTGACGAACGTGCCCAGCGAAAGGTCGATGTCGTTGACCATCATGATCATCATCTGCGCCACCGTGGCCAGCGCGATCGGCACCGCCAGGTTGAACAACAGGTTGATGCCGAAATAGCTCATGGCGCGGGGCTGCATGTAGAAGGTCGCCGCCAGCAGCACCGACAGCGAAAAGATCGGCAAAAGGATTCGGTGGCGTGAAAGGAACTGCCCCATGCCTCAGGCCTCCTGCATTTCAAATGATGCTTCGAGGATACGCTCCTCGGTGATGTCGGCGCCGGTCAGCTCGGCCGAAATCTCGCCGTTGCGGAAAACGAAGACGCGGTCGCACCGACATACCTCCTCGGTCTCGGTGGAATACCACAGGAAGGTGCGACCGTTGGCCGCCTCGGCGCGGATGATCGCATAGACATCCTGCTTGGTGCCGACGTCCACGCCGCGCATCGGGTCGTCCATGACCACGACCGGCGCGGCAGAGGCAAGGGCGCGGGCAAACAGCACCTTCTGCTGATTGCCGCCCGACAGCGACAGCACCGGGTTGGTCACATCTTCGGTGCGGATGCCGATGCGGCGTTTCCACTCGGCGGCGGCGGAGGTTTCGGCGTCGCGGTCCACCAGACCCCACTTTGCGGTCTCTGACAGGATCGAGATCGAGGCGTTGCGCAGGATAGACCATAGCGGCAGAATCCCGTCGCGGGTCCGGTCACCGGCGACAAAGACCATCCGTGGCTTTCCTGTGGGCCGCCACGACGATGTGGCGTCCAGATAGAGCCGCGCCAGCGCGCGGGCCTGGCCGTGACCGGCGAGCCCCGACAGCCCGACGACCTCGCCCCGGCGCGCGGACAGGCCCTGGGACGTGTGAACCACCTCTTTGCCAAAGGCATGGGCTTTTCCGCGCGGGTCTTGTCGTTCATCGGTGGCAACATGGCCCATGGCATCGACCAGCCCCTGCCGGGTAAAGCCGCCGACGGTTCGGTCGGCGACGACCTTGCCATCCTTCATCACCAGAATGCGCGAGGCGACGTCGAAAACTTCGCCGAGCATATGCGAAATGAAGATCACCGCGCCCCCGGATTCGCAGAAGTGCCGGATATGCCTCAGCAATTGCTCTGCGATGCCGGCGTCCAGCGACGAGGTAGGCTCATCAAGGATGACCAGCCGGGCCTCGGTGCCCCGCGGCGCAAAGCCGATCGCGATCTCGACCATTTGCCGCTCGGCTATGCTGAGGGTGTCGACCGTGGCATTGGCGTCGATACCATGGCCGGGAAACACCGCATCGAGGCTCTGCCGGATCTCGGCCCGCGCAGGTCGGCGCCAGCCCGGCCCCCTGAGCCCGGAATGAGAAATGCGCAGATTCTCGGCCACGGTCAGGTTCGGACAGAGCGACAGTTCCTGAAATACCGACCGCACCCCGGCCGACAGTGCCTCGGGTGCCCCCGAGGCTGGAAATGCAACGGTCCCTGCCGTCGGGGACACCCCACCATTTACCACGTTGACCAATGTTGATTTGCCTGCGCCGTTGTGGCCCACAAGGCCCAGACATTCACCCGGCCGGATTTCAAGGTCGACACCGTCGAGCGCCCTGACCGCGCCAAAATGCTTGACGACTTCGGTCAGGGCGACGATCGGCGCGTCGTTTTCAAACGCGCTTTGCTGCATCTGCGATTACATCGCTTCCTTGGCTTCCGCGATCACTTCTTGCGCGTCTTCTTTCGAGTAGAGCACATTGGCGACCGAGCCTTCGGGCGTCGCAGCGAGGGTTTCGTCCAGCGTGTCCTGCGTGACCTTGAGGAAGGGCACCGTCAGATCCTTGGGCACCTCTGCGCCTGCCAGAATCTGCTGCGAAACCCAGAAGGCCAGCGTTGCGACACCCGGCGCGATCGACAGCGACAGCGTCTCATAGCCGCTTTCGTCGCGCATCTCG
>JADQCD010000225.1 GCA_016278285.1 Actibacterium sp.
GGCATGATCATGAATTCCTGGATGTCGATCGGGTTGTCGGCATGTTCGCCGCCGTTGATGATGTTCATCATCGGCACCGGCAGGACCCGCGCCGAGGTGCCGCCGACATAACGATAGAGCGGTTGCCCGGTGAAATCGGCCGCCGCCTTGGCCGCGGCCAGCGACACGCCCAGGATCGCGTTGGCGCCCAGCCGGCCCTTGTTGTGGGTGCCATCCAGTTCGATCATGGTCCCGTCAAGGGCCACCTGCTCGGTCACGTCGAAACCCGCCAGCGCCTCGGCGATCTCGCCGTTGACCGCCGCCACCGCCTCGAGCACACCCTTGCCGCCATAGCGCGCCTTGTCGCCGTCGCGCCTTTCGACCGCTTCATGTGCCCCTGTCGATGCGCCCGATGGCACCGCGGCGCGCCCCATGGTGCCGTCTTCGAGGATCACGTCCACCTCGACGGTTGGGTTGCCCCGGCTGTCGAGGATTTCACGGCCGATGATGTCGATGATGGTGCTCATGGGATGTATCCTTCGCTGAAGCAGGGATTGCCGCTGTCATAGCAGGGATGGCGCATGTTTCAAGCTGCCCGGATAGCGTTAACAAGCCGCCGTTCCCGCATGAAGGTGTAAAGCCCGGAGCCGATGATCAGCCCGGCGCCGACCAGGGTCAAGCCATCCGGGCGTTCGGCAAAGACGACAACGCCGACGATCAGCGCAAAGACCAGCCGGGAATAGCGGAACGGCGTGACGACGGAAACATCGCCGATGCGCACCGCTTCGACAAGCGCGTAGTAGGCCAGCGTGCCCACCACCATCGCCCCGCCCAGCCCGAGCATGTCCAGCCGGCCGACCGGGCGCGGCGCATCGCCGAAGAACAGCAGGATGCCGCCCACCGGGATCATCAGCAGGAACCCGTAGGCCGAAAGTTGCATCGTTGTGACAGTGCGCGGGCACCGCCGCGTGGCCAGATCGCGCACCGACAGCCCGATCACCCCCAGCACCGCGAACAGCGAGTCGGGTTCGAACCCGGCCATTCCGGGACGGATGACGACGAGAACACCGACAAACCCCACGGCGATCGCGCTCCAACGGCGCCAGCCGACCTTCTCGTCGAGAAACAAGGCAGCGCCAAGGGTCACGGCCAGCGGCGTGGCCTGCAGGATCGCCGAAGCCGTCGAGATCGGGATCAGCGCCACGGCCAGCACGAAGCCGGTGGTGCCCACGACCTCGCCCGTGTTGCGCAGAAGGACCGGCCCGGTCAGCAAGGCGCGCGACCAAAGCCGCGTTCCGCCGCGCAATGTCAGCGTCGCGAAGGTCGCGCCGCCGCCGGCCCCGAGAATCATCAGGATCTGCCCCACCGGCAGTTTGACCGAGGCGCGCTTGATGAACATGTCTTCAAGCGCGAAACCGGCCATGGCGGCGACCATCAGGAAAATGCCGCGAAGATTGTTCATGCTGCGCCGTGCCTCTGTCTGGTTCTCGGCGGCTTACCCCCGTTTTCGGGGCAGGGTAAGTGGCCGTATACGGCACCACCGCGCGGCCAGCCGCCCGGTGGCGTGAGTATTGGTAGCAAGATGAAGGCAGGGCCGAGCCATAGGACAGGGGGCAAAATCGCCAACGGGCGTCGCGACCTGTGCCATTGAACGATCAACTGCCGAACACCGCAAAGGACCACGGCCCGTGCCTTGGCAGGGGTCGCGTCACTCGGTGAAGCTGCGGCTGTCCTTGATCTGGTCCCAGGCCCAGACCACTTCCTGAAGACGCTCCTCGTCGGCGCGGTTGCCGCCGTTCATGTCCGGGTGCAGGTCCTTGACCAGGGATTTGTATTGCTTGCGGATCTCGGTCTTGGTCCAATGGTCGCGCGCTTCTAGAATTTCCAGCGCCTTGCGTTCGGTGGGCGGCAGGCGCCTTGTCGTTCCGCCGGCGCTGCGGCCGGGGTTGCGCGTTGCGTTGGCGCCCAGCACCTGGTGTGGATCATCCACGCCCAGACGCGCCCACGCGCGCTGCTCTTCCTTGCTGGCGAAGGGGCGGGTGGGCCTTCCCCAGACGCGATCGTTGCCGATCTGGTCCTCGAATTCCTCCTCGGTCGAGCCATGGAAGAAATTCCACTTCAAATTGTATTCGCGGACATGCGTCTTGCAAAACCAGAGATACTCGTCCAGCTGGTCGGGTGAGCGTGGCGCGCGATACTGGCCTAGCTCATCGCAGCCGGGATGATCGCATTTCCGGGTCGACGTCTCGAACGCGCCCGACATGCCGCGTTTCCCGCGCGTTCGCTTTTTCTTGTCTGCCGACACCGAGATGTCGAATCCGAAGGGATCGCTTTTGCGCATGGTCTGGCACCTTTTCGACTCGGACGACAGAGTTTAAGGGTTTGGTGGCCGGAATGAAGGGGGCGAGGATAAAAAATGCGGGTTGAAGACCGGATCAGAACGAAACTGAGCGAGGCATTTCAGCCCACGCGGCTGTCGGTCGAGGACGAGAGCGAGCGTCACAGAGGTCATGCAGGCTATCGAGAGGGCGGCCAGAGCCATTTCCGAGTCGAGATTGCCGCCCCGCAATTCGCCGGGATGAGCCGGATCGCGCGCCACAGGGCGGTGCATGAGGCGCTTGGTGCTGATCTCGTGGCGGAAATACACGCCCTGGCGCTGAAGGTCGAGCCGGCCTGACGCGCGTTCACTCGGCGGCCATTCCATCCTTGTCCTTGCGGGCCGGTCCCACCGACGGTGCCGCCCCTGTGGCCGGCCGATCGGCACTGATTTCGGGTGTTTTGCCCACCGGACCCGGCGCCTTGAGCGAGGCCGCCGCCGCGCTTGCAACCGCCTCTGGCGTTGCGGGCGCCGCGGGTTCAGACTCGGGGGCGGGCATGGAGGCGGCCGCCGCGACAATGCGCCGGAACACCAGCAGGTTCTGGAATTTCGTTGTCTTTCCGGTCAGGCCGCTGCGTTCCTCGCAGGGCAGGGTGTCGGCGCGGAGATATTCCCAGCCTTCGGCGGCCATCTCGTTCATCAGGGTCGTCAGGGTGTTGGCGAAACGCGCCTGCGTGCCCTTGATGCCGCGGGCCCGTTCGCCTTTGACCGGTGCCGGCACGACCTTGTATTCATATTGCGGCATGATTCACCTTCCCCGAAATCCAGCCGGAACAATATAGCTATGACGGCGGGAAGAGTCCAAGAGGCGCCGGAAATGATCGCCGCATTGCAAAAGGGGGGCAGCGCCCGCCCCCCTCATGCATGTCACACGAATTGCAGATCGTCCGCATCCGGCAAGGTCGGAACCTGATCCGATGGATAGGTAATCGTCAGATCGTCGACCGGCAGCCCTTCGGCGACCGAGATCTCGGTGAACCATCCATAGCGCGGCTCGCCGTTGACGTTGGCGTCGCCAGGATCGGTGCGGGTTTCGCTGAAGACGATCTGGTCGGACTCGTCCAGCACGACCATGTCCACCGCCAGATCGCCGGCGCCGTTCTCGTAAAAGCGATGCTCGAAGGTGTACCAGCCGTCTTCTTCGATGACCTCGGTGCCGGGGATGTTTTCCAGATCCTCACGCGGCTGGAAATAGGCGTTGTTGTCGGCATCGACATACATCTCGCCGGTGCTGGTGTCCTGGGTGACATGGAACACGAAGTCTCGAAGGAAGCTGGAGTCGTCTGCCTTGTTGGTCGAAACGGAATACTCAAACCCTTCGCCATCGGCCCAGCCCGATCCGCCGTCGGCCTGCGGGTCGAGATAGATCTCGATCGAGGCGGTGTAGGGCTCGAACGGCACCTGGCCCGCATTCATGAAGGTATCATAGGGGGCGTTGCCGTTGGCGTCACCCTCCAGCACCGCGTGATAATCGCCCGAGGCCGAGGTGACGCCGCCCGTTCCGCTGGCCACCTGTGTGGCGGTTCCGATCCAACCGCTGCTTCCGTCGAACCAGGCACCAGCGTCGGTTTCGAAATCCTGCTCGTAGCGATGAACCACCGGCGTCTCGATCTGCTGCGCCAGGTCGGTCAGGATCACGGTCTGCCCACCCATGACCATCTGCAGGTCGTCGGACTGGCCGTCGCCATCGCTGTCGGTCCAGGACAGCTCTGTGCCGGTGGCGTTGTTCTTGCCGTAGTGCAGCGTGTCCACGCCCAGTTCGAAGTTGTCGATGGTAATGACGTCGGCGTTCTTCTTGGATGAAGATATGTGGAACCGTTCGGCATCGTCGGTGCCCACGACGTGATCGATGCCTTTGCCGACTTTTACGTGTTCAAGCTTCATTGGTTTCATAATTCGTTTCCTCCCTGAAAAAGAGCCGGAGGCAAGAACCCCGCTTCAAATGCACGTCATCGATCCGCCCCAACCCAAAATCCGAATACCATAACATGATTCGCAGCGGCAGCGCCGGACTATTGTTGCGAATTGTGAAGCTCACTATTGCGGCAGTGGCATTCACATCCGTGGCCGGCATGCGGGCACGGCCTATCCAGCCAGGGCCTGATCGGCCATCACCCGTTGCGCGGGATGTCAATCGTCCGTGGCGCGGACATACAACAATTTCTCGATCTGTCCGCTCGTCGGATGGATCGTCATCACGACCTCGTTGCCATCCGCGTCGTAGCCGGAAAGATGGTTCCGGCGTTCCTTGATCACTCGCAGACCATGATACCCGGCGGCCGTGAGGGTCTGCATCACCTCTTGCATGTAAAGGTCGTTCGGGTCGCTGGTGACCGTGTCGTTGGCCAGGACGGGGCCCGGCGCAAGAATGGCGATACCGGCCGCGAGCACGATTCATGCAAATACTTTCATGGGACTATCCGATCGGCAAAGGGCACCACGCACACGGATGGCACACGTCCCCCAACATGCGGGCGCAGGTTACGCCTGTTGCTAGAATTGTTGTTTTGGCAACTTCATCAATCGGCGAAAAGACCGATCATCGTTTCGATGTGCCGATAGAATATCATGCACCTATCGGCCCGTTTCACCTGGCGAATACGGCTGGCCGCGCGCGTTACTGGCCCAGCCGGGCGCTGACCACCTCGTTCACCGCCTTGGGATTGGCCTTGCCGCCTGTGGCCTTCATCACCTGGCCCACGAACCAGCCGGCCAGCTTGGGGTTTTGCTTGGCCTTTTCCACCTGCGCCGGGTTGGCGGCGATGATCTCGTCAACCGCGGCCTCGATCGCGCCCATGTCGGTGACCTGCTTCATGCCGCGTTCTTCCACGATCTCGGCCGGGTCGCCGCCTTCGGTATAGACGATCTCGAACAGGTCCTTGGCGATCTTGCCCGAGATGTCGCCCTTGGCGATAAGGTCCAGCACTCCGCCCAGTTGCGTCGGGCTGACCGGGCTGTCGGTGATATCGCATTCGTCCTTTTTCAGCCGGCCGAACAGCTCGTTGATGACCCAGTTGGCCGCGGCCTTGCCGTCGCGCCCATCGGCCACCGCCTCGAAATAGGCCGCCGCCTCGGTTTCGGCGGTCAGGACGCTGGCGTCATATTCGGTCAGGCCGAACTGGGTGACGAAGCGCGCCTTCTTCTCGTCAGGCAACTCGGGCAGCGAGGCGGCGATATCGTCCACCCAATCCTGCTCGATCTCCAGCGGCAGCAGGTCGGGGCAGGGGAAATAGCGGTAATCATGCGCCTCTTCCTTGGAGCGCATCGAGCGCGTCTCGCCCTTGTCGGGATCGTACAGACGCGTTTCCTGCACCACCGCGCCGCCGTCCTCGATGATGGCGATCTGGCGGCGGGCCTCATGGTCGATGGCTTGCTGGATAAAGCGCATCGAGTTCATGTTCTTGATCTCGCAGCGCGTGCCCAGATGGCTGAAATCCTGGGATTCCTGGTATTTCTCGTAATCACCCGGGCGGCAGACGCTGACATTGACGTCGGCGCGCAGGTTTCCCGACTGCATGTTGCCGTCGCAGGTGCCCAGGTAACGCATGATCTGGCGCAGTTTGGCGACATAGGCGGCGGCCTCTTCGGGGCCGCGGATGTCGGGACGGCTGACAATCTCCATCAGCGCGATGCCGGTACGGTTGAGATCGACGAAGGACATCGTGGGGTCCATGTCGTGGATCGACTTTCCCGCGTCCTGCTCGATATGGATGCGCTCGATCCGCACGCGCCGTGCGATGCCGGGGCCCATGTCCACCAGCACCTCGCCCTCGCCCACGATCGGGTGA
>JADQCD010000099.1 GCA_016278285.1 Actibacterium sp.
CTGCCGGGGAACGGCATCCTGGGCGGTGGCGGCGGGCTGTTGATGCTGGCCGGGATGACGGGCGTGTTCCGCACGCGTCCCACGCTGCTGACGCTCGCCCTGGCCGTCGCACCGGTGCCTCTGTTCGTCTGGTCGATGAGTTTCGCGCCGTTCTGGCAATGACATGACGCCGAACGAACATCAGATGCCGCTGTCCGGCCTTCGCATCCCGCCGCCGGGCCTATGCTGCGGCAAACAGCACAAGAACGACCGGTCATGAGCAACGATCCCCTCGTCATCTTCACGCCTTCGGGCAAGCGTGGCCGGGTGCCGGCGGGCACCCCGGTTCTGACCGCGGCGCGGCAGCTTGGCGTCGACCTCGACTCGGTCTGCGGCGGGCGCGGGATCTGCTCGAAATGCCAGGTCGCGCCAGCCTATGGGCAGTTTTCCAAACACGGCGTCACCGTCGCCCCGGATGCGCTGAGCCCGGTGAATGCGGTCGAGGAACGCTATGATCGAATCCGCGGTCTGAAACCGGGCCGGCGGCTGGGCTGTCAGGCCCAGATCCTGCACGATGTGGTGATCGACGTCCCGCCCGAAAGCCAGGTGCATCGCCAGGTCGTGCGCAAGGCTGCCACCGCCCGCGCCATGGTGATGGACCCGGCGACACGGCTTTACCTGGTAGACGTGGCCGAACCCGACATGCACGAACCCTCGGGCGATTTCGAACGGCTGCGCACGGCGCTGGCCGAACAATGGGGAGTCGATAACCTGACCGCGCCGCTGCCGGTGCTGGCCCGGCTTCAAGGGGCCCTGCGGAAGGACGCATGGCGGGTCACCGTCGCGATCCACCATGACCATACCGGCGCCGCGCCACGGCTGATCGACCTCTGGCCGGGCTTTTACGAAGATGGGTTGTTCGGCCTGGCGATAGATGTCGGATCTACGACCATCGCGGCGCATCTTTGCGACCTGACCAGCGGCGAGGTAAAGGCCTCGGCCGGGGTGATGAACCCGCAGATCCGGTTCGGCGAAGATCTGATGAGTCGCGTGTCCTATGCGATGATGAACCCGGGCGGCGACAGGGAAATGACCGCGGCCGTGCGGCGCGCGATCAACGATCTGTCCCGATCCATCGCGCAGGAGGCCGGGCTGGACCCGCGCGCCATCGTCGAGACCACGTTCGTGTGCAACCCGGTGATGCATCACCTGCTGCTGGGCATCGACCCGGTGGAACTGGGTCAGGCGCCTTTCGCGCTGGCGGTCTCGTCCGCGCTGACGCTGGACGCGGGCGAACTGGACCTTGCCTCGGTCAACCCGGGCGCGCGGGCCTATGTGCTGCCCTGCATCGCCGGGCATGTCGGTGCCGACGCCGCCGCCGTGGCCCTGTCGGAGGCACCGCAGAAATCCGACGACCTGGTGCTGGTGGTGGATGTGGGCACCAATGCCGAAATCCTGCTGGGCGATCGCAACGGGGTGCTGGCCTGTTCCTCGCCCACCGGTCCGGCCTTCGAGGGCGCGCAGATCAGCGCGGGCCAGCGCGCCGCGCCCGGCGCGATCGAGCGCGTGGAGATCGACCCGGCCAGCAAGGAACCGCGTTTCAAGGTGATCGGCTGTGACCTGTGGTCGGATGATCCGGCTTTCGCCGAGGCCATCGCCGGCACCGGCGTCACCGGCATCTGCGGCTCGGGCATCATCGAGGCGGTGGCCGAAATGCGCATGGCAGGGCTGGTGGACGGTTCGGGCCTGATCGGCTCCGCCGCCCAGACCGGCACCCCGAGATGCGAGCCCCAGGGACGCACCCATGCCTATCTGATCCATGACGGCGCCGCGCAGGGCGGCGCGCGCATCCTGGTTACCCAGGGCGACATCCGCGCGATCCAGCTGGCCAAGTCTGCGCTTTACGCAGGCGCCCGGCTGCTGATGGATGAACGCGGCGTGGACAAGGTGGATCGCGTGGTCCTGGCCGGGGCCTTCGGCGCGCATATCAGCCCGAAACACGCGATGGTGCTGGGCATGATCCCCGATGCGCCGCTGGACCGGGTCACAAGCGCCGGAAACGCCGCGGGCACCGGGGCGCGGATCGCGCTTTGCAATATCGGCGCCCGGGCGGAGATAGAGCGCGTCGTGCGGCAGATCCACAAGGTCGAGACCGCGGTCGAACCCCGGTTCCAGGAGCATTTCGTGGCCGCCAGCGCCCTGCCCCACGCCACGGCCCCCTTCCCCGAGCTGCGCAAACTTGTGACCCTGCCGGAGCCCTCTTTCAACACGGGCGGCGAAGGGCGCGACGGTGGGCGCCGTCGGCGGCGCCAGACATAGCACATCATACCTGCGCGCAAGTCGTCGAAATTTCAGATCCGTTTCGCCGGGGCCGCACGCAAAAGCAACTGCCCGTAGACAAGCGCATAGCCGCCGAACGCCCCGATCCAGGCAATCCCGGCGACGGCATGTAACTGTGCCGCGCCCGCCGGCCAGATCCCGGCCGAGACCCGCATCGACACCGCCACCAGGAGAGCGGCATAGATCGCCGTGGTCCCCGGCCCGGCCCGCAGTGCCTGCCCGGTATGTCCCAGGGTCGCGCGGGTCATGACCGCCAGCGTCATCAGGCCGATCGCGCCGGCCATCCACAGATGTTGTGCCGCGCCAATGCCCAGAAGGCCGGGTGCAACGATCTCGGTTCCCAGCGTCACCGCCCCGAGGGGGACGAACAGGTATCCGGCATGCAGAACCGTCACCAGCGGCTCGGCCATGGTTCGGTGTCCGGCCCAGCGGGCCAGCCGCACGATATGCAGCAGACCGGCCAGCACCAGCATGGCACCGGCCACGGGATGCCTTGGCAGGCCCGTCCAGACAAGCAGCGTGGCCAGCAGCACAAACAGCGCCAGCTTGTCGAAACGCTGCATGGGCGATGCGGGCAGCGGCCCCTCGGCGCGCCGCGCCAGCCAGTTGCGGGTGAAGGACGGAACGATGCGCCCACCGATCACAGCGACCATCATTACCGCGGCCGAGAGCCCCAGGCGCAGCCCGACCCCTTGTGCCGCATAGTCGCCTTGCGCGGCCTCCCAGTGGAAAATGGCATTCCCGGCTGCGAAAAGGGTAAGCATTCCGAGCACCATCAGGTTGCGCCAGTTCTTTCCGGCGATGATCTCGCGCGCGATCACCGTGCCCAACACGACCGGCAACGAGAGATCCGCGACGGCCGTGGCAATTGGGGAAAGATGGCCCGACACGCCCACGGCGCCGCGCCCCGCAAGCCAGAGCGCACAAAGCCCGCCAAGCGGCCAGCCGACGATGGGCAGCCGCCCCGTCCAGTTCGGAACCGCCGTCAGCAGGAACCCGGCCACGACGGCGCCGAGATAGCCGAACAGAAATTCATGGGCATGCCAGCTGACCGGATCGAAAGCCGTCGGAAGCGTCAGGGCGCCCGACAACATCGGCACCCACAGCGCCATGGCCAGCGCCGCCCAGAGGGCCGCCCCGAGAAAGAAGGGCCTGAACCCGTAGGCGAGTATGGCGGGACCTGTCCAGGCCCGCATCTGTTCGGCAGTCGTGCTCATGATACCTTGCCCGTGTCTTCGATCCCCGCCTCGGTCAGGATGATATCAAGCGCAATGTCATGCGGTTGCGGATAGATCGTGGAAAGTCGCGCCGAGCGAATGCCGATCCCGATGGTGAACGGGCGTGGCGACAGGGCTGCGAGTGTCCGGTCGAAATATCCGCCGCCATAGCCCAGGCGATAGCCGGCGCCGTCCCACCCCATGAGCGGTGCAAGCATGATCTCGGGGACCAGGACGTCAGCCTCGGGCGGCGGGACGGGAATGTTCCAGTCACCGCGCACCATGCGGGTTCCGGGCGTCCAGCGGCGAAAGACAAGCGGTGCGGCCTTCACCTCGACCACGGGCAGCGCGACCGTGGCGCCCGACGCGTGCAGCCGCGCCATCGTTTCGCGCAGGTCCGGCTCGCCCTTGATCGGCCAGTAGGCCGAAAGGATGCGGCCCTGCGCCCCGTCGAAACGTTCGGCCAGCAGTTTCCACAGATGGCCGGCAAGCGCCTCACCTGCCGAACGCCGTTCCTCGACGCCCATCGCCCGGCGTTCGGCGCGCAGCCGCGCCCGTGCGGCCCGGCGCCATCGGGCCACGTCGCGGGCCTGCTCCGGATCGACGGCCAGCGGGTCGAAATAGTCCGCCGCGATCTCGTCCGCCATGCAGGGCGGCGAGGCATAGCGCCCCGCGGCGCGGTCATTGTCGCTCATGCCCTGCCTCCCTTCGCCGTGCCGTCGGCTCCCGGATGCCCCGGCCGCTTGCCAGGATCGTCGCGCGACCCCATGGCCATCCCAGCCTTCGCGAACAACGCGTCAAGCGGTCCGTCATACCCTGCGGTGCCGTGGATCGGGGCGTTTCCGGTCATCTGCCTGTTTCCTTTCGTCAGCCAAGCGCGGGCACGGCATCCGGAGCTGCCCGCGCCTCCTCGACGGCGATACGCAGCGATCGCGCGATCCGCTCAGCGCGAAGGATGACATGCGCCGCGCCTGCGGGTGTGCAGACCTCTCGCGCCGTTTCGCGAAACAGCGCCAGCCAGCGATCGAAATGCCATGCATCGACGGGTAGCGGGACATGCGCGGGCACCGGGCGGCCGTGATAGCTCCCCGTCATCAACGCCACCGACGACCAGAAGGCCACCATCCGTTCCTGATGCGGCCCCCAGTCGGAAATCCGCGCGGCGAAAATCGGCCCGAGCACCTCGTCGACACGCACCCGCGCGTAGAAGCGATGCACCAGGTCGTGCAGCACCTCTTCGTCCAGGCCCGTCTCGGCCTTGATCGCGGCGGTCATCCCGGGCCGGGCAGAGGCGCCCCCCGGAGTCGTGTCCTGCGTCGTCATGCCCGATCCTCTCGAAATCATCCTTGCAATCGAGCCTATTCCTGTTAATAGGTATTGTAAATACCGATTGTTGAGAGGAGCCCGCCACAATGCGCCTTACATCCTTTACCGATTTTGGGCTGCGGATGCTCATGCGCATGGCCAGCGCCCCCGGGCGTCCCTTTTCGACGGCGGATATGGCCGAGGAATTCGGCCTGTCACGCAACCATCTTGCCAAGATCATGCAACGCCTCGCCCAGGCCGGTCTTGTCGAAACCCGGCGCGGTGGCGGCGGCGGCGCAGTCCTGGCCCGTCCGCCCCACGAAATCCGCCTCGGCGCCGTTATCCGGCTGCTGGAAGAGGGTCAGCCGCTTGTCGAATGCTTCGGCGCCGATGGCGGCGACTGCTCTATCGACGGCTGTTGCCGCCTGAAGGGCCGCCTGCGTTCCGCGGAAGCGGCGTTCGTCACGGAACTGGATCGTTCGACACTTCAGGACATCGCGTTGTCGCCGGCGGGCGCGGGCGCGACATGACCGGAACGAAAACAATTCTGCCTCGCCCCGCTTACCGAAAACCGCGCATGGCGCATCATCGCACGGCACCATCCACCAGAAAGCAAAGAGATCACCGATGACGGAATGGCTTCCAACTCTTCAGACCGAAACCCCGCAGGAAGGCTATGACCTGGCCGTCAAACTTGCCCGCACCGCCATCAAGATGACCCAGCCGGACGCCGAGACGCGCGAAAACCTGCGGCCTGTATATTCCGAGGACGCGGATTCGCTCATCGCGTCCAGCCAGGTGGTTGCAACCCATTTCGCCACCGTGGCGGCCGCGAACGGGTACTGGAAATAGGCGCAATGACGGTTGTGGAACGCTCGGGCGGTGACTTCGTCGTGGACGTCGAGGTGCTGGCCGAAACCTTCGGCCTGAGCCGGGACGACGTCAGACAGGCCATGCGCGACGGCGCGATAACCTCGCGCTGCGAAGCCGGCGTGGCGGAGGACGAGGGCCGCTGGCGACTGACCTTCTACCACCGCGATCGCGCTTTCCGCCTTGTTGTCGACACTGCTGGCACGGTCCTGAAACGGGCGTCTTTCCCGGTCCAGACGCGGCCATAGTGTCAGCAGATCGCGCTTGACCAGGAAAACTGCTTCCACTATCGATTCATCGGCCCGGCGGGTGTAGCTCAATGGCAGAGCAGAAGCTTCCCAAGCTTACGACGAGGGTT
>JADQCD010000192.1 GCA_016278285.1 Actibacterium sp.
CGGCGACGATGCGCCGCTGCACGCGCTGGCGGGGCAGGTGGACGTGCTGTTCATAGGCACCGGCCCCGAGATCGCGCATATCCCTGCCAGCCTTCGCGCGCCGCTGGAAGAGGCGGGGCTGGGGGTGGAGACAATGTCGAGCCCTGCTGCCGCGCGCACCTTCAACGTGCTTCTGGGCGAAGGGCGGCGCGTGGCCGCGGCGCTTCTGCCGGTCTGAACGCCGGGCCGGTTATCCGGTTTTTCCGTGAAAAACCGGGCCTCCGGCGGGAGTATTGATGGCAAGATGAAAGTGCGGGATTTGCGATCTCTCCAACCGGGATTCGTGCTTTGCCCGCCGAGATGAATGAAGTAAGCCGGGCCCATGGAATTGACGGTGAGCGATCTGGCCTGCGCGCGCGGCGGCATCCCGGTGCTGGAAGCTGTCAGCTTTGCGCTGCGCCCCGGCGAGGCGTTGCTGCTGCGTGGGCCCAACGGGATTGGCAAGACGACGCTTTTGCGCACGCTGGCGGGGTTGCAGCCGGCGTTGGCGGGGACGGCCTCGGCGCCGCCCGAGGCGATCGCCTATGCCGCCCATGCCGACGGGTTGAAAGCGACGCTGAGCGTGGCCGAGAACCTGACGTTCTGGGCGCGGATCTTCGGCACTTCGGGTATCGACGCGGCGCTGGCGGCGTTCGACCTGGGCGATCTGGCCGGACGGCAGGCGCAGAACCTTTCGGCCGGTCAGAAGCGACGGCTGGGGCTGGCGCGGCTGCTGGTCACGGGGCGGCCGATCTGGATACTGGACGAGCCCACCGTTTCGCTGGACGTGGCGTCGGTTACGCTTTTCGGACAGGCGGTGAGGGCACATCTGGCCGGTGGGGGCATGGCCTTGATCGCGACGCATATCGACCCCGGGTTCGACGTGGCGGAGCTGGACCTGACCCGGTTCCGGGCTGCGCCGCAGAGGCTGGACGATTTCGACGAGGCCTTCGCGTGATCGCGCTGCTGTCGCGCGACCTGGCGCTGGCGGTACGTGCGGGCGGCGGATTCGGCCTCGGCCTGGCGTTCTTCCTGATCGTCACGGTGCTGGTGCCCTTTGGCGTCGGACCCGAGAGCGCGACCCTGTCAAGGATCGCGCCGGGTATCCTTTGGGTCGGTGCATTGTTGGCCTGCCTTCTGTCACTGGACAGGATCTTCGCGCTGGACTACGAGGACGGCTCGCTGGACCTGCTGGCTACCGCGCCGGTCCCGCTGGAGGGGGTGGTGGCGATGAAGGCAGCGGCGCATTGGGTGACCACGGGGCTGCCGTTGGTGCTGGCCGCGCCGGTGCTGGGGGTTCTGTTGAATCTGGCGCCGGCCGCGATGGGCTGGCTTGTGCTGGGTCTTGGTCTGGGCACGCCGGCGCTGTCGATGATCGGCGCCTTCGGGGCGGCTTTGACAGTGGGGCTGAAGCGCGGCGGCCTGCTGTTGTCGCTATTGGTGCTGCCCCTTTATGTGCCGACCTTGATTTTCGGGGCCGAACTTGTCGCGCGCGGCGCGGCGGGGCAGGTCACGGCAACCCCGGCGGCGATGCTGGCGGCGATCACGCTGGCGACCTGTGCCCTGCTTCCTTTCGCCGCCGCCGCGGCGCTGCGCGTGAACTTGCGCTGAGATGTTCACGCGCTATTCAGTTGAGATCACTTCGAGGAGGACCTAGGAGACCCCCATGGCGAGCCTCTGGCAATATGCGAACCCGCAGAAATTCGTTCAGACAACGGGTGCGGTGCTGCCGGCACTGGCCGTGCTGACGGCGCTGGCCTTGATCGCGGGGCTGGTCTGGGGCTTCTTTTTCACGCCCGATGACTTTCGGCAGGGTTCGACCGTGAAGATCATTTACCTGCATGTGCCCGCCGCGCTGATGGCGATCAATGCCTGGCTGATGATGCTGGTGGCGTCGCTGATCTGGCTGGTCCGGCGCCACCATGTCAGTGCGCTTGCGGCGCGGGCCGCTGCGCCGGTCGGGCTGACGATGACGGTGATCGCGCTGTTGACCGGGGCGATCTGGGGCCAGCCGATGTGGGGCACCTGGTGGGCCTGGGATCCGCGGTTGACCTCGTTCCTGATCCTCGGGCTGTTCTATCTGGGCTATATCGCGCTGTGGGCCGCGATCGAGGATCCGGACGCGGCCGCGGACCTGACCGCGGTGCTGTGCATGGTCGGGTCGGTCTTTGCGGTGTTGTCGCGCTATGCCGTCAATTTCTGGAACCAGGGCCTGCACCAGGGCGCGTCGCTGTCGATGGATGCCGAGGAAAACGTGGCCGACGTTTTCTATTTCCCGCTTCTGGTCTGCATCGCGGGGTTCGTCTTGCTGTTCGTCACACTGGTTTTGCTGCGCACCCGGACCGAGATCAGGGCCCGGCGGATCAAGGCGCTGCTGGCGCGGGAACGGATGGCATGATACCGGATCTGGGGAAATACGCGGGCGCCGTCATGGGGGCCTATGCGGTCAGCATCGTGCTGCTTGTGCTGCTTGTGGCGGTGTCGATGTGGCGCGGGGCACGTGTGCGCCGGCAGTTGGACGAGATCGAGGCGAGGCGCGCGCGCAATGGCTGAACGCAGGAAAATCTCAATTCTGATGGTGCTGCCGCCGCTGATTTTCGCGTCCCTTGCGGTGCTGTTCTATCTCGGGATGCGGCGAGATGACCCCGGCGCGCTGCCTTCGACCCGTGTGGGCCAGAGACCGCCGGAAATGACGGTGACGACGCTGGGCGGGCTTCCGGGGTTTGACCAGGCGGCGCTGCGCGCGCCCGGGGTCAAGCTGGTGAATTTCTGGGCCAGTTGGTGCGCCCCTTGCCGGGCCGAACATCCCAACCTGGAGAAGATGGCCGAAGAGGGGATTGCCATCTATGGCATCAACTACAAGGACGACCCGGAAAAGGCGCAGCGTTTTCTTGCCGAGCTGGGCAACCCTTTCAAGGCCGTCATGGCCGATGAATCCGGGCGCACGGGCATTGATTGGGGCATTTACGGCGTGCCCGAAACCTTTGTGATCGACGGCGAAGGGCGCATCACCTTTCGCTTTGCCGGACCCATCGTCGGAAATGTACTGGAGAAGAAGATCCGGCCCGCGATCGAGGCCGCCCGCTAGGACGCGCCGGCCAAAAGCGCGATAAAAGCGGTGAAGGCCAGCATCTCGAACAGGGGCATCGAGAGCGCGGAACTTAGGATGCGGTAATTCATGACCTCAGTTTAGCGCGAATTTGACAAAGCTGCCCCGATTCCAACTCATTTCGCGTTTTCCGGCGCCAATTTCGGCCCTTCTGCCGGATTGATGCCGATGCGGAGATGGTTATCGCGCCCCGGTTGTTCCGGGACGACCGGACGGGCCGATCGCGGACGAATCAGCCCTGCGGGCCGCAGGTCAGCCTTGTTCGGACGGGCTCAGCTTTCCATGTAGACGACGAGGGTATCCGGGCGGACACCAGCTTCCTTCATGGCGGCCGCGTTTGCATCGCTCTTGTTCGCCGCGTCGAAGGCCTCCATGTCGGTGACGTCCGCGTAAAGCGCAACGCGATTGGCGCCGCCCGGTTCCACGAATCTGGTGATGTTCTTCGCCACATTCCCGAAGATTTCTTCCAATTTCGTGGACGCCAGCCAATGGGCGACGTCATCCACTTCATGCGTCGCAATGAATTTCGGCATCATGTCATCCTCCGTGATCTGCATGCGCGCAGCGCACAATTCAGCGCAGGCTGGAGGCTCCAGGTCAAGTCAATTGACGACATGGCGCGGCGTAGCAAAGGAAACCGGCAGTCCATCATCAGGCGCCCAGCCTGCAAAAAACCCGCCGGGAGATGTCCCGGCGGGTGCATTCGTCAGGTCCGGATCCCGGTGGGCCGGAGCGATGGATCAGCCGGCCTTGGCGAGGTTGCGCAGCACGTAGTGCAGCACGCCGCCATTCTCGACATATTCCTTCTCGACGGCGGTATCGATCCGGCATTTCAGCTGAATATCCCGGGTGGTTCCGTCGGCATGGGTTATCGTGCAGGGCACTTCCGAAAGCGGT
This sequence comes from Actibacterium sp., assembly GCA_016278285.1. Lineage (GTDB taxonomy): Bacteria > Pseudomonadota > Alphaproteobacteria > Rhodobacterales > Rhodobacteraceae > JADQCB01. The sequence continues at coordinate 4,025 of JADQCD010000192.1, forward strand.
TTCAGATCCCCCGAAAGGCCCGAGATGGATACCGTCTCGTCGCCTTTCAGGCCCAGCGTCTTGCGGGTATCGCCGCCGGTGAACTCGAACGGGATCACGCCCATGCCGACCAGGTTGGAGCGGTGAATCCGCTCGAAGCTTTCGGCGATCACCGCCTTGACACCCAACAGGGCCGTGCCCTTGGCCGCCCAGTCGCGCGAGGATCCTGCGCCGTATTGCTCACCCGCGAAGATGACCAGCGGCGTGCCGTTCTCCTGATATGCCATCGCGGCGTCGAAGATCGAGGTCTGCTCGCCGTCGGGGCCCAGCGTATAACCGCCCTCGACGCCATCCAGCATTTCATTCCGGATGCGGATATTGGCAAAGGTGCCGCGCATCATCACCTCGTGGTTACCGCGGCGCGAGCCGTAGGAGTTGAACTCGCGCGGGGGCACCTGACGCTCGATCAGATACTTGCCCGCAGGGGTGGTGTCCTTGAACGAACCGGCAGGCGAGATGTGGTCGGTCGTGACCATGTCGCCCAGCAGCGCCAGCACCCGTGCATCGGAGATGTCCGAGATGGTGCCGGCCTCCTTGCTCATGCCCTGGAAATAGGGCGGGTTCTGGATGTAGGTCGAACTCGGCGGCCAGTCATAGGTTTCGCTGTCGGTGGTTTCGACCGCCTGCCATTTCTCGTCCCCCTTGAAAACGTCGGCGTATTTCGACTGGAACGCCTCGCGCGTTACAGTGCGCTCGACCAGCTCGGCGATCTCCTTCTGGGTGGGCCAGAGATCCTTCATGTAGACCGGGTTGCCGTCCTTGTCGGTGCCCAGCGGATCGCGTGACACGTCGATATTCATGTCGCCGGCCAGGGCGTAAATCACCACCAGAGGCGGACTGGCCAGATAGTTCGCACGCACGTCCGGGCTGATCCGGCCTTCGAAGTTCCGGTTGCCGGACAGGACGCTGGTGGCCACCAGGTCGTTGTCCTGGATGCACTTGCTGATCTCGGGCGCCAGCGGGCCGGAGTTGCCGATGCATGTCGTGCAGCCATAGCCCACCAGGTTGAACCCGATGGCATCCAGATCCTCCTGCAGGCCGGCGGCCTCAAGGTAGGCGCTGACCACCTGGCTGCCTGGCGCGAGCGACGTCTTGACCCAGGGCTTGCGCGTCAGGCCCTTTTCACGCGCCTTGCGCGCCACCAGCCCGGCGCCGATCATCACGTAAGGGTTCGAGGTGTTGGTGCAGGAGGTGATCGAGGCGATCACCACCGAGCCGTCGTGCATCTGGTACTTGTGATCGTCGGTCTCGACGAAGCCGCGGCGGTGATGGCCGACATCGCCGGGGATGTCCTGCGGCTCGACATGGCCGCCTTCGCCTTCCCAGCGGGCCTCGGCGGTGGGGGCCGGCTCGCCGTTGCGGACGCCCTTGATGTACTCGCCGAAGGCGTCCGACGCCTTGTCCAGCGCGATGAAGTCCTGCGGGCGCTTGGGGCCGGAAATTGCCGGCACCACGTCGCCCATGTCCAGCTCAAGCGTGTCGGTATAGACCGGCTCATAGCCCGGATCGCGCCACAGGCCCTGTGCCTTGGCATAGGCCTCGACCAGCGCAATGCGGTCCTTGTCCCGGCCGGTCTGTTCCAGATAGCGAAGGGTTTCCTGGTCCACGGGGAAGAAGCCGCAGGTGGCGCCGTATTCGGGCGCCATGTTGCCGATCGTCGCGCGGTCGGCCAGCGGTACATGGTCCAGCCCGTCGCCGTAGAATTCCACGAATTTGCCGACCACGCCCTTTTCGCGCAGCATCTGCACGACCTTCAGCACCAGGTCGGTGGCGGTCGTGCCCTCGGTCATGCTGCCGGTCAGCTTGAAGCCCACGACCTCGGGGATCAGCATGGAAATCGGCTGGCCCAGCATCGCGGCTTCGGCCTCGA
>JADQCD010000155.1 GCA_016278285.1 Actibacterium sp.
CGCCCCGCCGCTCGTGCTCTGGGCACCGGCCCGCGCTTCGCGCCGGTTCGAGCTGTTCCGCGACGCGCCGCGCTTCGTGATCCATGTGCTGGCCTCCGATCAGCTCGGCCTGGGCCATCATTTCGCCCGGACCGGTCACGATTTCAGCCCTGCCGACTGGCAGGCCGGCCCCGACGGGTTGCCTCTGCTCGACCACTTCGCCGCGCGGTTCACCTGCACCCGCCATGCCGTGCATGACGGTGGCGATCACGCCATCGTTCTGGGCCGGGTCGAAACCGCCGAGGCAGGTCGCCACGCACCGCTGATCTTTGCCAACGGCGCCTATGGCCATTTCGTACCCGACAGCTGAACCCGGGCCTCATTCTGCCGCAAGGATCCAAACACGCCGAGCATGTCTGAGAGCATGCCAAGGTGCTCTCCTGGCGCGAAAAAACCGATATCCGTTTCGGGGGGAATTTCAAAGCGGACGGTCCGCGATCTCCTGCGCCTGTTCGCGCTCGACATCACCGCCGATCCGGCCGCCCCGCCGACCGGGGCTGCGGCATCCTTCGCAACGCCATCCATGCTGGCGTCCCTGTCCGGAACCGGGTCGGATGTTTCGCGACCCGGCCACCGGCAAGCGCGTCAGTCCCGTGACGCCGCGCAAAACGGTCCAGCTCTGCCGGAGCGGTGCGAGCAGAATATTGATGGCGGGCCGCGTGCGGTCAGTAAGTCGGGCGTTGCCAAAAAGAGTTGGCCACCGACAGCTCCCCGATCTTGGCGTGCCGTTCCTTCACATGCTCTTCATTAATCTCCGGGGCTTTCCTGCCACCAAACTCGAACACGGGGGATGGATGCTCCTTCCAGCAGGGCCCTCTTCTAGCTGTGGATCATCGTCGGATGGTGTCGGAGATCATCGTCTCTCGTCCCGAGGACGATGGCATCCCCGTCGAGGTCAGGGGGCGCTTGAGCGCCCTCATCTCGAACGCAAATTTTGAAGTGGGAGTGTGATGGTAGCGGAGGAGGGACTTGAACCCCCGACACATGGATTATGATTCCACTGCTCTAACCAACTGAGCTACTCCGCCATGAGCGAGGCGCTAGGTAAGCGACCGGCCACTGGTCGTCAAGAGCGAAATCCTGCCGCCACGACAGCGAACGGACGGGCCGGGGCTTCGGGATGCACACCGTCATGCATTTCCGGTGGAAGACAAAAAGCCGGAGGCATGCCCCCTTTGCATGACGGTAACAGCTGACGGACCGTCGCGGCGGCGTTTTGCACGGTCATGCGCCGGGTTCAGCGCCATTTCGTCCAGGGGAAAGGCTTTTGCTCGCTCTCGCCGGCCTGGAATCTTGCGGTCATTGCCATCCAGTTTCCCAGTTTTTCGCCGAACCCGGCGATATGGGGGTTCTTCCGCCTTGCAAACAGCATCCAGCCGAACTGCAATACCGCGACCGCCCACATCACCTTTTCCGCCAGAGAGAAAAGCAGCAGCAGAACCAGCATCCACAGGCCCCGAAGCCAGACCCCGTCGGGCCGCGAGAATTCGCCTTTTTCGTCTTCTTCCTGCATCTTGATTCCCTCGATAAACGTGTCGGACTGTCGAAATCCCGTACCACGGCCAGTGGCAGCCCACCCAAGGCAACGGCTCGCTCTTCACTCGGCCGCGGCGAACACCCTGTCGATCATGGCCTGTGTGCCCCTGGCGTCTTCAAGGCGCCATGGATAGGGGGCGCCGCTGCGTATCGAATGCACGAAATTTTCCACCTGTGTCACATACTGATTGCCGCGGGGCCAGCTCTCGACGCGTGTCACGCCGTCCGCGCTGCGCCACGCGACCCGCGCCTCGCCATAGACGCCCGGGTTGAACGGGGCCGTAACGCGGATATGCCCGGCCGTGCCCTGGAATGTCATCTCCTGGTAGCGTTGCATCCGCATCGAAAGCAGCGCGAAGAAACTGGCCGTACCGAACCGGGCATTGATTTCGGCCCTGACGTCGACACCGTTTTCCCAAGTGATCCGCGCGGTGATATCCTCGGGCTCCAGCCCGGTTACCAGGCGGGCTGCACCGAAGGGATAGACGCCGATATCCGGGATGCCACCGCCGCCGGTGCCGCGATGGTTGCGTATGTTGCCGGGGTCGTCCGAATTGTCATAGGTGAATACGCCGCTGACATGCTTCAATTCGCCGATCGCGGCGGTTTCGATCAATTCGCGGATTCGGGCCCACTGCGGATGATGCACGATCATGTAGGCCTCGGCGGCCAGCAGCCCCGTCTCGTCGCGCCGCGCAATCAGCCTGTCGATGTCATCGGCCCGCATGGCGACCGGTTTCTCGCAAAGCACATGCTTGCCCGCGTCCAACGCCCGCTCTGTCCATTCCACATGCATCGCATTGGGCAACGGAACATAGACCGCCTCGATACCGGGATCCGCCAACAGCGCCTCATAGCTGTCATGAACCCGAAGGTCGGGACAGAACTCCAGAAACGGCCCCGCTTTTTCCGGATGGCTGGTCGCCAGCACCGCGAGCCTTGCCCCGCGGGCCATGTGGATCGCCGGCGCCATATGCTCCCGCGCGAAGCTGGCTGCCCCCAGAACGCCCCAGTTTACCGTTTCGGCCATTCATGCCCCTTCCGATTCGCCGCCGCCGGTCTGCCGCCCCCGTCGGAACAGCAGGTTCCGATTGGCGCGGGCCGAAATCAGGCACTTGTCAACATGCCCTTTTCCCGGGCCAGCGCCTGCATCCGCTTCTGCAGCTTTTCGAAGGCACGCACCTCGATCTGGCGAATCCGTTCGCGGCTGACATCGTACTGGCCGCTCAGTTCCTCCAACGTCACCGGCTGATCCTTCAACCTCCGCTGCATCAGGATATCCTTTTCACGGTCGTTCAGAACGTCCATCGCCTCCATCAGCAACTCGCGGCGGCTTTCCAACTCGTCCCGCTCGGCATATTGTTCAGCCTGGTTGGCGTCGGTATCCTCCAGCCAGTCCTGCCACTGGGTCGTCGTCTCGCCGTCGGATCCGACCGTGGCGTTCAGCGAGGCATCGCCACCGCCAAGGCGACGATTCATGTCGCGCACCTCGTCCTCGGTCACATTCAGATCCGTGGCGATGCGCTGCACGTTTTCAGGGCGCAGGTCGCCCTCTTCCAGCGCGCCAATACGGGCCTTTGCCTTGCGCAGATTGAAGAACAGCTTCTTCTGCGCGCTCGTCGTGCCCAGCTTGACCAGGCTCCAGGACCGCAGGATGTATTCCTGGATCGAGGCGCGAATCCACCACATCGCGTAGGTCGCCAGGCGAAACCCCTTTTCCGGGTCAAACCGCTTGACCGCTTGCATCAGACCGACATTCGCTTCCGAAATCACCTCGGCCTGCGGCAGGCCATAGCCGCGATAGCCCATAGCCAGCTTTGCCGCCAGGCGCAGGTGGCTGGTCACCATCTTGTGGGCCGCCTCGGTGTCCTGATGGTCCACCCAGCGTTTGGCCAGCATGTATTCCTCTTCCGGCTCCAACAGCGGAAACTTGCGTATTTCCTGAAGGTACCGGTTCAGCCCCTGCTCGGGGCTCGGTGCGGGAAGGTTTCCGTAATTGTTCATTTCGCCCCTCTCTGCTCCCTCAAATTGATGCCAGACATATGAACCGATCACGCCGATTCAAGTTTACCCTTTTGGTCAGGATAGCCGTTTTCAATACGAATTCCGGTAAAAAACTGCAAATATTTCCGCCGATCACACCATCGTGGCCGATTTTCCGTCCCGCAGAGCGGCCAAAAGCGCCGCCATGTCCAACGGAATCGGCGCGTTGAAATCAAGCCGCTCACCGGTACCGGGGTGAACGAATCCCAACGTTGCAGCGTGCAGCGCCTGCCGCGGAAATTCTGCCACCGCACGGGCCGCCTTGGAACCGACCAGCTTCTGGGAAAGCGTCCGGCGCCCGCCATAGGTCTGATCGCCGATCAACGCGAACCCGGCATAGGCCATGTGCACACGGATCTGGTGGGTGCGTCCGGTCTCCAGCCAGCAGTCCAGCCGCGCTGCCGCGCCCGGCTTCCCGAACACCTCTTCAACGCGGGCGCGGGTAACGGCATGGCGCCCGCCCGACCAGACCACCGCCTGCCGCTGGCGATCGGTCCGGTGGCGCGCCAGCTGGGTGGTGATTTTAAGAACATTGCCGGATTCGAACGCTACGCCCCTCAGGCCGCACAATCTTGGATCAGCCGCATCGGGCACGCCATGCACGATTGCAACATAATGCCGCGACACCGTGTGCTTCTCAAACTGCGCGGCCAGCCCGGCATGGGCCTTGTCGGTCTTGGCCGCCACGATCAGCCCCGATGTATCCTTGTCGATCCGGTGCACGATGCCCGGCCGCTTCTCGCCGCCGATGCCCGACAGCGACTCGCCGCAATGCGCCAGCAACGCATTGACCAGCGTCCCCCGCGGGCTGCCTGGCGCCGGGTGCACCACCATGCCCGCAGGCTTGTTCACCACGATCAGCGCGTCGTCCTCATGGACGATGTCAAGCGCGATCGCCTCGGGCTGCGCCGCGACATCTTCGGGCGCCGCAAAACTCAGTTCGAGTACATCGCCTTCGGCGACGCGGGCGCGCGGATCGGACAGCACGCGCGCGCCTTGCGTCACGCCGCCGGCCACGATCAGCTTGGCCAGGCGCGACCGCGACAGGCCGGCCGCCTCTGGCACATCCCGCGCAAGCGCCTTATCAAGACGGGCGGGCGGGTTCGGCCCGATAACCACCGAAAGGCGGCGCGCGATGGACATGAACGAAGCTCCCGAACCGGGGACGGAACCCCCGAACCTGCGGTTTTTGCGTATCCTCGTCACGGTCCTGACGGCAACGATGATCGCGGGGGTTGTAATCATCATCGTGCTGCTTGTCACCCGCTTCCCGACAAGTGATCGGATCGCATTGCCCGAGGCGATCAACCTGCCCGACGGCACCGCCGCAACCGCCTTCACGCGCGGGTCCGGATGGTTCGCGGTCGTCACCGCCGATCAGCGGATCCTGATCTTCGACGCGCCCACCGGCAAGCTGACCCAGACCATTGCGATCGCGCATGACTGACCTTTCATCTTGCCAAAAATACTCGGATTCCAGCGTCCGCGACAACAGCGCGCCATTCGTTCAGGGCCGCTCCGATGGAAAGACCCGCCAGGCCAGCACAACCCGCGACCCGGCCGTGATGAAACACAGGGTGCCGAACGCCCAGGACAGGGACGAAAACGAACCCGGAAACAGGCACAGCGCGACGAAAAAGGCGATGGTCTCGGCGCCTTCCAACAGCCCACCCGTGAAATAGAGCGATTTCACCCCACGCGCCGCGGTCCGCATCCGGCGCTTTTCGGCCAGGACCGCGAAGCCAAGGAAAGAGGTGCCGTTGGCATAGAAACTCGCCAGCAGAAATGCCCCCGCCGCGCCATTTCCGCCCGGGTCGGTCCAGACGAACCCCATCGGCACCGCCCCGTAAAAGACGAAGTCGCAGAAGATATCCAGGTAACCGCCGAAATCGGTCTTGCGCGTGGCGCGCGCGATGGCGCCGTCCAGGCCGTCGGCAAGCCGGCTCAGCACCAGCGGCAACAACGCCCAGCCCGGCGCGTCCAGTGCGATCAGTCCAGCGCTGGCCAGCCCCAGCACCAGCCCCACCAGTGTCACCGTATTGGCGCCCCAACCCGCCCGCGCGGCGCGCGCGCCGACCCGATCCAGCACCGGGTCGATCAATCCGCGTATCGCGCCGTCAAGCATCCCGTCACCTCCGGCGCCGATTTCGACGCAAAGGGACGGGCGGCGCAAGCTGTTTCACGCGAAAGTGCGAGGGGGAAAATGGTACCGCCTCCCTGGCTTGAACAGGGGACCTCTGGATCCACAATCCAGCGC
>JADQCD010000269.1 GCA_016278285.1 Actibacterium sp.
CGACGTGGAATTCGGCCATATTGGCGGCGATCTGCGCATGGCCGGGCGCGGCGGCTCCGACCTGCCGGACCTGCCGGCCGAGTTCTCCGACAGGTCTTTCGAACGCGGCGTGATCGGCATGGCCCGGTCGCAGAGCCCGGATTCGGCCAATTCGCAGTTCTTCATCATGTTCGCGCCCGCCCCGCATCTGAACGGGCAATACACGGTCGTGGGCGAAGTGACCGACGGCATGGACGTGATCGACGCTATCAAGCGCGGTGAGGGCCGAAACGGGGCAGTGATCGGCCAGCCCGACGTGATGAAAACGGTTGTCGTCACCGACGACCCGGCCTGACCAAAAGGCGCGCGCGGCATTGCCGCGCGCAAGCCACCTGGCGCTTCGCGCGGTCGGGCATTCCGGCGCGGCGACCAGCATCGTCTCTGGCGTTCTGCGAGCGATCTTCGCCCGCTGAACACGGTCGCCTCAGTCGGCCAACGTCACCAGCGCGTGACGTTTCTTGCCGGCGCTCAGTTTGATTGGCTGCGCCAGGGCGGCGGCATCAATCATCAGCCCGGCATCGGTCAGCGGCGCGTCGTTCAGTCGTGCGCCGTGATCGGCGATCAGGCGCTTGGCCTCCTTGCCGGATCTGGCCAGGCCCGACCGGGTGATCAGCTGAACCACCGAAATGCCGTCGCCGACATCGGCAGCCGTCAGTGTCAGGGTCGGAAGATCATCGCCCACGCCGCCCTTCTCGAACACTTCGCGGGCGGTGGCCTCGGCGGCCTCGGCCTCGGCCCGGCCGTGGCAAAGCGCGGTCACCTCGCCCGCCAGAACTATCTTGGCCTCGTTTATCTCGGCGCCTTCCAGCGCGCCCAGCCGCTCGCATTCGGCCAGCGGAAGCTCGGTATAGAGTTTCAGGAACCGGCCGACATCTGCATCCATCGTGTTGCGCCAGAACTGCCAGAATTCGTAAGGGCTCAGCATGTCGGCGTTCAGCCACACCGCGCCCTCGGCACTTTTGCCCATCTTGCGACCGTCGGCGGTGGTGAGCAGCGGCGAGGTCAGGCCGAAGATTTCGTGATCCAGCACGCGCCGCGTCAGGTCGATGCCATTGACGATATTGCCCCACTGGTCCGAACCGCCCATCTGCAAGCGGCAGCCATAGCGGCGGTTCAGCTCCAGAAAGTCATAGGCCTGAAGGATCATGTAGTTGAATTCCAGGAACGACAGGGACTGTTCCCGATCGAGCCGCGATTTCACCGATTCGAAGGACAGCATCCGGTTGACGCTGAAATGTCGCCCGATGTCGCGCAGAAAGTCGAGATAGTTCAGGTCGGCAAGCCATTCGTCGTTGTTCAGCATCAGCGCATCGGTCGGCCCCGCGCCGAAACTGACGTATTTGCGGAACACCGCCTTGATGCCGTCGATATTGGCATCGATCTGCTCGGGGCTCAGCAGCGGGCGTTCCTCGGCGCGAAAGCTGGGGTCGCCCACCTTTGTCGTGCCCCCGCCCATCAGCACCAACGGCTTGTGCCCGGTTTTCTGTAGCCAGCGCAGCATCATGATCTGGATCAGGCTGCCCACATGAAGCGATTTCGCCGTCGCGTCGAAGCCGATATAGGCCGGGACCACGCCGGCGATCAGCGCCTCGTCGAGCCCCTGATAATCGGTGCAGTCGGCCAGGAAGCCGCGTTCGATCATCACGCGCAGGAACTCTGATTTCGGGTGATATGTCATCGGCTCTCTTGTCCACGGGTCGGGTTTCGGCCACTCATATATCGGTGTGGGGAAAGAAGGGGAAGGCCATGTTGAAACACGGGGCCGTCACGGCGCTTGGTGCGATGTCGGGCACCTCGCTGGACGGTGTGGATGCCGCGGTGGTCCGAACCGACGGGACCGCGATCCTTGGCTTCGGTCCGACCGCCTATCGCCCCTACAGGCCCGAGGAACGTGCCACGATCACCGCCGCCATGGGGTGCTGGCCCGACCAGGGCGGGGTCGAGGCGGCGGCCGAAGTGGTCGAGACCGCCCATGCCGCGGCGCTGGCCGGGTTCCAGGATGTGGACCTGGTCGGATTTCACGGTCAGACGCTGGCGCATGATCCCGATTCGCACCGGACTCACCAGGCCGGGGACGGGCGGGTGCTGGCCGAGGCACTGGGCTGGCCCGTGGTTTGGGACTTTCGCAGCGCCGACATGCGGCTTGGCGGGCAGGGGGCGCCGCTGGCGCCGTTCTTTCATTTTGCCTGTGCGAAATGGCTCGGCGCGACGGCGCCACTGGTGGTGCTGAATCTTGGCGGGGTCGGCAACCTGACCTGGGTGGATCCCGCGAAATCCGCGCCCGAGGTCGAGAATGCGTTGCTGGCCTTCGATACCGGGCCGGCCAACGCGCCGCTCAACGATCTGATGCAGGCCCGCCGCGGGCAACCTTTCGACGAGGGCGCGGATCTCGCGGCGCAGGGCGTGCCGGACGAGGGTATCCTGCGGGAGGTTCTGGCGGATGGGTATTTCCTGAAGCTTCCGCCCAAGTCGCTGGACCGCAATGCTTTCGCCTGGCTGCAAGCACGCGTCGCGCCGCTTTCCGATGCCGATGCCGCGGCGACGCTCACTGCCGTGGCGGCCGCCTGCGTCGCGCGCGGGCTGGAGCATTGTCCGGAGCCGCCGCAACAGCTGTTGGTTGCCGGCGGCGGGCGCCGCAACCCGCTGATGATGGAGATGCTGATCGAACGCTGCGGCGTGCCCGCCCGGCCGGTCGAGGATGTGGGCCTGGACGGCGACATGCTGGAGGCGCAGGCCTTCGCCTATCTGGCGGTGCGGGTGGCGCGCGGCCTTCCCACGTCCTGCCCTGCGACGACCGGGGTCGCGGCGGCGGTGGCCGGCGGGCAGATCAGTCGACCAACGGGTTAAGGGCGGATCAGGACATGGCGTCTCCCTCGTCGCTCTCGCGGATCCGGGCCATCGCCGCCTGGCGTTCCGGCTTCCAGCGGCGGTGAATCCAGAACCATTGTTCCATGTGCTGGCGGGTCACGGCTTCCAGGCTGTCGTTCAGCGCCTGGGTCATCGTCTCCGTGTCGCCATGCGGGACTGGCGCCTCGACGCGGATTTCGAAGTCCAGCCCGTCGGGCCGGCGGATTCCATAGATCGGAACCAGAAGCGCATCGTATTTCAACGCCAGCTCCGCCGCGGACAGCGCGGTCGGCGCGGGCTTGCCGAAAAAGGTAAGCGGGGCGCCCCGGATCATGAACTGATCCACCAGGAAGCCGACCATGCCGCCGCCTTTGAGAAACCGCAACATCTGGCCATAACCCTTGCGCCCGCGCGGAAACAGCGGCCGGCCGATACGGCCGATCGCGGCCTCGTAATGGCTGTTGAAATACCTGTTCTTCATCGGGTTGTAGAGCGCGCCGACCGAATAACCCCGGCCCACCAGCGCCGCGCGCGCCACGTCGTAATTGCCGAAATGTCCGGTTACCAGGATCACCGGTCGCCGGGCCGAATGCGCCGCCGCCAGGGTGTCGGCGCCCGCACCCGTCAGCGGCAGGTTTCTGACCCGATCAATGAATTCCTGCCCGGAATAGATCTCGATCACGGTGCGGCCGACATTGTCCGGCACCGCGCGCACCAGGCGGCGAATTTCGGCCGCGGGCAGGTCGGGCATGACATGGGCAAGGTTGGCGCGGATCCGGCGGCGGTATCCCGCCAGCGGGGCGATGACCCGCGAGGTCAACCAGCCCATCAACCGCACCCGCATTGCATAGGGCAGGATCAGCATTGCCCCGATCACCCCGCGCAGGATCCGGTCGCTCAACCAGTCGCCGAAACTGCGACCCGAGCGTGAGGTTTGCAGCATATGATCCCTTCCCGTGCAACGCGGCTGCGCCCGCGCGCAAGCCTAGGCGCCACACATAAAACCCGGCTGATGCGATCACAAGCATACCTTCCGCGACAGTGTCAGGCATCTTCCTCTTGATCCGCGTCCAACACGATCTCGCCGGAATCGGCGAGGCCGCGAATTGCTTGCACGATCTCCGACATCGCCGCCTCTGCGTCGCGGGCCTTGACCCGTCCGCGCTCCTCGATCTCGTCACGTATCTGCTCGGCCATGCGGCGCGACAGGTTTTCCAGAAAAAAGCGCGCCGCCGTCCTGTCCCCGGCCCGTTCGGCCCCGGCAAGGGCGGTCGTCAGAATGTCGCCGGCAAGCCCGCGGACCACGGCCGGCACGTCCGCCGGCGACAGCCGCGCCGGAATGTCGGCGAAAGTGAAGATCGCCTTCCGGACACCGGCGGCAAAACTCGCATCCTCGGACTCGAGCGCCGACAGCACCGCATCGCGGGTCTCGGCGGGCGACAGGTTGAGGATTGCGCCCATTCGCGCCGCTGCAGGTTCGGGAAAGGCCGGTTTGGGCGTGTGCTCAAGCTGTTCGTGCAGTGCCTTGCCTATCTGCGATACGGTCTCGGGCGAGACGGCGCTGGTCAGGGCCACCGAACAGGCGATACGTCGCGCATGATCTCCGGGCAAGCGGCCAAGGATCTCGGCCGCCTTGGCCGAAGCGATCTTCGACAGCAGAACGGCCGCAACTTCGGCGCTTTCGGCGCGCACCAGTGGCAGCAGCTTGTCCATATCGGTCGCGGCGATGTTCGGCCAGGGGTCGCGCGGGGTTCCGAAATTCGCCGCGCGCAGCTCGGCCGAGGCTTCGGCACTTATATGACCATCCAGAAGGCCGAGCGCGCCGTCGATACCGCCGGGGAAGGTCAGGCCGACCTGTTCCAGGGCCTCCAGGAATTCGCTGACCACCGAACGCAACGTGCCGCCATCGATATAGCGCATCGCCCCGATCTCTTCGGTCAGGGCCGATTGCAAGTGGCCGGGCAGGGTGCCCAGGGGCAGCTCAGCGCCTTCGCTGAGCAGAAGGCGCACGATGATCGCTGCCTTGCGCCGGCGGCTGAGCGGTGCCGGCGCCGGCAATTCCGGCCGGGCCACATCGTCGAATAATGCGGTGGACACGCAGGCTTTCCTTTCCGTCGCCCAGAGCAGAATGGCCCGGCACCGGTTAAGGGAGCGTTACGGCTTTCCCATCCAAAACGGGGCGCCAGATTGCAGCCGCCCTCATGAACAGCGAGGCCGGCAGCTGCAACGTCGCTACCGAAATCTTCTCAGCTTCTGGTCTGGACGCAACTTTGGCTGGATTCGTCCCAGACCTTGCCCGTCTCGCAGGAAATCTGCGCGTGATCGCCGAAGCACTTGGCTCTGGCCAAACCCGGCGTGACGGTCAGAAGCACTGCAAAAAAGAAACTCATGAATTTCATGCTGGCTCTCCATGTCAGAACGGTTCCAATAATACCACGATTCCCGTATCTGTCGAAGCGCTGCGCGGGCCGAGCTGTCGAAGTGCAGGCCTGCCGCCCGGCCTTGCGGCGCTCCTGCCCGGTTTTCGCGCGCTCAGCTTTCGCCGAATACCCGTTGAAAGATCGTGTCCACATGCTTGGTGTGATACCCCAGATCGAATTTCTCTTCGATCTGGGCGGGGCCAAGCGCGGCCGTCACCTCGGGGTCGGCCAGCAGTTCGGTCTTGAAGTCCTTGCCCTCTTCCCAGACCTTCATCGCATTGCGCTGTACCAGGCGATAGGCATCCTCGCGGCTGACACCCGCCTGGGTCAGCGCCAGCAGCACCCGCTGGCTCATCACCAGGCCGCGGAACTTGTGCAGGTTGTCCAGCATGTGGTCGGGATAAATCACCAGCTTGTCGATCACGCCGGCCAGGCGGTTCAGTGCGAAATCCAGCGTGACAGTGGTGTCGGGGCCGATATTGCGTTCGACCGATGAATGCGAGATGTCGCGCTCATGCCACAGCGCCACGTCCTCCATCGCCGGGATCACCGCCATGCGC
>JADQCD010000208.1 GCA_016278285.1 Actibacterium sp.
CTGACCCATGACAAATACCGTGATCGTTTCGGCCGCCCGCACGCCCGTCGGAAGTTTCAACGGGGCCTTCGCCAACACGCCCGCCCATGATTTGGGCGCGGCGGTGCTGTCCGAGGTCGTGGCGCGCGCCGGTATCGACAAGGCCGAGGTGTCGGAGACGATCCTGGGCCAGGTGCTGACCGCGGGTCAGGGCCAGAACCCCGCACGTCAGGCGCATGTGAATGCGGGCCTGCCGATCGAAAGCGCCGCCTGGAGCATAAACCAGGTCTGCGGCTCGGGCCTGCGCACCGTCGCGCTGGCCGCCCAGCACGTCCAGTTGGGCGATGCGTCGATCGTCGCCGCCGGCGGACAGGAAAGCATGAGCCTCGCACCGCATGTCGCGCATCTGCGCGCCGGTCACAAGATGGGCGACATGAAGTTCATCGACAGCATGATCCGCGATGGGCTCTGGGATGCCTTCAATGGCTATCACATGGGCCAGACGGCCGAGAATGTCGCCGAGAAATGGCAGATCAGCCGCGAAGTGCAGGACGAGTTCGCCGTGGCCAGCCAGAACAAGGCCGAGGCCGCCCAGAAGGCCGGCAAATTCGCCGATGAGATCGTGGCCTTCACCGTCAAGACCCGGAAGGGCGAAACGGTGGTCGATCAGGACGAATACATTCGGCACGGCGCCACGATCGAGAACATGCAGAAGCTGCGCCCCGCCTTCGCCAAGGATGGCTCGGTCACGGCCGGTAATGCCAGCGGCATCAACGATGGCGCAGCGGCCGTCCTGGTCATGAGCGCCGAGGAAGCGGAAAAACGTGGGCTTGAGCCACTGGCAAGAATCGCCTCTTACGCCACTGCCGGGCTGGACCCGTCGATCATGGGTGTGGGTCCGATCCATGCCAGCCGCAAGGCGTTGGAAAAGGCCGGATGGAAACCGGGTGATCTGGACCTCGTCGAAGCGAACGAGGCCTTCGCCGCCCAGGCCTGCGCGGTGAACAAGGACATGGGCTGGGACCCGTCAATCGTGAACGTGAACGGCGGCGCGATCGCCATCGGTCACCCGATCGGCGCCAGCGGCGCGCGCATTCTGAATACACTGCTATTCGAGATGAAGCGCCGCGGCGCCAAAAAGGGTCTTGCCACACTTTGCATCGGTGGCGGGATGGGTGTTGCCATGTGCCTGGAGCGCCCGTAACCATCGACGGGCCGGCATATCGGGGGCGCTTCGGCGCCCCTTTTGGTATGCCGCCCTCACCGCGATCGTGAAATTTCACCGCAATAAAATTGCGCAATTGAAATCTTGGCGGTAACGGCGTTACCAATACTTATCGAACGATTGGAGGAAGAACATGGCAAGAGTCGCACTCGTTACCGGTGGAACCCGTGGCATAGGCGCCTCGGTCAGCACGGCATTGAAGGCCGCTGGCTATTCCGTTGCGGCAAATTATGCGGGAAATGACGAGGCCGCCGCGAAGTTCACCGAAGAGACCGGCATTCCCGCCTACAAGTCGTCGGTCGCCGATTACGACGCCTGCGCCGCAGGTGTCGCCAAGGTCGAGGATGAGCTGGGCCCGATCGACGTGCTGGTGAACAATGCGGGCATTACCCGCGACGCACCCTTCCACAAGATGACGCCCGACCAGTGGAAAGAAGTTATCGACACCAATCTGTCGGGCGTGTTCAACATGACGCACCCGGTCTGGCCCGGCATGCGCGAGCGGAAATTCGGCCGCATCATAACCATCAGTTCGATCAACGGGCAGAAGGGCCAGTTCGCTCAGGCGAATTATGCCGCCTCGAAGGCCGGCGATCTGGGCTTTACCAAGACCCTTGCGCAGGAAGGCGCGCGGTTCGGCATCACGGCCAATGCCGTCTGTCCGGGCTATATCGCCACGGAAATGGTGATGGCCGTGCCCGAAAAGGTGCGTGAAGCGATCATCGGCCAGATCCCGGCCGGCCGTCTGGGTGAACCCGAGGAGATCGCACGCTGTGTCGTCTTCCTTGCCGCCGACAATTCGGAATTCATCAACGGCTCGACAATTTCGGCCAATGGCGGACAATATTTCGTCTAGGTGCGTTTAGGAAACGGCCGCGGCGCCCGGACCGGGCGCTGCGTTCTTCATGTCGGGGTTCGTATCTGAACACCATTCAGCACCGCGACCGGTTTTCAGCGGCACGCGATACCGGCAACCGCCGCAGGGCAACGGCGCCGCCCGGGCGATTACGCCGACAGGCGCTCGATCTGTTCCTTGAGGCGAAGCTTCTGCTTCTTGAGTTCTGCAACGTGAAGGTCGTCGAAGGCCGGGCTGCGCATTTCCTGTTCAACACGCTCCGAGAGGGTCTTGTGTTTGCGGCGGAGCTCTTCCAGGTGCGAACTCAGGGACATGGCCGTCCTCCTCTCAAGTTTTTACATCACTGTCATATTGCAGCACAGTTCCCGAGTCGTGTCACGCACAACGGCCGGACAATTTTTCGTAAGAGCGATTTGCGCGGGATCCGGCCGATCAGGCATCGGGCCACGGCAATTGCGCAGCCTCGCGCAGCACGGCGCTGATTTCCGGTGTGTAATCGTCACCATCGCAAACATGCGCGGCGCCCGCATGCAGGGCCAGCGGCGGCAAAAGCCGAAAGGTCGCGCGCCCGCCCTTGATGGCGCTCAGCAGGATCAGCTTGGCAGGGCGCCCCGACCGTGGGGCGAGTGGGCGCACACAGGCGCCTCCCAGCCGGGCGTCGTCCAGGGCTCCGAGCATTTCCGGCAACCGCTCGGCACGCTGTATCATGGTCAAACGGCCCCTGGGCATCAGGCGGCGCGCGGCGCAGTCGATCCAGGCCGCCAGCGGCGTGTCGCCGCCCAAGGCGGTTTCGCGCCCGTTATCCGCGGCGCCGGTCCCGCGTGTCCGCCGGAAATAGGGTGGGTTGGCAATGACATGGCTGAACATCTCTTGCCGAAGCCCGGCCGGCAGGTCGGCCAGATCCGCCTCGACCACGTCCAGCGGCAGGCCATTCGCAGCGGCGTTGCGACGCGCCAGGTCGGCATAGCTGGGTTGCATCTCGACACCCGTGACGCGCAGCCCGGCAACCCGCGCGGACAGGCACAGCGCGGCCGCGCCGGCGCCACAACCCAGATCAAGGATGCGGTCACCCCGCTGCGCGGGCACCGCGGCGGCCAGCAGCACCGGGTCGATTCCGGCACGATAACCCGTTTTTGGCTGGAAAAGCGAAAGCCGGCCACCCAGAAAACGGTCGCAGGTCAGTTCGAATTGGGCGAACATGGGTCAGGGTCCATCCGGCAGCGCGATGTCATTGTCGCGCATGATCGCCCGAGCTTGCCGAAAATCGCTGTCGCGCACCATGATCCGGCGGGGCAGAACGCCAATCGACCCCTCAAGAACGCTCATGTGGACATCCATCTGAAAAGGCTCTATCCCCTCGCCACGAAGAAGCATGGTGGCAAGGGCGACAACGGTCGGATCATTGGTGCGCAGCAGTTCTTTCATGCCAGCGGACTTAAGAGCAAATGCCGAAGGTTGTCGAGAGAAGTGACGGGGGCCCGACGGCTTTGGATATTGCGACGAACAAGCCGCATGACCGGCTTAGCGTGCATCTGGCCGACGAGATGGAAGCGGTCAATGCGCTGATCCGCACAAGAATGTCGTCGCGCTATGCGCCCCGGATTGCCGAGGTTTCGGCCCATCTGATAGATGCCGGCGGCAAGCGTCTGCGGCCCATGCTGACACTGGCGGCGGCGCGGCTGTGCGGGTATGACGGCGATCGTCACATCAACCTGGCGGCGGCGGTCGAGTTCATTCATACCGCCACACTTCTGCATGACGACGTTGTGGATGAAAGCGGCCAGCGCCGGGGTCGGCCGACGGCCAACCTTCTGTGGGACAACAAGTCCAGCGTTCTGGTCGGCGATTTCCTTTTCGCCCGTTCCTTCCAGTTGATGGTCGATACCGGGTCGTTGCGGGTTCTGGACATCCTGTCGAACGCGTCGGCGACGATCACCGAGGGCGAGGTTCTGCAACTGACCGCGTCGCGCAATCTGGCGACCGATGAAGATGTCTATCTTCAGGTGGTGCGTGGCAAGACGGCCGCATTGTTTTCCGCCGCGACCGAGGCGGGCGGTGTCATCGCCGGCGCATCCGAGGCCCAGGTTCAGGCCTTGCATGATTATGGCGATGCCTTGGGGATCAGCTTTCAGATTGTCGACGACCTTCTGGATTATTGGGGAACCGATGCCACCGGCAAGAATATCGGCGACGATTTCCGAGAGCGCAAGCTGACTCTGCCGGTCATCAAGGCGGTCGCGCAGGCGGATTCGCGGGAACGTGCCTTCTGGTCCCGTGTTATCGCCAAGGGCGATCAGGGCGAGGATGATCTTCCGCATGCCCTGGCGCTGCTGGAAAAGCACGGCGCGCTTGCGGCGACACGGACCGAAGCGCTGGCCTGGTCGGCGCGTGCAAAGACCGCGATCCGGACGCTGCCCGCCGATCCGATCCGCGACATGCTGTGCGATATCGCGGATTACGTTGTGGCCCGCGTCAACTGATCCGGCAGGCCTGGACCCACCAATCCGGCCGGGCGCGGCGAAGCATGGCAGCCGCCAGGTCGGCGGCGTGGCCGTCGCGGAAAAGTCCGAAACAGGTCGCCCCCGACCCGGACATCCGCGCCAAGAGGCACTTTGGAACCGCGTCTATTTCCGCCAGCACCTCGCCGATCACGGGTTGCAGGCCGATCGCGGTCGATTGCAGGTCGTTGCGTTGTGCGGCCAGCCAATCCGCAAGCTCGGCGGCGTTGGCGAAATCCGGGATGGTTTCGGGCATCGGCGGGTTATCGTGCCGCGCCAGGTTCCGGAATACCCGGGATGTGGGAACCGCGACGCGCGGATTGACCAGCACCGCTGCCAGCGCCGGCAGACCAGGCAGCGGTGTCAGAACGTCGCCCACCCCCCGCATGCGCGCCGGGCGCGCAGCAAGACAGACCGGAACATCGGCGCCCAGCGACAACAGGTCATCCGGTGCGGGCCGTCCGGTCAGCACCGACACGGCACGCAGCACCGCCGCCGCATCGGATGAACCGCCGCCGATTCCCGCCGCGACCGGAAGGTGTTTTTCAAGGGTGATCGCCACCGGAGGCGCCCCGGCCAGCACGGCGGCCCGCAGGACCATATTTTCCGGTCCCGTGCTGATGTCATCTGCCTCGGGGCCGGTCACGCGCAACGAGGTCTGCCTTGCCGGCACGACTGTGATGCGATCGCCCAGATCGGCAAAACCCACGAGACTGTCCAGAAGGTGATAGCCGTCCTTGCGCTGTCCCACGACGTGAAGAGCAAGATTCACCTTGGCCGGCGCGAACGCCTCAACCGCCATTGCCGACCTTGACCGTTTTGCCGCCTTCCTCGGCCAGGACCTTGTCCAGGCCGATCTCAAGCTTGCGGCGAATGCGATCCGGATCGATGTCGGGCGACGGGTTTTCCTTGTCGACAAAGGATAACGCGCGGCGCCACTGGAATCGCGCCTCGACCTTGCGACCTACCGCCCACAGCACATCGCCCAGATGGTCGTTCACAACCGGATCGACCGGCATCAGTTCGGCGGCCCGCTCCATGTGCGGGACGGCCTCTTGGTAGCGGCCCATCCGATAGAGGGCCCAGGCCAGGCTGTCCACGATGTAGCCGCTGTCCGGCCGGGCCTCGACGGCGCGCCTTATCATGTCGAGCGCGGTTTCCAGCTTCTCGCCCTTCTCGACATAGGAATATCCAAGGTAGTTCAGAACGCGCGGCTGGCCCGGCGACAGGTCCAGCGCCTTGAGGAAATCGGCCTCGGCCTGTTCCCAGTTGTCGAGGCGTTCATGTGCGAAGA
>JADQCD010000286.1 GCA_016278285.1 Actibacterium sp.
CCTCTAGCAAGGTCAGGCGGGGTTCGCAGGCACCTGGCAACAGAAGCCTGCACTTTACCCCCCCGACGAAATCCCGGAACATGCTGGCTTGATGTGGGAACGCCGCCATGCCGGCCGCACGGTCCCCGGTCAGCTTCGCGATACCGCCAGAACGAAGATTCCCGGCCCGCGCCCCTTTCAAATGCCTCCGAATCCCCTATGCTACCCCCATCGGAACAACTGGATTTCTGGCATGTCCCGCGGGATCGAATATGGACGACTGATGCACGACGCCATGCGCGGTTTGATCCGCCAGGTGTTGTCCGATGTTGCCGAGAATGGCCTGCCGGGTGAGCATCATTTCTTCATCACGTTCGACACCACCCATCCCGACGTCGCGATCGCCGATTGGCTGCGTGCGCGGTACCCCGAAGAGATGACCGTGGTCATCCAGCACTGGTTCGGCGATCTCGACGTGGGCGAGGATGCCTTTTCGGTTACACTGAATTTCGGCAACAGCCCGGAACCGCTGTATATCCCCTATGATGCGATCCGCACCTTCGTTGACCCCTCGGTTGAGTTCGGCCTGCGCTTCGAGACACAGGATACCGACGAAGACGACGATGAGTCGGCTTCTTTGGACGAGGCCGACCCGGAGCAAGAAGAATCCGGCGAGGCCGAGATCGTCAGCCTCGACAAGTTCCGCAAGACCTGAGAGCGCGGCGTCGGGCACCGGCCCCGATTCCCCCGATCGCATCCTTGCCGTTTGAATCGTCGGGCCGGGCGCGATCCGAAGCCGTCCGGGGCAGCCGGGTGCCTCGAAGATTGCACTTTGCTGGCAAGACGCTAAGAAAGGCGCGACGGAGACAAGGAGCCCTTGCAGATGACCCAGACCCGCACCGAGACCGACAGTTTCGGGCCGCTCGAAGTGCCCGCCGACAAGTATTGGGGGGCGCAGACCCAGCGATCGATCCTGAATTTTCCGATCGGCTGGGAAAGACAGCCCGTGGCGATCGTCCGGGCGCTCGGCGTGATCAAGAAGGCCTGCGCCCAGGCCAACAGGGAATCGGGCAAGCTGGATCCGAAACTGGCCGACGCGATCATCCAGGCCGCCGGCGAGGTCGTGGCGGGAGAGCTCGACGACAATTTCCCGCTGGTCGTATGGCAGACCGGCTCGGGAACGCAGTCGAACATGAACGCCAACGAGGTGATCGCCAACCGCGCGATCGAGATCCTGGGCGGGCAGATCGGCAGCAAGGATCCGGTTCACCCGAACGATCACTGCAACATGGGCCAGAGTTCCAACGACACTTTTCCCACCGCGATGCACATTGCCACGGCGACCGCCGCGCATGACGTTGTTCTGCCGGGGTTGGCCAAGCTGCACGCCGCGCTGGAAATGAAGGTGCAGGAATTCGAGGGGATCATCAAGATCGGCCGCACGCATACGCAGGATGCGACGCCGCTGACGCTGAGCCAGGAATTTTCCGGTTATACCCATCAGGTCGCGATGGCGATCAAGCGGGTAAAGACGGCTCTGGGCCACATATACGAACTTGCGCAGGGCGGCACCGCCGTGGGCACGGGCCTGAACACCACCAGGGGCTGGGATGAAAAGGTCGCGGCCAATATCGCCGAGATCACCGGCCTGCCTTTCGTCACAGCCCCCAACAAGTTCGAGGCGCTGGCCGCGCATGACGCGATGGTCGAGATGTCCGGCGCGTTGAAAACCGTGGCGGCAAGCCTGTTCAAGATCGCCAACGACATACGCTTTCTGGGCTCGGGGCCGCGTTGCGGGCTGGGTGAGCTGATCCTGCCCGAAAACGAGCCGGGAAGCTCGATCATGCCGGGCAAGGTCAACCCCACCCAGTGCGAGGCGATGACCCAGGTCTGCGCGCATGTCATGGGCAATGACGCCGCTGTGGGCTTTGCGGGCAGCCAGGGGCATTTCGAATTGAACGTCTACAAGCCGATGATGGCCTATAACGTTCTGCAATCCATGCAACTTCTGGGCGATGCCTGTTCGGCCTTCACCGACAATCTGGTGAATGGCCTGAAGGCGGACGAGGAACGGATCGGCAAGCTGATGCGCGAATCGCTGATGCTGGTCACCGCGCTGGCGCCCGAGATCGGCTATGACAACGCCACGATCGTCGCCAAGACCGCGCACAAGAACGGCACCACCCTGAAGGAAGAGGCGATCAGGCTGGGGTTCGTTGACGCTGAAACCTTCGATCGCGTCGTTCGGCCCGAGCAGATGGTCGGACCGAAAGACGGATGAGCGATCCGGTCAATCTCCGGCAGGCGCGCAAGACGCGCGAGCGCGCCCGGAAACGCAGGCAGGCGGACGAGAACGCGGCGAAATACGGACGAAGCAAGGCAGAACGGAGCCTGGAAGCGGCGCGGCAGGAAAAGGCCCGCGCCGCGTTGGACGCGCATAGGCGCGAGGACGAATGAGCCACCGGCCGGTCAAACGCTCGCTCACGCTGCGCGGGCATCGAACCAGCGTTTCGCTGGAGGAGGAGTTCTGGCAGGCGTTTCGAGAGATCGCGGCGGAAAGATCGAGTTCGGTCAATGCCCTGGCAGCCGAAATCGACAGCGAACGCAATCTGGAGATGGGGCTCGCCTCTGCGATCCGCCTGTTTGTGCTGCGTCACTATCGGCGGCAGAGCGGGACCTGAAGCCGGTTCAGGCCGCCGCCGCCTCCTGCGCCAGCAGCCGGATCCGCTCGATCATCGCGCGCAATCCGTTGGACCGTTGCGCCGACAAGTGGTCGTTCAGTCCCAGCCGGGCCAATTCGCCCGCCGCGTCGATCCGGATGACTTCGCTCACGGGCTGCCCGGAATAGAGCGCCTTTAGTATTGCGATCAGCCCGCGCACGATCATCGCATCGCTGTCCCCGCGAAACCTGAACACCGCATCGGGCCCTTCACCCGCGATTTCCGGCATCAACCAGACCTGGCTCGCACAGCCCTCGACCTTGGTCGCGGGCACCCGGAACGCATCCTCAAGCGGCTCCATCGCCTTGCCCATCTCGATGACATGGCGATAGCGGTCTTCCCAGTCGTCGAGAAACTCGAACGTCTCCACGATGTCTTCGAACTCTTCGCTGGCCATGCGTCGCGCCCCTTTTCCTTACGGCCCTGACCTAGGGGCTTGTGGGCCGAAGGTCCAGCCCGGCACGCGGGACGGGTTTTCAAATCTCCCGGTTTCGGCTAACCAATTCGATGAACTGCGAGGGTCCACCATGAAAACACCGATCGCCGCCCTGCTGACCGCCGCGCTGATGCTCAGCGGTTGCGGGGGTTCGTCGCTGAACCCGTTCAACTGGTTCGGCGGGGGGAACAAGGAAAAAACGCTGGATGTCGGCGCCTCGGCCGACCCGGGCGCGGTCACCGACCCCCGGCCGCTGGTGGCCCGGGTCGTCGCTGCGCGGATCGACCGCAAGCCCGGCGGTGCCATCGTCCATGCGGTCGGCATGCCGCCGCGCCAGGGGCATTGGGACGCGGAGCTTGTGGCCGAAAACTTCGGCGATCCCGTCGACGGCGTTCTGGTGCTGCAATTCCGCGCATTTCCGCCGCCGCGGCCCTGGCCCGCAGGCACACCGCAATCACGCCAGCTGACAGCGGCGATGTTCCTGTCGGATCAGGATCTGGGCGGCGTACAGCGGATCGTCGTGCGGGGCGCCGGGAACGAACAGACCCTGCGGCCCTGATCGCTCAGAGCTCGACCAGCGTCACGTTCTGCCCCTTGGCAGCCAGCGCCAGATCGCCATTGCAAAGGCGCAGGGCGTCATTGCCGAAGACCTCGGCGCGCCATCCCTTCAGCGCCATCAGGTCGCGCCTTCCGGCGGCGATCTGGTCCAGATCGCCGGCGGTGGCAATCAGTTTCTGCGCGACCCCCTCATTTTCGGCCTTGGCCTTCAGAAGCACCCGCAGCAGATCGGCCAGCGCCGGGTTTACCTGCAACTTGTCATTGCCCATATCCGGGGTCGGATAGTCCTCGGGCCTGGTCTCCAGTCCGGCCTTCACCGCGGCCAGAATTCCCTCGGCGATCTCACCCTTGCGCGCCTCGCGCAACAACAGGCGCGACCTGGACAGGTCCTGCATCGACTGCGGCTTGGTCGAGGCCAGTTCGATCAACGCATCGTCCTTGAAAACCCGGTTTCGCGGAATGTTGCGCGACTGGGCATAACCTTCGCGGAACCGCGCCAGTTCGCGCACCATTGCCAGGAATTTTCCGCTATGGGTGCGTGTCTTGACGCGTTTCCACGCCTCGGACGGGCGCACGATATAGGTCTCCGGGTCGGTCAGAACGCCGATTTCCTGTTGCAGCCACTTGCTGCGGCCGGTCCGTTCAAGCTCGGCTGCCAGATGTTCGTAGATCACCCGAAGATGGGTCACATCCGCCAGCGCATAGGTCTTTTGCGCATCGGTCAGCGGTCGGCGCGACCAGTCGGTGAAACGCGATGTCTTGTCCAACGGCGCCTTCGCGATCTTCTTGACCAGCGTCTCGTATCCGGCCTGCTCGCCAAAGCCGCAGACCATCGCGGCCACCTGAGTGTCGAAAAGTGGTGTCGGGAAAACGCCGCCCTCGGTAAAGAAAATCTCAAGATCCTGGCGCGCAGCATGAAAGACCTTCACCACATTCGTGTCGCGGAACAGATCATAAAGCGGGTCGAGCGACAGACCGTTCGCCAGGGGATCGACCAACACCGCCTCGCCGTCGCCGGGCAGCGCAAGCTGCACCAGGCAAAGCTTGGCGTAATAGGTCCGTTCGCGCAGAAATTCGGTGTCGACAGTGACATAGGGGCCTTCCTTCGCCTCTTCGCAGAAGGCGGCCAGTTCGTCTGTCTTCGTCAGTGTTCGCATTCGGGGCCGCTGTTATTTCTTGCATTCTTGAAGGGCCGGGGCCCGCCCGTCCTGCCGGTTTATGCAATCCGGAGACGAATGAAAAGGGCTCACGGCAGAAACACCGGCCTGCGATCACCGGCAGCAAACCGGCGCAGCACGGCCGGGTAAAGCCGATGTTCCATCGGAAGAACCCGGGCGGCCAGGGATTCGGGCGTATCGCCCGGCAGGACGGGCACCCGCGCCTGGCCCAGTATCGGCCCGCCGTCCAGCTCGGCGGTGACCTCGTGCACGGTGCAGCCATGCTCGGCGTCGCCGGCCTCAAGCGCGCGGGCATGGGTATGCAGGCCGCGGTATTTCGGCAGGAGAGAAGGATGGATGTTCAGCATTCGCCCGGCCCATCCTTCGATGAATTCCGGCGTCAGGATACGCATGAAACCCGCCAGGCACAGGATGTCCGGCCGGGCCTTCTCCAGTTCGGCCTGCAAAGCCGCCTCGAATGCCGCGCGGTCCTTGCCAAAGCCACGGTGATCGATGGCGGCTGTCGGGATCCCCATCGCCGCAGCCTTCTCCAGCCCCCCGGCCGTGGGATCGTTCGACAGCACCAACACCGGGCGCGCCGGGTGATCGCCCACCATGCTTTCGGCCAGCGCCACCATGTTGGAGCCGCCACCGGAAATCAGGATCGCGACCCGTTTCGTCAAAGCAACCGCCCGAAATAGCGGATTCCGGCGCCCGCACCGACCGTTCCGATGCGGAACACGGTTTCGCCCTCGGCCTCAAGCAGCGCGGCCAGCCCGTCGGCCCGGTCGGGTGCCACCGCCAGCACCATTCCGATACCGGCGTTGAATGTCTTGAGCAGTTCGCCCTCGGCCATGCCGCCGGTCTCGGCCAGCCAGCGGAACACCGGCGGAAGGATCCATGCGCCAAGGTCGATCCCGGCGCCCAGCCCCGCGGGCAGAACGCGCGGCAGGTTCTCGGTCAGCCCGCCGCCGGTGATATGCGCCAGCGCGTGAA
>JADQCD010000125.1 GCA_016278285.1 Actibacterium sp.
GGGGCAGGTTCAGCGTGTCTTTGTAATCGGGCATGTCGGCACACATGGGGCGTGGTCCTTCGCAGGTCGTATCGCGTGTGAACAGAAGGTGCGGCGCGAGGTCTCGAACGCCTTGTCCCGGCGGCTCATCAGGATCAGAGCGCCGGGCCGGTAATTCGAATGATGAAGGCGCAAGCGTGCATCATGGGGGCGGTTATAGGGATCGCGGTCGTGCAGGACAAGACGCAGGGCACCGCGATCTGATACGACACGGCCGGGTAATTCGCCTTTCCGAAGATTACCTTGCGTCCCCGAACAGTCCCGTCAGCGCGCGCCGCAGCAGCGCAGTGACCGATGGGCGACGCACCCGGACGAAGGGAAGCGGCCGGCAGACCTCCATCGCGGCCACGCCGACCCGCGCGGTCAGGGCGCCATTGACCACCCCTTCGCCGAAGCGGCGCGACACTTTCGACAACAACCCGCCGCCCGCGACGGACTGGATCACGTCATCGCCCACCGCCACGGCCCCGGTGGCGACGAGATGGGTCAGCACCGCGCGGGTGATGCGCCAGCTTCCCAGCGTCCCGGACCGCCCGCCATATATCTCGGCGATGCGCCGGATCATCCGCAGATTGGCGCTCAGCGCGGTGATCAGATCGGCCAGCGCCAGCGGGACCAGTGCCGTGACCGCCGCCACCTGCCGCGCCGCCGCCTCGACCTCGCGCATCGCGGCGGTGTCCAGCGGGGTCAGAAGCTCGGCCTCGGCCAGGCCCAGCAGCCCGTCGGCGTCGAACATGTCGGCCTGTCGTTCGGCGAACCGCTCGCGCCCCCAGGACAGATCTTCGCGCCGGGCATAGAGCGCCTCCAGCCGCGCCGTCACCGCACGGGCCTCCGACAGGTCGCCCGACGCCAGCGCCGCCTCGGCCTGGCGCTGGACCTTGTCCAGCCGCCTGAGCCGGGCAAACCCCGCCAGTTCGCGCAGTGCCACCAGCAGCAGCGCCAGCAGCACCAGCGAGACCAGCGCCAGCGCCACGCTGCCCAGCACAGTGTTGCGCGCCAGCAGATCGGTGACGAACCGCCAGGCCGCGATCGACAGAATGAAGCCCAGCAGGCCCAGAACCGAGGACCACAGGAACCGGCCCAGCCGCGACGGCCGCCGCGCGGCCAGCACCGCCATGGTCTGCATCGCCCGACCCGAGGGGGCATCGGGCGCGGGGTCGGGCACTGGTGACGCAGTGGCCGGGGTCTCCTCCGCCGCGCCGTCCAGTTCGATAAGAACGGGGCCGGTTTTCGGGGCTGTCTCCGGGTCGCTCATAACCGGTCTCCGATCAGGAATTCCGCGGCGCGATCCAACCGGATATGCGGTGGCCCGTCGCCCGGCTTCAACGTCAGACGCGCGGGTGCGAAGCGCATCAGCCCATAATCGGCACCCAGCCAATCCGTCGCGCCCTGCCGGGCCGGCGTCAGGATATGCGAGGGATCCTCGGGCAATTCACCGGGATAGAAAGCCGCCTGCCGCCCGCCATCCAGCAACGCGCCGCGCACGCAATCAAGCCTGCGGCCGTCATGCTCCAGCGTTTCCTCGACCGTCGCGCGCAGGGCGGCGATCGACATGGCGGCGGTCCTGGCACCGGCAAAATCGGCGCGATCCTTCGCATCACGCAGCAGCGCCTCCATTATCGCGGTCAGACGCGGGTGTTGCGAATGGTGCAGATGGTCGGCCTTGGTTGCGGCGAACAGGATCTTCTCGACCCGCTTTCCCAGCAGAAGCTGAGCAAGAAAGGCGTTGCGCCCCGGACGGAAGGCACCCAGGATCTCGGCCATCGCCTGTCGCAGATCCTCGACCGCAGGCGGCCCGTCATGGATCGCGCTCAAGGCATCCACGAGCACAATCTGCCGGTCGATCCGGGCGAAATGGTCGCGGAAGAAGGGTTTGACGATGCCGCGCTTGTAGGATTCGAACCTGCGCTCCATTTCGCGCCAGAGGCTGCCGCGCGGCGTCTGGCGGGGCTGGCGGATTGGCGCAAAGGTCAGCGCGGGCGAGCCTTCCATCTCTCCGGGCAGCAGGAAACGCCCCGGCGTGCAACCGCCCAGCCCGGCCTTGCGCGCCTCGTGCAGATGCGCGGTATAGGCGGCAGCCAGCGATTTGGCCGTGCCCTCATCCAGCCGTGCCGACCCGTCCACGGTTTCCAGCAGCGTTCGATATTCCGGCCCGCCCGGGCGACGATCGAGGCGGGCCAGCACCTCTTCGGACCAGCGGGCATAGCTTTTGTCGAGCAGGCCGATATCCAGCAACCATTCGCCGGGGTAGTCGACAATATCCAGATGCACGGTGCGCGGCCCCGACACCGCGCCGAGCAGACCGCCCGGCTGCACCCGCAGCGACAGGCGCAACTGGGAAACGGCGCGGGTGCTTTCAGGCCAGTGCGGCGCGGGCCCGGTCAGCGCGGCAAGATGCGTCTCGAAATCGAAGCGCGGAACCGTATCGTCTGGTTGTGGTTGCAGATATGCGCCCCGGATCGCGCCGTTGGCGGCCGCCACCAGTTGCGGCATCCGGCCCCGGTCCATCAGGTTGGCCACCAGCGAGGTGATGAAAACCGTCTTGCCCGCGCGCGAAAGCCCGGTCACGCCCAGCCGGATCACCGGCTCGAACAAGGCCCCCGACACCCGGTCGCCGAACCCTTCCACGCCGCGCGTCAACCCGTCTGCGATGTCGCTTATGCCCACGGCCGCCCCTCGGTCCTTTCGGTGCAAGATAGGGATGCCGGCGCCGATGCGCCAGACCGCATGACCAACGCCTTGGCCGCCCCCATCCGATTGCCAAGCCGCGCGCGGCGCGCTAATCGGGGCCATGCCGCGCTTTGCCCTGAAACTGGAATATGACGGCGCCCCGTTTTCGGGCTGGCAGCGCCAGGCCGATCGCCCCTCGGTCCAGGGCGCGGTCGAGGCGGCGCTTGCCAGGCTGGAACCCGACCTGGCCGCCATCGCCGCCGCGGGTCGAACCGATGCCGGGGTCCACGCCATTGGCCAGGTGGTGCATTGCGACATGGCGAAGGACTGGAATCCGTTTCGTCTGTCCGAGGCGCTTAACTTCCACCTCAAACCGGCGCCGGTGGCGGTGGTGCAGGCCGCCGCCGTGCCCGAGACGTTCCACGCCCGGTTCTCGGCGGTGGAGCGGCAATACCTGTTCCGGCTGGTCAGCCGCCGCGCGCCCATGGTTCTGGAGCGCGGCAAGGTCTGGCAGGTGCCCCATCCGCTGGCACTGGAACCGATGCAGCAGGCGGCGCGACATCTTCTGGGCCGGCACGACTTCACAACGTTCCGTGCCTCGTTGTGCCAGGCGGCATCACCGATAAAGACACTGGACGAGCTGCGGGTCGAGTCGTTCGACCTGCCCCACGGGCGCGAGTTCCGCTTTCATGTCCGCGCCCGCAGCTTTCTGCACAACCAGGTGCGCAGCTTTGTCGGGACGCTGGAACGGGTCGGCGCCGGCGCGTGGCAACCTGAAGACGTCAAGACTGTGCTGGAGGCGCGCGACCGCGCCGCGTGCGGCCCGGTCTGCCCGCCGCAGGGGCTGTATCTGGCGCGGGTCGGGTATCGCGACGATCCTTTCGCCGCCTGAGGGCTTGCACATCGCGCGACAACCGGGAAGGTTGCGTCCGACACGAAACCGGAGGGAACCACATGGAAAAGCGCGCATTGGGAAAACGCGGCCCGGAGGTATCGGCCATCGGCGTCGGGGCGATGTCGTTTTCCAACATGTACGGCCCGACGAACGAGGCCGAGTCCCACGCGGTTCTGGACACCGCGCTGGAGTTGGGCGTCGACCATATCGACACCGCCAATGTCTACGGCATGGGCATGTCCGAAAACGCCATCGGCAGCTGGCTGAAGGCGCGCGGCACCAACCCGTTCACCATCGCCACCAAGGCCGGGATCACCAGGGATGCCGACGGCAACCGCTGCTATGACAATTCCGGCCGGCACCTGGAGGCCGAACTGGACGCAAGCCTGAAACGCATGGGTCTGGAAATGGTTGACCTGTTCTATATCCATCGCCGCGACCATTCCATCCCGATCGAGGACGTGACCGAAACGCTGGCCGCCATGGTCAGGAAAGGCAAGATCGGGGCCTTCGGCTTTTCCGAGATCGCGCCAAGCTCTCTGCGGCGGGCGGCGGCGGTGCACCCGGTGGCCGCCGTGCAGTCGGAATATTCGCTTGCCACCCGCGCGCCCGAACTCGGGCTGGTGCAGGCCTGCGCCGAGTTGGGCACCGCGTTGGTTGCATTCTCGCCCGTGGGCCGCGGCCTGCTGACCGACACGCCACCCGATGAGGCGCGCGTTCAGGATTCTGGATTTCTCAAGTCGAACCCGCGTTTCACAGGCAGAAACCTTCGGGAAAATCTGGAAATCACCGACCGCTTTCGCAAGCTGGCCGCCGGGATGGGCACCAGTGCCGCGGCCCTGGCAATCGCCTGGCTTCTGCGACAAGGCGACCACGTCATCCCGATCCCCGGCACCCGCTCCTCCGCGCATCTGCGTGAACTGGCCGCCGGGGCGGATCTGGCCCTGTCGGACCCGGACATCAAGGCGATCGAGACGGTGCTGCCGGTGGGCTGGTGCCACGGCGACCGGTATTCCGACGCCCAGTGGCACGGGCCGGAACGGTTCAGCTGAGGGAAGCGGAAAATGGACGACGACCTGTTCGAAAAGGGCCTGGAACGCCGCAAGGCGGTGCTGGGCGCCGCATATGTCGAGAACAACCTGGCAGCGGCGGACGATTTCACCCGTCCCTTCCAGGAGGCGATGACCGCATGGTGCTGGGGGTTCGGCTGGGGCGATGACGCCATCGACCCGAAAACCCGCAGCCTGATGAACCTTGCGATGATCGGCGCCCTGGGCAAGATGACCGAGTGGGAAACGCATTGCCGCGGCGCGCTGAACAACGGCGTGACCCGTGACGAGATCCGCGCCGCGATCCATGTCGTCGGCATCTATTGCGGGGTGCCCCAGGCGCTGGAATGTTTCCGCGTCGCGCGCAGGGTCCTGGACGAAGTCGACCGTCAGGGGTGAAACCCGGGCAGGCCGGTCATCGGGAAAACCTGCGCCCAAAGGTGCGAAGCTGACATTCCATGACCGGCGTTCCTGCACGGCCGCCGGTCATCCTTGCAAGGGCCCCGACGACATGCGCTTCCATCGCCGCTCAGAAAACCGCGACGTTCAGCCACCCTCTTCCCGGGGTGTCATCACGCCTCGTTCTCACGCAAAAGCCCCTCGAACTCGCGCCATTCCCCCTTGGACATGCCGGAATTTTCCTGCGTCACCTCCTCGCCCCGGATCATCCGCCGGATGCAGGCAAGCGCCGTGGCGCTTAGCGTCGCGCCGCCCATGCGGTAATCCTCGAACGCCTTGAAGGCGGCCGGCACCCAGTCGGCGACGATGTCGCAGATCGCATCGGCATAGACGCGGATCTCGTATTGTGCGTGGGCGTCGGCACGCAGTCGCAGAAAGTGGAACAGGTTGTGCAGGTCCACCTTCCAGTACCATTGCGTGTAGATGTTGGCGGGCAGGTTCATCCGCGCCAGTTCGCGCGCCAGGCCCTGCTGGCCTTCCTGCGAAATCATCTCCTCGTAATGGTCATAGGCGCGGCTGCTGTCGGATTTCAGGATTTCCAGCACGCGGGCGGCCTCCTCGCCCTCCAGCATGTCGCCGCGGCCCTGGTTGTTGGTGGTGGACTGCGCGGCCAGATCATTCGCCGCGG